>CATLVU010000065.1 GCA_950061135.1 uncultured Oligoflexia bacterium
ATCAGCTTGATATGTTTATTTATTATCACAACCACTATTATTTAAAGAGGCTAACACCAATCTAGTCAGGCAGTTTGTCAGTCATAGATACTTAGTTCATCAGATTTATAGAAAAAATAACTCAAGCCCACAAAAAACGAATAATTCTCAGAAGATTTAAAAAGTGGTCCATCTTGATTAGCATTTCCAGAATAATTACTATAATAAAGACCGATAAAATATTTAGCGCTTTCAAATGGGATTAAAAACCCAGTTGAAACGTAAGAGCCGATATAACCACCTTTAGCATTAAACCGTTCTCGATTTGATGTTACGTCACTTGGAGCTACTTCATAAAAGTTATCATGAAGTTTCTCACTACCAAATTGAATTCCTATACTCATAAATGTTTTAATATCTTCAGAAAAAGATTTATTTGTATAATCTAGTTCGGTGGCGAATCGGTAGCCCTTGTATTCGGTGTGAGAAAAGTCTGTTGAGTAAACAAAACGATAAGGAAATTCTAATTGTAAAATATGTTCTGGGTTTTCTATAAAGCGATAGATTATTCGAGGGCCTATTTCTGCTAACCAATCTAAGTCGTCCATTCCATCTCGAGCTTCATTGTCTTTGGAATTTGAAGGAAGCGATGCGCCGAGACTAATATCAAATATTAATTTACCTGTTTTTATGAACCTGGCTTTAGTTCCGCCGTCATTTGCTTTTATTACTTTGCCTCTATAGACAAAGTTTGGAACAAAGATAGATCTGTATCGTCCTTGGTTTGAGGCTGGATAATCTGAAACAAAGCCGGTTCCTCCTGCAATACCTATTTCATAGAGTGGTTTTGTTTTTGTTTTAGTAAAACCAATTAAAGGAAATAAAAAAATGATGCATAATGTTTTAATCATTTTAAGAAGTATAATGAGCTTTATAATAAACGTAAACAGTGTAGTTAAGTAATTAATTTTTCTTAGACATTTAGTGGCCTTTATGATTATGATTAGTAAAACTTATAATTTATTAAAGGATTTCATGAAAATTTTTCTTACTTTTTTGATGGTTATATCTAGTTTCGGTTTACAAGCAAGAGTTGAGGCAGTTGACAGTATTGATGTGGACATGCGGTTGGAGTTAAGGGAAATGACTATGGATGGCCATAGACCATCAAGCAATTACAAACAAGCAAGAAAAGATATTTTTCAAAATATTCATCTTGAAAAAGATTCTGACGGTTATTTTGTTAAGGACGTTTACTGCAATAAAATAATCAGAACTCGCATAGGTCCAAGAGACATGCCGTCAGCAAGTATTGTGAATATAGAGCATACTTGGCCTAAGTCTAAATTTAATGGACGAGAAAATTACAACCACCAACAGGCTGATCTTCATATTCTTTATCCAACTGATTCTAGGGCAAATAGTTCTCGAAGTAGTTTTCAGTTTTTTGATTTCAAGGAAGGAACGAGAGGATTACCGGACTGTGGTTCATCTATAAAAGAATATGTGAGTGGAAGACGTACGTATGGTTTTGAGCCGCCATCGGAGCATAAAGGAAATGTAGCTAGGGCATTATTTTATTTTTCACTTAGATATCAATCACATATTTCAGATGGAGAAGAAGAAATTCTTAGAAAATGGAATGAAATGGATCCTCCTGATGAAGCAGAATTGCGAAGAAATGATTTAATTGAAGATATTCAAGGAAATAGAAACCCATTTATTGACGATCATGACTTTGCTGATTTTATAGATAATTTTTAGTATGTAGTTTCATTTCATTTTTCCAGATAGTACTTCTGTCATAGGGGTTGCATCTTGTAGGTGTGGGCCAGTACCAAATATTATTCTTAATTTTGGGGTCTAGTTGGTTAGATTGGAAAAAACCATCAACTAGTAAATCGATACCTTTTTTCTTTCTGCAAGTGAAAAATATAGGTTTTGTTTTTATAAGTTCTTTGGTCTTGGAATTAATTTTTTTAAAACGTATATTATTTTTTTTATAGGCATCAAACAAAACGGTATCAGATGGATCGAGTTTATCTTTGTTTGAAACGATGGCCTCTTTGACTAAATTTATAATAGCTATTCCGTGTTTATTTAAAAACTCTTTTTTTTGTTCAATAGTAAATTTTTCGGGCGAATCTTGTTTATTAAGTTTTGGGTTCATTAAGTATTGAAGAACTCGCCAGAAATGATTTCTATTATTATTGTAATAAAAAAAATCTTCTTTTGGGTGTATGCCATCAATAATTCGTGCATTGATAGCAACCATAGTTCCAAAAATAATAAATTTAGTATTCTTGGTCGGAATAAAACTTTTTAAAGGATCTTCATGTTTTATCATTTTAGAAAGTATCTTTTTTAATTTCTAAAATATTAAACTGATCAATGTTTTTATTTTTTAAAAAAAAGGCTGCCTCTTCTTCAGAATCGAATAACCGAGTTTTTTCAGATTCATTTTTTTCTCTATATAAATCCAATTTGCCTGTACTGTCTTTTATTATACAAACAAATCTTCCAATTCTTGATTCCATATTATCCCCTTGATTATATAATTCTTTTCGGTAGCTTGTATGACAATTTTAAAGATATATTGTCTCTGTAACTACTCGATTTTACTCAATTAAAATCTATATTTATTAGTCAAGCTTAGTGATTAAGAACCGATAAGAAGAATATGAAAATCTGTTTGTTAGGTTTTATTTTTCTTTCAAGTCTTAATTTGTACGCAAAACCTGATTTTGTATTGGGTAAAAATCAGCTTGAAAGCTTCGATAAGAATCAACTCAAAGAGCTAAGAGTTGCCTATATAGACTTTTTATCAAGCGTTGAAAAAGATACTGAGTATGAAGAGCTTAAAACTAGTTTTCTAAAGTTTTCTTTGATTAAAGAAGCGAATGCTGACTTTGGTGGAGTATGTTTTTTTGGAGGATGGCCATCTTTGATGGAAGGGGGCTATTGTAGATCTCCATGGAAAACTAAAAACGATTCAAGGGTGCAGTCTTTTGGTGGATATGAAGCGAGTTCTGCCTGTGGAAGTAACACAGAGTTTCGTTGTAATCCATTATTGTTTGGGGCCCCAAAAGAAGGAAGTAGTTCACAAATAAATGGAGTGCAAATCAATTTAAATCCTAAGAATGGGAATGCTTCAGGTTACTGTGTTAATACAGGTGGTAGTTATGTAGAACTTACTAATAAATGTTTAAGAGCATCTAAAGATAATGAACAAGAATTAATTGATAAATATAAAAATGATCCTGATTATCAACAAAAAATTGCAGACTTCTCACAAGCAATAGATGAGTTCTGTAGTGCTAAGCCGAGCTATGATGCTTGTGATGATCTAGCTAATAGATTAGGAGCAATTAAATCTGGTACGGTAACTGATGCACCCTTGGATCCAGCGATCGTAGATGAGAATCCTGTAGAGCAAGAAATAATCGAAGGAGCCACGTCTGAACAACCTTTTAATCCTTTATTAAATAAATGCCAAAACTATCTAAATGATAAGTACGGTTATTCAGTATTGGGAAATGCTACTTGTGAACAAGCTGTTACTAGTGACGAGATTTCTAGCGATTTAGAAAATGTAAATGTGGCCATGCAAAGACTTTCTTTTGCAGGGGAGTTAAATTCAAATGCAGTTGAATTTATGGTTATGGGGCTTGTTGCCAATTCTAAGAAGTTTGGATTACCTTTAGCAGGAAAAGATGGCTTTGTTGAAGAATTATTAGAGAAATATCCAAATTTAAATAACTACAAAGATAAAATAGAATTAGCTTATGATAATAGCTCTATGATTTCTAAATCAGATATTGATAATGGCCTTAAAGTATATAGAGAATCAAGCAATGGTTTTAGTCAGCTGTGTAAGGATTTAAACAAAGAATATCAAGCACTTTTCACAAATACTAGAAGAGGACGTAGGGCGCCGAAGTCCAAAAAAAATGAAGTTCTAAATAAATATAAAGATATTTATTTTCCGAAACTTGAAAATTTATTTCAAACCAGTGGCTTTTCTTCACTTTTTGGAACTGATCATTTTAAAGATGAATTTTTCGATTTAGGTGAAGATCATTTAGCCAAATGTGCCCAAGATGCAGACCACGAAATACTAAAAATGCCGATTTCTAGTAATGATATTACTAAGGCAGCTATGGAGATCAATGAGGATTTAGACATAGAGATAAAAGAGATTTCTTCAAGGCAAAAGAATATTTCGAGTACCAGTAAATCTCAAGATGTCATTCGGGATTATTTAGAAAGTGATCCCGCACTTGCCTTGTATACTTTACAACAAAATCCAGAACTAAGTGATATTGCCTGCCAAGAATCTATAGGATTGCAGTCTAAAAAAAGAATAACAGGTTACCTGACAGGGGCGGCCTATGCTGTTGTTGGACTAGGGGGAGCAATTTTAACTGCGACAGGTGTTGGTGCTCCTTTAGGGTCAGCAATGATAAGTGGGGCATTACTAGCAACTGGTATCGGAACAGCTGTAAATCAATATTCTAATGCTCAAAGGCAAGAACAGTTGTTGAGTCAAGCATTATATTTAAATCAAAAATCTGCACAAGATGCTGTAAAAGCCCAATCTCAGATTGACTCTGAAAAAAGCACAGCAGTTGTCGCGGGTATCGCTGATGCTGCTTTGACAGTGGTACCTGTTGTTGGAGCTTTGGCAAAAGGGGTGAGGGCGACAACTCAAGCTTCTAGAACGGCCAATGTTATTTCTGATGCTAAAACTCTTCCAGAGTTAGCAAGGACGAAAGACTTTTTAATGATGAGACGTCCGTCCTCTATGCCTGAATCAGAGTTCAAAATGCTACAAGGGCAACTTAGAATGCAAACAGATGAGTTCTTTGCATTACAGAGTAGGTTAAAATCAGGAAATTTAACCGAAGCGCAAAGAAATACAATTTTAAAACAAATTGATGAATATGAAGAGGGAATAAGAAAAACTCAAAGCCGATTAAATCCTTCAAGTGAAGTCGGCTCGCAACTTGCTACGAGAAATAATCCCTTAGCAAGAACCGATGGTATTCCAACAATAAACGCTGATCAATTCGCGAGAGAGTTTTATAGAAGTCTTCGTAAACCACTGGGTATGAGTGATAATGAATTTACAAGCTTGGTCGCAAGACATCAAAATAGTGCAAAGAAGCTTATAGATACTAGAAAGCAACTTGATAACCCTAACTTGTCGGCCTCAGCAAGGGCTGATCTTGAAAAACAATTGAATGCTTATAAAGAAGAATTAGGCCTATTAAATAATAAACTATTTCCTCGTGAAATAGATATAACTCCTAATGGAAGTGTTGTCGCACCAAATGCTCTACCAGCGCCTCAAAAAGCACTTCCTGCTCCTAATGAAACATCGATTGAATATTACAGAAGACTTCAATCTCAAAATAGACTTCCTAGTGCGACAAATGGACAACGAGCAATAGAGCTAGATAGAATGACTTATAGAAGTATTGATGAAACAAGATTTAATAACCTTGTAAAAAAACCTGCTTCGATGTCAGATAAAAGATTTCAAGAAATAAAAAATAATTTGATTACAAAACAAAGTTATATACCTCAAATTCAAGCACGTCTTGAAGGTGCAAGCCCAGCACAAGCACTTCAACTTAGAAGACAACTCGATAGGTTAAGAAAACAATTCAATGATCTCGTTGATGAATTGGGCGCTGGTGGTAGTATACAAAAAATTGATGCTCCTCTGTATACACGCTGATCTAATTACTCACATTGTATGAAATGATACTTTTCTTTTTTTATTGTGATGAAATTTAATTTTTGCTTGAAAGTATATTGCGCTTTTCCACTTTGTTTATCTACGTGAAACTCAAAAGTGTTAATATCTCTAATAATGCCACCAGGGTTTCTTGTTGCTGAAATATTGTATTTTGTATAAAGATAAAATTTATCGTAGTCATTAATTACTTCAGATGGGTTCATATATGTACCATTTAAAAGCATTAATCGATCTGATGGGCCAGAGTCTTCTTGTTTTTTTTCTTCTAAGGAGTATGATGAGTGGTACTCAAAGGGATGGGAGTTATCCTCTCTGATAAGCTCATACACCTTTTGATTTGTAGTGCAAAAGCAAGTGAGTAATACTTCAGACTGAGCATTTAGGGTAAAAAGAATAAAGAAAACGATAAAAAATTTCATTTATCGGCTATACCAATTTTAATGACTTAAGTTAATTTAGTTGAAAATTTTATAGGCGAGATAAGTGAGAGGAAAAAGGATTGCTTGGTGGATAATATAGATTTCAAGTGAATATTTCCCAAAAAATAAAAAAGCTTTTTTCCCTTTGAAATTTGGAATTTTTGTAAGGTGGACCTTGTGGTGAAATAAGAAAATTCCTATCAAAACAACTCCGAACCAAGGAAAAAGGGCAACATGATCTACAGGCTTTTGAGTCAGTTTTATAAATGGGTAAGTGTATTTAAATATTGCAGAGGGAATAATCAGTATAATACCCGCGATTAGAGAAAACTTGGGCCATCGAAGAAATGGTAATGCGAGAATTGAAGCGACAGCAATATGATGAAGAATACCAAAATAAACCCATTTTTGTGGAAATACAAAATAAGTTACAATGGAGATACTAGCAGCAAGAACTGAGAGCTTTATTAATCTTATTTTTATTTTGTTCCAATGAATTTTATTAATATGAACAAGGCATAAATTCATTCCAACGCTCAGAAGAAATAAAGTTATAATGATACGGGGCTGAGCTATCCAAAAAAGATCGCGGTTAATTTGTATGTCGATAAATTTAAAAAAACTTAAATCATAACATAGATGAAAAAATATCATCATAAGCACTGCGATTGCTTTTATAAAATCTAGAAATTCGTACCGGTTAATAGTCTTTTTAAGCATAATTATTTGTTTTTGTTATAATACAGTTAATTCTAATAAATATAATTCTTGGATGCAATGATGATAAAAGTTAACAACCTAACAAAGTCTTTTAGTCAGACAAAAAAGCCTGCAGTTGATGATATTTCGTTTGAAGTGGAGTCTGGTAAAATAGCATGTATCATAGGGACTAGCGGTTGCGGGAAAACAACTACTTTGAAGATGATTAACAAACTTGTTACACCGACTAGTGGTGATATTTATGTTAATAGCCTAAGCTGTTTAGGTCATGACGATGTACAATGGAGAAGGTCTATTGGATATGTTGTGCAAAAAGCAGGCCTTTTACCTCACCTAAATGTTTTTGATAATATATCTTTGTTAGCAAATATTAAGAAACGAGATAAAAAGCAAATTAAAGAACGCATCACATACTTGATGAATATTATTAATATGCAAGATATAGATTTCTTAGAACGCTATCCCAAAGAGTTAAGTGGTGGGCAGCAACAAAGGGTAGGAATAGCAAGGGCATTGATGGAGAATCCGTCAGTACTGCTTATGGATGAGCCTTTTGGTGCATTAGATCCTATAACACGAGGCTCATTACATGAAGAGTTACTAAATCTAAATAGAGAGTTAAAGAAAACAATTTTAATAGTTACACATGATATTAGCGAAGCTTTTAAGTTAGGGGATCAAATTATTTTAATGGATAATGGAAAGATTATTCAATCAGGTAGTGCAGATGACTTTAGAGATAGACCTGTGAATCTTATGGTAAAAAACTTTATTCAAGGACAGCTTAATGATTAAGATTGTTATAATTATTTTACTAGGCCAATTTTCCTTGAATGGAATATGTCGCGATAAAATCGTTATCGGTTCAAAAAACTTCACAGAGTCATTTATTTTGGCACAAATGCTAGCGCTATTAATTGAAGACAGTACAAATCTCAAAGTTGAAAAAAAACTGGGCCTCGGTGGTACAAAAGTGGCTTTTGATGCTTTAAAAAATGGGGCAATCGATGTTTATCCTGACTATAGCGGTACGGGCTATTCTATGATTTTAAAGAAAAAAGAAATATTGTCTCCTGTGGATACGTACCAGATCGTTAAAAAAGAGTTTACTGAAAAATGGGGGATTAACTGGTCAAAATCCTTGGGCTTTAATAACACGTACGCATTAGCAGTTAGAAAAAATGATGCTCGATTTGAAAAGATAAAAAAGATTTCTCAATTATCAAATAAGGTAGAGAAACTTAAATATGCAGCCCCTCATGAATTTATGGAAAGACAAGATGGCCATCGAGGGTTTTCGCAATCTTATTCTCTTAATTTTGCATCAAATAATATAACTGCGATGCAGTCAGGTCTGATGTATTCAGCTATTGAGGATGCAAATGTTGATTTAATAATTGTTTATTCTACAGATGGGAGAATAAAAAATTTCAACTTAAAGCTTCTTGAAGATGATAAAAGTTTTTTTCCTCCTTATCAGGTAAGTTATCTTGTAGGGAAAAAAGTTTATGATGACATTCCAGCTTTGAGAAAAATCATTTCAAAATTAGAAGGTGTAATTTCAGAAAAAGAAATGATTAATATGAATTACCAAGTCGACTTTTATAAAAAATCTCCAAGGCAAGTTGCTTATGAGTTTTTAAAGAAAAAGCAATTAATTGACTTGGATTTCAAGTTTGCAAATAATACTGATGGACTATTTGCATATTTAAAGTCTAAAAAACAGTATTTGGTAAAAATATTAAAAGAGCATTTAATTCTTTCGTTTGGGACATTGTTTTTTTCTTTTATAATTTCAATTTTAGTAGGAATCTTATTAACTCGTTATAAATATTTAGCAAAGATTACTTTTCCCTTTATAAATACAATACAAACTATTCCAAGTTTAGCACTGCTTGGTTTCTTAATACCTATTTTCGGAATCGGAACAATCCCTGCGATAGTCGCATTGTTTCTATACTCTTTACTTCCTTTAATTAGAAATACCTATGTTGGAATCCAATCAATTGATAAAGATTTAATTGAAGCTGCAAGGGGAGTTGGCCTCACAAATTTTCAAATCTTAAAACTCGTAGAAATCCCTCTGGCATTACCAGTTATATTTGCAGGACTGAGAACCGCATCTGTTATTGTTATTGGAACTGCAACTTTGGCGGCATTAATTGGTGCAGGAGGACTTGGAGACCCTATTTTTAGAGGGGTAGCTACGGTGGATTCAAAATTGATATTACTTGGTGCCATTCCTGCTGCTTTACTTGCGATTATAAGCGATAAAGTTTTTGCTTTAATTGAATCTCGGTGCGTTTCGGATGGTATAAAAAATTAAGTATTATTTAAGTCTTGATCGTAGTTCTTTTTTAGACTTTGTTCTTTCTTGAGCGTTTGCGTATCTTCTTTTTTCATCATCAGTCTGGGGTTCTAGGCGATGTACTGCCTGGGGTTCTCCATTTTTATTAACAGAAACGAATGTTAAATAGGCTTTGGTCGTTTTTTGTTTTTCTCCAGTTAATGGATTTTCCTTTTCAACTTTTACACCTACGACCATCGAAGTCTTACCGACATAATTCATGGATGCCTTAACTGTGACAAGTTCTCCAATATTAATAGAGGAAATAAAATCGATATCATCAACATGAACTGTGACAACGGCATTCTCACAATGTTTCATTGCACACATTGCACCTGCAATATCAATCCAGCTCATTACTTTTCCACCAAAAATAGTACCATGAAAATTTGTGTCTCCAGGCATGACTATCTCGTTCATTATAATTTCACTTTGTGATGGATATTTCGTTTTAATCATAATTAATTGCCTCCGCTAACATCACAGTATACATGATGATTCCAGCGAAAGCCAAGGTTATAGACATTAAGTCCAACTTCTCTGTTTTGAATATTTCCGATATCAGTTGTGCTATCTAGGATGGAGAAAATTTCTCCACCACCATTTTGCTGCCCTCTAGAGCCCAGTGGCTCTGCTTGAAATGGTCCAAAAGCTCCACCTCTTCGAACAGCACCAGAATCACAAAAAGTCTCCCCAAGAGCATTAAGTTTTTGAATGATTTCTGTATTTGGAAGTGGCTCTCCTGTTCTTGGGTCAAAGTCATCAATTTCTAAAGTAACATTAGATGCGTTATCATTTAGACCTTCTCCTGATACAAATTTATTAAAGTATACATTTAAATTAGTTCCAGGAGGAAGAGCACATCTTGTACTTGATTCTGTTTGAGTTAAATCATCTTCATCACCAGTATCAATTTCTAATTCAGCTGCAAATCCGGAGCAACATTGATTTTTATCACTGACCGAAGCACCTAATTCACGACAGCATTTAAATTTATTGTCAGAAAAAATTGCAGGTTTATCCACTAAGTTTTGAGTCACTGAATAATTGAGATTAACTAAATCTGCATCTTGGGCACCAGGTGCTGAATCATTATTCCATGGAGTTGCAACATCTGGATCAAGAAACACATCAGCTCTACCTGTAGCAGGATCAGAGTTCATATTAATTAAATCATGAACTGTTTGAATTTCAGGGTCTAAAACACCTGGCATAATTTTTTGATAATTATCATTACAATAGATAGGTTCATAAGTCATTTGGGGAATACCTAAGTACTCAAATTTTGCAAGCTTTTGTAAGTAATAATAAGCATTGCCTGGCTCAGCAGCTCTTCTTGCAGCATAAGCTGCTTCTGAATTATCTGTTGATGCAAAACCTTTATCCCTTTCCCACATAAAGCTTCCTGGTGGTACCCATCTAAACTGGACGGAAAGGTCTCTAGGGTTTTCAAAATTATCAGTATCGTTTGAAACTCTATTAGTAAAAGCAATTCGAAATGAGCGATTATCTTTATTATAAATATAACAACATAAATTATTTAAATCATTGTTTTCGCAAGCATCAGTAAGTCCATCAGGTGTAACTCCTGAGACTAAAGATGTCCAAGGACCATCATTTGAAGGACTATCGCTTCCGCGAGGCCCACATATTCCAGCATTATCAGACTGGTTTGCACAAGTTGTACCAGTAAGTGAAGCAGTTGCTATTCTTCTACATTGTAGTAAGTTTGAATTTGGATAAGTGATTTCTCCTTGAGCATCAAGACCTCCATTAGGTCTAGGGTTATCTAAAAGGACAATAAGCTGATCTGCGATAATATCAGTATCTTGAATTGAGTTAGGATTTGGTGCGGTAATGATTCCATTATCGGTACTATCATCAAATGTTATAAATGCTGGGAGTCTTGTAGTTATAGCTAAACGAAGAGCATCCTCTCGTATAAATGTCCAATCAAAAACAGGAGGGATATCTAAATTATCAAGAGGAAGTATTTGAGAGAAACTCCATAGATTGTCTATCCATTGATCTTCCATATTTTCAAAACTCGAATCTAAAACCATTATATCATCTTCAGGAGTATCAGGTTGTTGAAAAATTGTAGGCTTTCTAATTGTTGGAAAATCGTTAAGTGAGCCTATCGCATTTTGAGAACAACCTGATGCATTGAAATTTGGATCAACACAAAAATCGATTCGATCTCTTGATAGGGCCTCTAAGCTAACACCATAATATGGAGTAGGGTTGATGTCATCTAATAGCTGTAAAGGAGTTCTGTAGTTTAAGCATTTGTAATTTGAGATATCAATATTAAGTTTATTAGGTGATTGAGACCAGTCATTAGTTCCATCTGCGAACTTTCTTACCCAATTACTTCCACAACAAGTTCGAGCAGCAGTTTCGTGAATTGTAGACCATTGATTAATAGCAGTGATTTCATTTGTGAGCCCATCACCCTGAGTATCAATAACTTTGTCGTTATTAGCATCAACTGTATTAGCACTAGGTCTAATTATATTTGATGTTCCATCTTGGTTTACGCTTGCTCCAACAACTGCATATCGAGAATATCTTCTGGGATCATTTGGATTAAAAGAGCCAAAAAGATCAGTTCTAAGTCCTACTGACTCTGTTGCATCAAGGCTCGGGGAGTCTTCTGTGTACATTGTTATTTCTTCTCCAACAGGACGACAGCAACGATTTTGAGTTATATCAAAACTATTAAAATTATCATCACCAGGATTTGGCTTAGAGACAGCTTGACCGCAGACAAGAAATTCCTCAAAGTATTTTTTCTCAGCTAAATTGCCAAAAAAATCATCATTCTTAAGGCCTAGTTGATCGGCCATTAATCTATTTGGCGAGCAGTCAAGGTCTGTATGGCATACAGCACCTGCTCTTCTTAAACAAGCATTAGCTGCAAGAGTTGGTTCAAGTTGAACATCAGATGTTGCTAATGATCTTCCTTCTATAAATTCAAATGGTGAAAATGACCTTAAGGAATCGACTGTGGATGCTGTTGTTAAAAAAGCATCTTCGTGTAAAGATTCAAGAGAACAAGCATTTTGTGAGATAGAAAATCTATCTTGTATTGCTTCTCTTGTTACTAGAGAAGGGTTTGCTATTAATCCGAAGCCGTCAGTTCCGTCGTATTGCAAGAATCGATCTTGAGTATAAAGATAATTTCCATTTTCATCTAAGACCGGGCATGAAGTATATTTTTGTGGGGTATATAATGAAGCATTACAACTTCCAATTTGAGAGATATAATCTGTTCTAAACTCAGGGTCTCGATTTGCATGTTGATTTTCTGGTTCAAAGTCATTTGTATCAAGTGGCCCATTATAGCTTGGGAGTAATTTCCCAGGCCTGCAGATTCCAAGATTGTTAGGTGATTCAGAATCAAGAAGACTTAGGTTTTCTTTAACAGCTTCTTGTATATCAGATGGAAGGCTAAATAGACCATCCGCTGCGGTATAGTCTTTAGGTCTTCCAAGAGCATTGGCATCTTGACCAAAAAGGTGATTCTTTGATTCAACATGCTCATCAATCGGTCTTGCAAACCTTGCGACTTCTTTATTAAATGCTCCAATATCATTAACTTTGGCACAATAAAAATTTGGTGCACAAGTTAAATGTTTACGTATATTCTCATCATCTATATTCGCAAAGTCTGTTCTACATGGGGCCCCTGCTCCTCGGTAGACACATCTTCTTGTTCCACTATCAGGAGGTAATTCTCTTTGATTTAAAAACTCAATTAATGATCCAGAGATTGAATCATTGGCAACTTCCTCTGCGTTATTAGGTGAAAAATTAGGCCATTTAGTCTGAACTGCAGTTACATCGGCGCAAGAGTACTCCCAGCCAAGCTTTGTGATACATTGTGCATCAGTTTCACATTCATGATATCTTTGACATAGAGCTGCTTCATTTTGAAACGGACTATTTATTTCTTCATTCGGATCAAAATCAACGTTTGGTGCAGTAGAAACAAAGTCATATTCTTGGACTGATATCTGATGATTTGTTGCATTTGATAAATCGGCAAATGGAGCATTGACCGCTATGTATAGAGTATCTGAAGTTGCCTGAGCAACTCTGTTTTTTCCAACAGCAAACCATGAAACTCCATCAAAAGAAGCAATGATTGCACCTTTGTTAAAGCCGTACCAATCTCTTTGATATCCATTAGCAAAGTACATTGCTTGTGTTCTTTGTCTTGTTTGCCTTTGTTCACTTGCGGTACCTTTTTCTAAGTGAGAAAAAGGTATCATTGTTGGTGGTACCCAGCATGCCCTACCAAAGACTGTGTCTTCATAGTTTCCAAAAAATGTATTATTGTCGAATGTATCTCTTCTTGTTGAAAAACCAACAGCCTGAAGACCTGTTCCTTGAGATGAGTTTGGCTGAGCCGAAAAATTTTGAAACCAAGAGTCTTGTGGGCAAGTTGGACAAGGAGAGAAAAAACCATCAATTGTTGAAATTAAACAATCTTTTCCATTTAAATCTGATGAATAATATCCGTAATATGCATGACATGTATGATGATCTACAACT
>CATLVU010000066.1 GCA_950061135.1 uncultured Oligoflexia bacterium
GTGGTTCTGGTGGCGGCGGTGCTGGCGGCGGAGTCGGCGGTGGTGCTGGCGGAGGCGGAGGCCCTGATAAAAAAGGACAAGGCCCAGAAAAAAGTTTAGGCGATGTGGTTAAGCCTAAGTTTGCTAAAGGCGGTAGCGCTGGAAGTTTTAAATCAGGCGGCTCTGTTTCTAAGAAAAATAATAAATCTGATAATCCTTTCAATAAGCTTTTTAAGGCAAATCGCAAGCGTTCAGTTGCTTCTGAAGATGTGAAACTTTTAGATAAAAAAATTGGACTTTTTGATGCAATCACTAAAAGATATAGGGCGGTTAATAATAGAAAAGGACTAAAACAATAATTTATACAGAATTTCATTACCAAACGACGATCTTAGAGCATCACTTAGATTCTTTAGGACATGTTAACAACGCGACTTATATGGCCTTATTTGAAGAAGCTAGATGGGACTTTATCACTGCTAGGGGATACGGACTTAAAGACTTTCAGAAATATCAGCAGGGTCCTGTGATTTTAGAAGCAAATTTAAAGTTTAAAAGAGAGCTTCCAAATCGAGAGAAAATTGAAATCGTCTCTCAGCTACAAGAAGTAAAACCTAAAGTTTTAACACTTAAGCAGACCATTTTAAAAGAAGATAAAAAAATTTCATGTGAAGCGCTATATGTGATTGGCTTTATGGACCTGAAACTTAGAAAGCTTGTTTCGCTACCAGATATTTGGCTTAAAGCTGTTGGAGCAAAATAAAAAAAGGGGAAGACAAGCTTCCCCCCTTCAATTAATAAATATTTTCTGCACAAAAGTATCGGTTTTCGTATTCCATATCATTTAAGCGATCACGCTCATAAGCACATTGATCGTAGGCAGGCGCACAGGCTTGAGTTCCAAAGTTCATCACAACTTGGTGAGTATATTTATCTACAAGTTCATAATTACAAGAATCGTAATAAGAATATCTATGTCTTAAACCGTCATAAACATAATAAGGATAGCCATTAACAACGACATAACCATCCATTCTAGAACTTGGATATAAAAGCCAATTTACATAGATATAATCTGGATAACTTACACGAACATGATCGTAGTAATTTCTTGAGTATCTGTATGTTACGCGATGATTGTATCTCACTGTATATGGATTATGTCTGTAACGTCTATAAGGGCGTGAAACATAGTTTCTTGGAGCATGGTATCTTCTTGTTCCATAGTAACGTCTATCTGGTCTTGTTGGATTATAATGTCTACCAGCAGGTATGCTTGGTCTATTAGGTCTATTGCGATCAACTATAACAGGTCTTGTCGGTCTATTAGGCCTATTGCGATCAACTATAACAGGTCTTGTCGGTCTATTAGGTCTATTGCGATCAACTATAACAGGTCTTGTCGGTCTATTAGGTCTATTGCGATCAACTCTAACAGGTCTTGTGGGTCTGTTAGGTCTATTGCGATCAACTCTAACGGGTCTTGTCGGCCTGTTAGGTCTATTGCGATCAACTCTTACAGGTCTTTCAGTTCTTCTAGTTCTGTCTACTCTTCGTTCAGATCTGTCATCTCTTCTTCTGTCTGCATAAGCATCAGCGAAAGAAAAACAAAAGATCGTTAATAATAGATATTTCATCTTGGTTCCCCCTTGGTGGTGTGTAATCGATCATTTAAATAACACTAAACAAATGAGGGGGGAAAGGTACATTGCACGGGGCAAAATGGCACCGTGATACGAAATATTAAGAACTTATTGAGAGAAAAAACTTATTAAAAATATCATTCTTATTTTTTTCTATAATATCGATAAAGTTAAAATCGGAGCACTTTAGGTGCTGATTAAAAATCTCAGAAGTATATTGTTCAAAATATAAAGAGGACTCTGGTTCAAAACTTAGATGCCAAGGTTCAGGGTGTATCCCCCCTAGGTCTTGAGAGTAGGGTCTAAAAAAACCATAGGCCTGTTTATTTTTTATTTTCTCTGTAAGCCAATTTCCAAGTTCAAAAAAAGCAGAGCCTTCATTCCATTCAGATGGTAGGAGCTGAACATTTTTTTTACTTAATTTATTTGCATCAAAAATATCGATGTCTGTTCCCCAATGATGACGGCTCAGTCCTGGAAGAGCAGAAAAACGTAGAATTTTAAAACACTTTTCAATCGGAGTATATTTACTTAAGTCTACAATCTGGTCATAATCATCAAAGACTTTTCTTTTACCTTCCGTTTTTAGCTGCCAAATATTTTTTTGTTTTTCAAAATTTCTAAAAGCGCTAATGATTTGTAAATCAGCACCGATTTCCTTTTTTGCCAAAGCTTTTAAGTTTAAAAAAGCTTCGATTGTGGAAGAAGTTAAAAGAAAATCATTATATTCTTTAAGATGCTTTGTATACCTTCCAGTCAAAAGCTCCAGGCTATTGTTCATGAATCTCACTTTCAGCTGGTTGGTCTGTGATTGTATAAGCCTTATCGTCAAATAATCTTTTATATCCCGATCTTAAATAACGGTTTGTAATAATTTTAAAGATGTCTTGATAGCTATTAGAATTGATATCATCAATCTTATATTCTTTTTCCATATCAGCTACTTCATCTTCTATTATGATCCCACCTTTTGCATCATTTAATCCAAAATCGTAATCATTTTCATCTGTACCATTATTTCCTGCAATAGTTCCTCCAGAATTAAATGCTTCTTTAGGTAAGATATCTTTAGCATCTTTATTTATTTTATCTATTGCCTTTGAACTACTTCCTGTTCCTGTACCAAGGCTAGAAAGACCTGATAGGATTTTTCTAGGATTCCCACGAGAAGAGTTTTTCGTTAAGTTTAAAAAACTTCTTCTCAGCTTATTTTGATTGTCTTTTATCTTCTTTAAATCTTTTTTTGCCTTAGGATTATTTTTTACAATTTGATCTTTTAAACTATCAAGAGAAGCTGCAAATCGTCTTGCATCCGCTCCTGAAAAATCAGCGGTACTGATATTTCCGTTTGTGAATCCAGCACCTGTTCTTAAAAGATCAGTCGCAATTGGATTAGCGCCAACTGCACCTAAGTTAATATTCCCAGAAACACTAAAGCAATTATCATCACCATCTTTATCTTTTTGCTCTTTACATTCATCACAATCCTCGTCAATCTTTCCATCTTTAGTAAAGCATCCTTTTATTGGAGTAAAAGCAAATTCATTATTTTTATTATAATTAGTTGCTTCTAGATCTAAATCACTTCCAAAAACTGCCGCGCAGACAGTGGAGTTTTCTCGCCCTGGTCTTCGTTGTCCATTCTCTAGATAGCAATAACATTGAGCTTTTTGCGGGTTACTTCTATCTTCTGTTGTACAAAATGAAAAACCGGCCCCCCCTGAAACTTCAAATCCATTTCTAAGGTCTCTTAATGTTCTCGCCCTTGATTTTGCTTGGCTTTCATACTCTTTTGCATCATCAGCCACATCAAGTGAATATGTAGTCATAAGGCCGCCTAGAACAGCTCTGACGTAGGCGTTTCTTAAAAAGCTTGCAACTTTTTCTGTTCCTTTTCCAACACCATCTTTAATTTTAGTAAGAAATGCAAATTTTCCATCTGCAGCGTGCGCACTTGGGAAGAAATTAAATTTACGTAAAATAATTTCTTGTAACTCTTCGAAACTTATTTTTTCTAGATAGGCATAGCCCTCTAAAGGAGTACCATTTAAAAATGGTAATTTAAAAAGTGTCGTTGAACTAGTATAATTTCCAATCTTACAATCGTTAGCTTTGTCTTTGTAATCAGCGTAAGCTTCGTATAGGGCAATAACTGTTGCAAGGGCGTAGAGCCCTGAAGCAACATTATATATTTTTTTTCGTTGTCCGTGAGCTTCTGCTTTATATTCTTCTTGTCTAATTTGATAATCAAATGCTCTTAGCTGATTTTGAGTACTATTGGTAACTTTTGTTTCTTTATCAGCGTCGGATTCTGTTGATGTACTTTCAACTTCTGCTCTATATTCTTTGGCCATATCATCAAGTTTGTCTTCATATTTTTTATTGGCGAGATATTCTCCAAGAATAACTCCACTTGATGCCAAAAACATGGTCCAAAGCGAGGCTGCCCCACACTCTTTAACTTGAGCTTTATTAGTGAAAAGCACATAACCTAGACTAAGTGACATAATTAATGGAACACCATACTTAGCTTCAGCATCTTTTGTTTTTGCTTCTGTTTGTGAGTTAATATTTTCCTCATAACAGTCACTCTTGGCCTGACCTTGAAGTTGTTCACAGCGACTGGCCTGAGTTTTTGTTGAGACAGTTTGTTCTTTCAGAATACATCTATTTAAGGAGTTACTAAACTCGAAACCTTGCGCACATTCTTCTTGAGCATAAACCGTTGATACGAGGAGGATGAGTAATAATGATAAAAAACTTTTAAACATAATAATTCTCAGCTATATAAATACTTATTTTTACATATTCTATTATATGTGCAAAAGGGTACTTGAGTAGAGAGAATTCATTTCCCTCGAGCTAAGTGTTCGAAATTACTGATTGTTTTTTGTTTTTTCATAAGGAGAACTGATGATAAAGAGAGGCAGTTTTTTAGTATTCTTATCCATTATCCTGAATACGGCCATGGGCCATGAAAATCATCGACTAGAAGTTGGAGATATTTTACTTCAACCACTTGATTGTTGGTCATGTGACTTAATTGAAGCCGAGGAAAACTCAATTTATTCGCATATTGGAATATATATTGGAAGCGATCAAGTATTAGAAGCCTATGGAAAAGTTCAAATCGTAAGTTTAAAAAAGTTTCTGTCTAAGACTGAATCAGGCCAAAGGGTAAAAGCGAGAAGACCTATTGAGAAGTTTAGTAAAGCTCTTGTAAAGCAATACGCACAAAGAGTTGATGGTTACCCTTATGATGCAAAATTTTTGTGGCGTAACTTTCGAGGAGACAAAGAGCCTTTGTATTGCAGCGAACTTGTTTTTAAAGCTCTAAAAAGTGCAGGATTGATAGGAAGGCTTGCCCCTAAGAAAATGCACTTTGATATTAATACTCATCTATGGGAAAGATTTTTTAAGGGACCTCCTCCTCACGGACAATTGGGCATATCACCTGAAGACTTTAACCAGAGTGAAGACTTTTATGATGTCTTTGAGTTATGAAGTTTGAATTAATACCGCAAAAATTATTTTTAAAATATGAATGGAAAATTTCAAGAAATAGCTCTTTTTTTAAGGAAAATTATTACTTAAAACTCATCGATCAGAATGGGAGCTTTTTATCTGAAATCGCCCCCAATATAAGGTATGGTGAAACTCCCGAGAGAATAGAACAAGATTTAGATAGAATTAAAAATGGCCTCACACCGTTGTGTCATAGCTTTGAAAATGCTTATGAAAATATACGACTAAAAAGCATGCTAACAGAGAGTAAAAAAACTTTTAATCAAGAGCTTGGAACAGATCTTTCCAGTAAATTTCAAACTTCTATTTCTATACCAATAATGCCTGTTGAAAAACTCGAAGAATATATAGAGACAGTGAAAAACTTTAATATCTTCAAAATTAAAATTAATGGGACGAGCTCAAATAAATTTCTAACAAAAATTTTTCACCTACTACCAAATAAAAAATTTCGAATTGATGCAAATGAGAGTTTTACTAACTTAGAAGATTATAAACAATTTGAAAAACTATGCGCCAATCATGATATTGAGTTTATAGAGCAACCATTTCCTGCACAAAATAGGGAGCTTTATTTAAAACTTAAACCAATATCTTCTTTTATACTTATTGCAGATGAATCAGTAGAACAAAATTTGAACTCAGATATTTGCGAGCAATTTCATGGAATAAATATAAAGCTTATGAAAGCTGGAGGTCTGCAAAGGGCATTAGATTTAGTTTATCAAGCAAAGAAACAAAATTTAAAATTAATGCTTGGATGTATGATTGAAAGTAGTCTTGGTATTAGTGAGGCTTTATTAATCGCTCATCATTTTGATTTTTTAGATTTAGATGGGGCCATATTATTAAAAGATGACCCCTATAAAGATTTAATTCTTGTTGATAATGATTTATTACAAATTAATGTTGGTGTCCACCAGCTCCATGAGCATGTCCATGGGCCAACTCTTCTTCTGTAGCATCTCTTTTTTCAGTGATCTCTACATTAAACTCTAGATTAATACCTGCTAGTGGATGATTCCCATCAATAAACACATCATCATTTTCGATTAAAGTTACAGTAAAAATCGGGGCCGCAGGATCATTTTCTAATTGAAATTGGTCTCCAACTTTTACGTCTGAACCATCAGGAAATTGATCTTTTTTCACTAGATATTTAAGCTCTTCATTTATAGGGCCATAAGCATTGTCGGAGTCTACTTTAACATCTTTTTTATCACCAACGCTCATTGTTGCTAATTCTTTTTCAAGTCCTGGAATAATCTGGCCACTACCTTCTAAAAATAGAAGTGGAGTTTTACCATCTGATGTATCAATTAATTCACCTTGTTCCGTTTTTACTGTGTAGTGAAATCCAATAACTTTGCGACTCATAATTTTTCCTTTATTTTTTTATTAGACTAATACAAAGATGTTGATCTTGTAATAGCTGTTGTATCTCAGTAGTCGTATTTTGAAGAAAATAATCCCCAAGTATTTGTTTTACATCTCCGCTTGTATCAAAGCGCTGGTCTAATGACAAATTTAAGCCCGATAAATGAATAAATTTAGACCAAAACTTTTCTTCCACTGCGGCGAAACATATAAGATCATCATTTTTAGTCTTATAGATTGTATAGCAAGGATAGATCCCCTCATGTAACTTTTGTTTGCTTTCAGAATAGAATAAATCAAAAAAAAACTGTGCAAAGTCTTTTAAGTAAAGAGTTTGAGGCTCAAAAGTCTTTTGGCTTAATAGGGCCAAAGAAACATTGCTAATGTATTGCCCATAAGCAATACCCGCATGTGGCAGATCTGGCATCTTGGAGTTTTTATTTAAAATATCTTGATAAGTTTTAGAAAAAGACAAAGCATTTAAGTCATGAAGGTATTTAAAATCATCTCTTCCTCCTCGTACAAGAATTTTGACTGAACTCTTAAATTGTTTGAAGTGCTCTTCTTTGTACGCAAGTACAATATGTGGGGTCATAGTTGGAATAGAGTTTACTATAGTTTTATTGTTATTTATTTGTTCATACCAATCATCGAATGAAGATTCTTTATTTGAAAATGGGTCGAGTGACAATTCTATTTTAAAAACTTGTGCTCCCATTTGTTCAAGCATCTTTGAAGCAAGTGGCCCAGGTAACCTTGAAGTAAAGTCGAAAACAATAATATCTTTTAGAATATCTAGCTTAATGAGTTTTTCCTTCTTCTTGTTTAGGAGAAAATACTTGTGAGAACGATTCAAATCCATCGCCATTTAATTCACAAGCTTTGTGATTACAAATTTGCCAACTCTCGTCTTCTCTTTCGTGATAAGTGAGAGCAAAGCGAGCAGGGAAATTCGTTTGAAGCTTTTGTAGTTCTGCATTTTTTATCCAAAAAAATGGTACTTCAACTTTTTTAAATGCCTCATCAGGATAAATGAGAGCTCTGATACTTTCTCCAAAAGCAAGAGGGTTTTGAAGACTGATATGAGTGATGTCTTTTATAAAAGCTAAGTCGCCTAAAAAACTAGTAAAATCAGGTGTAACGACTTGCCACTTTCTTAGATTAAAAATGAAATTTCCCACTGCTGAACGATAGGATTGATCTGCTATTTGAGCACAGATATTCTCATGGCCTATTTTTTTATCAGAGAAACTTCTCGTGTATATTAATCCATCTTTGACGAAATTTTTCATAATAAAATTCATAGTGAAAATGGCATTCTCTAAGTCCACTTTATTTGCAAATAGTTCGTAAAGTCTAAAAGATGTATCTGCAAAGAAAGCATAGTCCTCAAATAGAAGTGTATGATTTTCTTTGGTATTAACAGTTTTAATTAAAAGAGGAGTATCATCACTCTTGGTCGCAAATTGAGTGATTAATTTGGCATGAGTCTTGGCCAATAGTTGAGTTGCATTCTTTTTAATGATTTCAATTTTAGAATATTGAAGTACATCCAATAAAGAGCTTAATACTTGAAAGTTCCAACTTGCGATACCTTTGCGATCCGTTTGGGGTGGGATTCGCATTTTTCTCTGGGTTAACAATGCCATCTTGAGCATTCGAAGCTCATCCCAAGTTTGCGCTGGGAAGTATTCTTTTGAGAGCTCGGGGGCCAATGAGATTATATTCAGGCCTCTTTCAAAGTTTCCTTCTTTTGTGATTTGAAACCATTTTTCAAATGAGTCCACACTGGTTTGAACTTTGTCCTCAATACTCTGGTAAGCTTCAGTAAATTCTTCATATGTGAAAGTAAAATACAGTCCCTCCATTCCTTCAGAATCAGCATCTTGAGTCGCAAAGAAATAACCATCATCACTAAGCATTTCTTTATCAATATAATCTAAAGTTTGAAGCAAACTATCCAAAACGAGCGGGGATGGATAAATAAGGCTTATTTTAGTGAGAATTTTTATAAAGCCTGCTTGGTCATAGAGCATTTTTTCAAAATGGGGTACGAGCCATTTTTCATCAACAGTATATCTATGAACTCCACCTCTTAAATGATCATTAATTCCGCCCATCAAAAGATGATCAATAGTTTTTATTAAATGTTTTACCTGATCATCAGTAAGAACTCCCTCAAGAGTCTGTTCTATCATCCATTCAAGAAAAGAATATTGTGGGAATTTCGGTGCGCCTCCAAAACCTCCATTATCTTGGTCAAAATAGTTTTTTAGCGCATTTAATATTGAAGCAGATGAAGGATAATGTCCTTCAAACTTAACTTCTTGAGAAGCTTTAGGTGGAGCGGTTATAGCATCAAGAATTTTGTTCGCATTATCATTTACCGACTGTTTTTCATCTTTGTAAAGAGTCGCCATATTTTGGATAACGTTCTTGAAAGAAGGCATATTTTTAACAGAGTTTTTGGGGAAATATGTACCTGTAAAATAAGGCCTAAAGTCTGGAGTTAGAAAAATTGATAATGGCCATCCACCTTGACCTGTTGTGGCCTGGCAAGCAAGCTGAAGAAATTGATCTAAATCCGGAAATTCTTCGCGATCTATTTTAATCGCAATAAAGTCGTTATTGAGCATTTGAGCCGTTTCAGGATCTTGAAAGGACTCATGGGCCATAACATGGCACCAATGGCAAGCAGAGTACCCTATAGAGACAAAGATAGGCTTATCTTGCTCCTTGGCATACTCTAACACTTCCTGAGAATAGCTCTGCCAGTTTACAGGGTCATTTTTATGCTGTTGTAGATATAGTGATTGCTCAGAAGCAAGTGTGTTTTGAGATATGTTAAGCGTCATTGCCTTTCCCTTTATTTGTAAGTTCTTAAAATATTGTAAATATTGCACAGCGCAATATTTTTACGTTTATTTTTATTCAATATTGAGTTAAAACCCATGGCCATGGAAATGATTAAAAGAATGGCCTATGGCACATTCCTTCAAAACAGCTTTATAGACAAGCTCTTGAGTTTTTTGAGCTTGAAAACTTTTGGCCTTCTTGCCATAGCTTTATTAGTTTACTCTAACATAGAGACGACGAAATTTTCACCTGATTTTTTTCAAATAAAACTCGAGTCTAGTGATAATAAAGTTCAAACCATAAACACTCTATCATCTGTAGAGCTATCAAAACACGAAATCGAAAAATTAATTAGTGAAAAAAGAGCTTTTATTAATGCAGCATCAGGTTTTAAGCCTGAGGTTTTTGAAAAGTTTAGAGGTTACTCAAAAACAGAGCTTAAGGAAAAACTACTTAAAAACATTCCGAAAAACTTGGTAAAAAGAGCTGCTGCCTATATTGATGCAGTATTGGTTATAGCAAAAAAACATGCAATTGATCCGATGTGGGTTCTGTCAATAATGTGGACTGAAAGTCATTTTAAACCAAGTTCTAAAAGCTCAGTCGGGGCCAAGGGCTTGATGCAGTTAATGCCTAAAACTAAAGTATATATTTATAACAAGTATCGTTCAGCTGGGCAGTGGCTATTGGTTGAAGAAGATCATTTTAATATGGAAGACTTTGTTGTTACGGAATTGAACACTAAACAGAAAAAACGGATTATTCTTAATTATGCAAATATCGAGCTAGGAGTTATTTATTTAAAGTATCTTCTAAAAAAGT
Organism: uncultured Oligoflexia bacterium; assembly: GCA_950061135.1. Classification (GTDB taxonomy): domain Bacteria; phylum Bdellovibrionota; class Bacteriovoracia; order Bacteriovoracales; family Bacteriovoracaceae; genus CATLVU01. The sequence continues at coordinate 10,203 of CATLVU010000066.1, forward strand.
TTGATCACAATTACACTTTTGCAACAGTTGCTTATAATATGGGGCCTACTTGGACAAGACGAAGGCTAAGAGCAAAAAAGCCGGTTGGTACAAAAAATCAGTATTTGACTAAAGTTGAAAGAGCGTATGGGCGAATTACGACCATTTAGCCATGTCAAACTTATCAATATCTAGAAAAAAGTTATTACAAACGACAATCGATATAGCTTTATTATTAGATAAGCGATTTTCACAATTAGAAGAAGTTTTTAAGCAGAAAAATAAGCTAAATCTTGAATCATGGGATCCCATTAGAGAAAAAGAGCTTTATTTTGAAATTCAAAAAAGCTTTGATCAAATTGATGAGACTATGTTATTGATACTTTCTTTAATTATTGAAAAACAAGCTTCAGATTTATCAAATTATCCTCGTTGGTCGATGAGAGAACATTTAAAGAAGATTAATAACGATAATTATGAATTGATAAACCCAGTTTTTTTAAAATATTATGATTTTAAAAAATATGGAAAACTAAACTTAAAAGAAAAGTATAAAGTATGACTCCAAAAGTAATTGCAATTGATGGCCCAAGTGGAAGTGGAAAATCAACAGTTGCTAAGTCCTTGGCACAAGAGCTTAATTTAACTTATTTGGATACTGGAGCAATGTTTAGAGCAATCGCTCTTGTATTAAATGAAGCAGGAATAGAGGCAAGTGCTGACGATACAATAGAAGAATTCCTAGGAAAAATGCAATTTGATTATGGCCGAGACGAAAACTTAGTTTATATAAATCAAGAAAACCTTACAGAAAAAATTAGAGAACATTCGGTTTCAAAGCTTGCATCTATTTATTCTCAAAATAAAAAAGTGCGTTCTTATTTAAAAGAGCTGCAAAGGAAAATTGCTTCAGAGAGAGAATCAGTGCTTGAAGGAAGAGATATCGGAACAGTTATTTTTCCAGATGCTTCATTGAAAATATATTTAACTGCGACTTCAGAAGTTAGGGCCAAAAGAAGATATTTAGAATTACTAGAAAAAGGAGAAAGTTTTTCTCTTGAAAAAATAATGGCCGATATTGAAAAACGCGATTTTGAAGATAAAAATAGAGAAATAGCGCCTCTTAAAAAAGCGAAAGATGCGATTCAAATCGATTCTGATAAACCAACAATCGAAGAGATTGTAAAACAGATTTCTATTTTGTATTCTAAAGTAAAAGTTTCTTAAAAGGCATATATGATTTCTGAAAAAAGATTTAATGAGCTTCTAAATAATTTTTCAAGTTTAGGCTCCGTTCTCGTAGTTGGTGATTTAGGCGTTGATAAATATACGATGGGTGAGGTGTCAAGAATATCTCCAGAAGCGCCAGTTCCTATAGTCGAAGTGTATAAAGAATGGAACAAGTTAGGTCTTGCGGCCAATGTATCTGATAATTTAAGAAGTCTTGGAATTCAATCAACAACTTGTGGTGTGATTGGTGATGATAACCACGGAAATATTTTTGAGAATCTATTAGAAGAAAATAAGTTGAGTACTTGGGGAGTTGTTCGTTGTGAAGGGCGCCCTACTATTTTTAAAGAAAGAGTGGTTACCAATACTCAACAAATTTGTAGAGTTGATTATGAATTAAATAGCGCGATCGCGTCAGATGATGAAGACAGACTCACAACTCGAATTGAAGAGTTTGATGGTGTTCATTCATCCGTGATTATTGAAGACTATGGAAAAGGCCTGATCTCTGAAAAACTCGCACAGTATCTGATTCAAAGAGCAAAAGAAAAGAAGCAATTAGTTGCTGTTGACCCTTCAAGAATTACTCCTCCAATGTGGTATCGAGGGGCAAACCTTTTAAAGCCTAATAAGATTGAAAGTGAATTGATGGCCAAAGCCCTTGGTTATCAAGAAAAAGATGTAAAAAAAATATCTACTATTCTTCTTGATAAACTTGATCTGGAAACTATTGTTATCACTCTTGGAGCTGAGGGAATGTTGGTTGCAACTAAAGATAAACCCGATGATTTTAAAATTATTCCAACTTTTGCAAGAGAAGTCTTTGATGTATCTGGTGCTGGAGATACTGCTATAAGTACAATTATGGCAGCTTTAATGGCCGGAGGAACTATCGAGGAAGCAGTTTGGATTGGTAACCTTGCATCAGGAGTTGTTGTTGGTAAGAAGGGTACAGCGCTTGCCACTATAGACGAAATAAAAGAGTTTTATCAGTATTCGCTTGCTCATCAATGAGTTCATTAAAACCATCTACTGATGTTTTATATTTTGCAAGCGTCTTATATCAATCTCATATTGAACCAATAAAGCTTTTGGGACTCGAGATAGATTCAGAATTAACTCCTAGCTATAATCCTCTTTTAAATTATTATTCTAAAGAAATGGGAGATTCACTAAAACGTCAAATTTTCTTGTTTCCCAAAATAGAAAGCAGAGAGCTTCTCGTTTCTAAAAAGTCTTGGGCCCATAATTTAGAACAGAGTACTTTAGCCTCAGGTAAAAGAACGGTAAATATAGATATTGGTTATTTGTCATTAGAGCAAATGGTTCTAGCGACTGGAAAGCCATATTCACATCGAATTTATCTTGGTGAAGGGGTCTATGCAGACCTTAATTACATTTTTGAAAACAAGACTTATAAGAAACTTTCTTGGACTTACCCTGATTATGCTGATCAAGAAAAAATCGATTGGTTTAATTTGATGAGAAAAAAATTAATTCATTGAAGAGATTTCTTTTTGATTACAAATATTAAAATAATAATTTGTGTTTCTCATATTCATAGGTACTAAACTTTGATTACTTTGAGTAAAGCCAAGTGCAAAAGCTGCTTGTCTTTGGGCAGACATTCCATGAGAGCCAATGTAGTGCTGAGCTCCTATTTTATTAAAAAGCTCTAATGAGTCATAAAACTGCTTTAGAGTCACTTGTGAAAAATCATTTGCAAGAGCACCTGTAATACAATCTGCCTGAAGCTCTTTGATTTTAGTACTTAAAAGAGGGAGTACATAATTGTAATTTTCTTTTCTTATATTTTGTAGAGTATGAGCAAATTCGTGAGCTAAAATAGTTGAAATTGAATCTTTAGCGGTTGAAGGGTTACTTAATGTTAGGTTTTTGATTAGCCTAACTCCAAAGAATATATGAGACCTTCCTATTGCAATAGCATTTGGTCCCTTAGAATCATCGTATAAGCCCAAACATAAAACAGATTCTGTTTCTAGATGATTGTCGATACTTTTATTAAAATGGTCTACATATTTATCAAGCTCACTTTGCATTTCAGCAATTGTTAAACCTGCATCTACTGTAAAGTCTTCTAGATTAACGTAACCTTCGGTGTAAGTGGTATAGCCCGTCAGCATCTTTTTGCAATAGTAGTCATCATTTTTTAGTAAATGAATATCTGCTAATGCCTGGGAACTAATTAAGATGACAGAAGTAAATAGGAAGATCACATTTAAAAATTTCATGAAACAAGCATACTAGATTTACATTTAAGGGATGTGAAAAAGCATCCAATT
>CATLVU010000067.1 GCA_950061135.1 uncultured Oligoflexia bacterium
ACTAACGTCTTTTTCCATGTCATCAATAGCTTCTTGTCCACCTATACCTTCATCAACGGGAGGTTCTACTGGTTCAAAAATAACTATTGGTTCAGGAGGGAGTGGAGGTGCATGCTCAAGTGGTGCAGCGGGGACCGGTGGATATTCAGCAAGTGCCGGGCAAACAGGTAATACAGACGCTTCAAATGGTGCTGGTTTAGGTGGTGGTTCTGGCGGAGCTGGTGCAACAGGTGGACTTTTTGCTCAAGCAGGCAATGGTGGAAATGGTGGTTATGGAGGAGCCGGAGCTGGTGGTACATCGGGTTCTCTTTATGGAGGCGGAGGAGGTGGTGCCACTCTTGTTTATAATAATCAAACTACATCAGATTTTATTATTGCTGGTGGAGGTGGCGGTGGAGGAGCCGCTAATGTTTATGCCCAAACAGTTGCTGGCTTAGGTGGAGTCGGTTGTGCTGGTGTAGGGACAGCTGGTGTTGCTAGAACGGGCTTTGTTTCGGCCAATGGTGCAGGCGGCGGCGGTGGTGGTGGCTCATGTGTTGGAACAACAACCCTAACAGGAACAACAGTCTTACCAGGAAACTCTGCAGAGGCAGGTAGCTATGGAGCTGGTGGAATTGCAGGTGGAGCTTGTGGAGCAGGAAGTGGCTCAAGTGGTAAGGTTATTGTGCAATTCAGTGATTCATAATTCAAAACAAATATATATTTTTTTCATAATCTAAAAATCCAATAGCTCTTTTTTATGCACTATGTTAACTGTAAAAGATACTCTTTATTTAAGGATTTAATATGAAAAAATTTATTCTTGGAAGCATTATTCTACTTACATCAATTCCAGTATTTGCTTCACAATGTTTTATTGCCTTCAAAAGTATTAGCTTGGAACACGGTTGTATAGAGTCGACATCAAAAAGACTCCTCAGTAAAGAGCTTGATTCAGCAGAAGATTGCTTTTATGAAGCGATTCGCTTGTCTAAAAAGCAGCCACTTGCGCTAAAGATGAATCAGTTTAAACTCGGAGGCTGTGGTCCTGATGGAAGTTATCCAGTGACAAAATACAACTTTGTTGATTGGCAATTTGGTTCTATTTTTGATTTAGAATGGCCTGTTAAAGGCAAAGTAAATGCTTTAACGGAAAGAAACATAGATGGTTTTCAAGATGGAAATCAAGTTTATGACAAAGAAGGTTTTCTTATTCATTAATTTGTACATCTAAGAGAGGAGCATATGAAATTATTATTGTCTATTTTAACTTTTTCAATCTCAACCACAATACTAGCTGCTTTATCTACAGATATTAATTGCGAAATGAAACTCTCACCTGTGGGATTAGGGAGTGTTGAGAAATACTTACTGGATGGTCGTGAGCTAACGAGTACAGATCAAATAGGATTTCAAAAGTTTAAAGTGAAATCGGGACATGAGCTTTTATTACAAACTACTGATGGAGTTGAAATTAAGGCCATTCCTAGAGTTTATGAAAACGAAAATACAACGCAATTAATGGTAGATGTCCGAGTGAAAGAAGATGGAGAAAGAACTGGCTTTGGTTCCTTTTCAACTAGAATAAATTCATTAATGTTCAAAACAGGAGAGTTTATCGCTCTTGATGGAATTTATTATGTACAAAATAGAATTTCGGCTTATCCATCAGTCAAAGTAATTTGTGGTAAAAACCTTTAGGCTCGATTAGGTTGTAACCGTCTCTGATAATATAAATACTGTTGGCGATTTCTAGCAATTTTGTATCTTTCACATTTTACCTCCTGTAACACCATTGCAACCACTAAGAAGAATTTGAGATTTTAACTTCTTGAAATTCAGACTGTTTGACTTCGTGGGTTGGAAAAAAAGATGAAAATTATAAGAAAGATCAAAAAACTATTTCTACATCTGTATGCTAATATTGAGTAAGGAGGATAAAGTTTCATCACTACGATGGAGCATGCTGGACTTGGCCTGCATTACACTCACATCACGTTCGTTTCATTACGGCCCTGTGGTTTCGTTAATCATTACAGCCAGTAATGATTCCCCAAATTGAATGCTCAAATCATCGCATTCAACTTGGGTCACTCAACCCTTCAAGTCCAGCGCAGAAATCGCACAAAAAAAAACCTTTTCAGGACCAAGGCCCTAAAAAGGTTTTTTATGGTGGAGCATGCTGGACTTGGCCTACATTACACTCACATCGCGTTCGTTTCATTACGGCCCTGTGGTTTCACTAATCAAAACTTCGTGTTTTGATTCCCTCGTCAAATGCTGTACGCATCTGACTTCGGTCGCTCAACCCTTCAAGTCCAGCTTTAATTCCGGGCATAAAAAAACCCTTTTTAAGATATTCACTTACGTTCATATCCCAAAAGGGTTTTTATGGTGGAGGTAGTGACATTCTAGTTGAACAAGGTCTTACTGTCTGTGAGAGCTTTAAAACTAGATGCTTCACTCCACGAGTTGATATTCGCAAAATACAAGAATTATCTTCTCATGGAATGTCCAGAAATGCCATAGCCCTTGAGCTTGGACTTGCAAGAGCAACAGTTTCTAAAGCCTTACAGACTGATTTTACCTGAGTTTAGGAGGTTAAATCTATGCAAAAAGAAATTGTTATTCAAAAAAGTTTGAAAAATTATCTTCATTCTAAAAGCTTGTCTCAAAGTAAACTTGCAAGTATTTCTGGAGTATCAACTTCAGGGCTTCATGGGCTTTTAAATGGTTCTATTCCTAAGGGACTTTTAACTTTAATAAGTCTGTCTGAGTCTTTAGGTGTTGGACTTGATGAGCTTGTCTTTGGAGAAAAAACAATCTCTCAAAAAATCAATGGCCCTAATCTTTGGGAAATTACTGGTGAATATGAATTAATTATAACTAAGAAATCAAGGAGTGTTTCTTCGTCGTAATCATCCACAGGATAATTACTCCTTGAATTACTCATTGAATTACTCATTCAAGTTTTTATTTGTCTTACGAATCAGGAGGTACTGAAAATGATTGGAATAATTAAAGATTTTATCAATGATTTACTTGCACTATTTTTTTCTGGCGGTATATTAGCTCTCGGTGCCAGTGAGATCTATTTACAGATGCAAAAAGAAACACTTTTTAAACTAAAACAAGGTGGCCCATCATTATCAAAATTTACCGAAGCTCTAACCTGTCAGAAGTATGATGAGAAAATGAATCTGGTTAGGATAACAACTGGGCATTGTGGAAGAACTAAAAATAAAAGATGATTAAGATACTGAAATTAGGCTTTTGGATAGCAGGCTATATACTTGATATTAAATAAATAATGTAAAATTCAGCGTAAGGATTTGCGTAAAATGTTCCGAAGAGTGTATAATAGTAACAGTGGGAGGGTTGCCCAAAACGATAAATTTAATATTTATGTTTACAAGCATCCTTCTGAGTCTGGTCAAGAAAAGTGGCATGTCCACTTTGTAAGAAAGTCAGATGGGAGTGATGCCAAGATAAGCTTATGGGATTACTCTCTTATGAGGCCAACGGCCTTTGATAGAGAAACTATCAAGGTCTTTATAGAGTGGACTTATGAGAACCGACACTTTTTAAGAAGAAAATGGGTTCAAAATGTATTGAGACCATTTTTAAAATCTCTGGGTAAATGGAGAAGAAAATGAAAGCAAAATCTAAGACTCTAAAGAAAGCATTACGAAAGGTTGATGAGCTTCCTGATAGCTGGTTTAGTGAAGAATCAGCAAATTTTGATGAGCTTCCTTCTATATCAGCAAAACAGAGCATAACTAGAACAAGTGCCTACATTAACAATGAAGATTTGGCCTATTTAAAAGCAGTCGCCAAAAAAACTCACGTATCAGTGGCTCAAATTACAGGGGATATTGTTTCCCAATTTGTTCAAAGAGCCAAAAAGAGTAACAAAAACCCCTAAAAAGAAGTTAATCAGCTTCGTATTTTGGCCATCAAAAATTCATAAAACATATAGTTTTTTCATACAAGTAAAGAATTCGTTGCCCGGCGCGTCATTTCGTTCTATGCTCATCATCGTTAGGAAATTATATAAAACGGTTAGATAAAAACCATTAGATAATTGAGTGGAGAGAATCATGAAAAAATTAATTTTGGGATTAGCAATGTTATCCTCCTTTGCATCTTTTGCAGACGTGGAAAGAAATTGCGATTTAGATTACTACCGAGGAAAGGTTCTATTTCACGAATATCAAACAGTCAGTAGTGATGGCAATTTACTGACTGGAGAAGGTTTTCTGGCGGATAGCATGTCTGAATGTCTTGAAAAAGGTCTAGAATATATGGAAAGAGACGAAGAAATTTTTAAAACAAAATTCATATTCACAAGAAGCGATGGCAAACAGGTTGCAGGTGAGCTCACTTTAAATGACTAGAAAAGTGAACTAGGTCTGAGCGAGAAGGCTTAGACTTAAAATTTAAAAATAAAATTTGATCGAAAAACTAGCTTTCTTGATCAAAGAATATAAAGACAAAGAAAAAATAAACACGGTTTGAAATAAAACCATTACTAAAATGAACGGAGAAAAATTATGAAAAAATTATTATTAGGTTTAACGCTTTTAGCTTCAATGTCATCTTTTGCAAGTGCTGACTCCTTGTTAGAATCTGCCAGAACATCTTTTTCAAATGAAAACTGTTCAGTTGAGGCAACTCTCGGTGGAGACTTTAAAATGGAGCTTAATTCAGGAAGAGTGATTCAATATCATGGTGATCTAAAAAATAATACTGAGTCTGAGGTTAAAATTGATCTAGAAACGAAAATATCTCATCACAAACAAGGCGAGAATGTAATTTCAGCTTTCATTTCAGAAATTTCTGCAGATAAAGTGAAAATGGAAAGTACAATTCGCTTAATACCAGAAACTGGTAACTATGAAGCAATCGTTGTCTCAAGAGTGAATGGAGTTTTGAATGCGACAAAGTGTCTGAATCTTAAAAAAGACTAGAAATATGAACTAAGTCTGAATGAGAAAGCTCAGACTTAAAATATAAAAAATAATTTTGATCGAAAAAGCATGCTTTCTTGGTCAACGAATTAAAAAGCAAAGAATTTAAATATAAACGGTTTTAAATAACCATTAATATGAACAAGGATTTGAAAATGAAAAAAGGTATTTTTGGATTGGTCATCTTAACCTCAATAAGTTGTTATGCGGGCCATGAAATGGATGAGAGGATTAACCAAATAAAATCTCTCACTCCCGTTACTGTGATAAAAATTATGAAAGGTACTGAAACAACTCTAATTGGAGATAAGTGCTTACTTGTGCATGAAAAATTAAATAAAGACTTAGAGCTATCAACAAATAATTCCTTAGTTATTGAAGATATTTTTTCAAGAATTAGAGAGAATGCATATGGTATAACTTCAGGTTATATGAAACATTCAGTATCTATTCAAACTTCTGGTGTAAAAGAAATAAATGGACTTATATGTGAAGCAGGAGAAGCAAAACGTGGAGGAACAATTGCTTATGCAAGTGGAAGAGTTGATGCTTTTGCTTATAACTATTCTACTACTTTCGAAGACTTAGCCCTATCTTTGCAAAGTCATTTTCAAATTGAAGAAGGCGAAAGAGATGCTCGACCTGTTTTTGATGTTTCAGCTAGATCAAAACATATCTGGGGTACAGAACAAGAACACTCTAGGTCTGCTTATAGTCGTTTTACAAATATGGCAGAGAAAAAGTGTGAAAAAGAAGGTTTTCCTTCATATAGAGTTTTAAATACAGAGTGGAAATCAGGAATAAATGTAAGTAAGTATAAATTAAAAGGACAAATCAAGTGCCTCAACTAACACTAGTCACCTGAGTAATATTCAAATTTTAAAATAAAGAATATATGCCCATCCTGCTTTTTGAGGATGGGCTTTTTCATTTTAAAGGACTGTGTTTTAAGACAGTCTTTGATGATCGTTTTCAACGGACTGAGTTGTGTCTGAATTGGCATTGGCCTTATCCTCTGTTTCTACTATGACATAATCTTGAGAATACCTTTTCAATGAATTTAGATATATTTCCATTTTTTCTTTGGCCCAATTCTTAATTTTTGCCCTCTCTTGTGGAGATAATTTCTTTTCTGGATGAACTAGTTTAGCTTCTGGTGAACTGCGGAGCTTACGGCGTCTAATTCGGTCTAGGTCTGGATATAGCTTTTGAAGCTTTTTATAAGCTAATTCTAGCCTTTCTTGGTAGGAACTAACGGTAATCCCTAGATTCTTTGCTAATTGCTCCTGAGTCGGTTTTTCAAGTTCTTCGTAAAACCATTCAGCGTTAAGTGCATCAACTTGGTTGTCAGTTAGTAAATTCCATATTTTACTAAATCGCTTTAAATATTTATGCATTTTTATATTAACGGTCGCATAAACTTTATTTTTGTTTTTCTCAAATCTGCTATCAGTGTAGCGTGGCCAGAAGCTTTTAATAAGTTTTCTATCTTCAAGTCCATGAAACATAATTGTTGCAACTGTACTAAAGTCATCATCTTTTAGCTCACGTTTAAGCCTCTCTTCTTTTGTTTCACCTTTAATTTCAGCAAACTTGGGTTCAAAGACTCCCTGTTGATATAACGATTGAAATACCGAATCAAATATATTGTCTGGTGGACATGAGAGAAGATCATAACCAAATGATTGAGCTAATCCTAAATTTTCAGGAAGATGATTTAATATACTGGGTTCACTATCTTGAGTTGAAACAGATTCAGTAATAATAATTTTTTGATTTTTCCCTAGAAAATCTTCATTTTTAGAAAGGTTATCTTTTTTGAGTGAGCTTGAATTGTGAAACTCTATGCTTGAGGATAATTGAGTAAGATCACGAGGGCCTATGCCTTCAAAGTGATCGTAATTATAGATTTCAGCATTTAGATTATAAATCTTTTCAATCCCATCAAAGAGGACTTCAAGGCCTGTCATCTCTCTCATTTCATAACGAATGAGCTGATTATCAACTAAATAGGATTCAACTTCTTGGCAAAATTTAAAAGTATTAGAGTTTTGATTTTTAAATGCATCACAATTTTTGCAGTGGGAACTTAATTCACAAAGATTTGATACTTTATAATTATCAATTCCTTTTTTTAAGCATGGAGTTGCATTTTGTTTTCTTACCTTCAAAACTTTTATCCTTTAAAGATTTTAAAAGCTTATCGGATGTAAGGAATTGTAAATTTAATTTTAAATTTTTTGGATTCAATAAAATCAAAAAGTTAGAATTTTAGATACCCTGTAAAGGTTTCTATATGTGTAGGCCATTGCTTGAATTGTTATTTTTGATTTATTTGATTAATTAAGACTCAAAGACAACTTCAATTTACCACATTAATTATTTTTTGCAACTAAAAAATAAATTAACTGTGTAGCAATTTCAAAAAAGAAAAGCTTCTTTCTAAAATTCTAACTAAGGAGAAACAAAAAACTAAAGGAAGCTCCCGCCAAAAACTTTTCAAGCTTAATCAAAATTAAATTTAAGCATGGCCTATTTAATCTACCTAGTAGTGTTCAATGGTGAATACTACGTAACATTAAAGGAGGGCCTATGCCTTTTAATTTTATTAAATCAATTTTTTCAGAACAAGCCTCAACACTAGATTATTCCAATTACCTAGGAAGAAAAAAGCATTTCGCTAAAACCTATCCGGAACTTAGTAAGCTCCTTATTGGAGAAAACACTCAAGATGTAATTTGTAATAGAAATTTAGATGACCCAAGATTTAATACCAATATAGATAATTATATCGGTGGATATGAGGAAATGAACTGGGGGTACGCTGGTACAGGCCCATGGCTTTTAGCTCTAAATATTCTTTATACTTTTACAGGTGATGATAAGTTTGCACAAAAACATGTCTTTGAATTTAGAGATGACTTTCTTATGAAAAACTTTAGAAGCTCAATGAGAATTTCAGCAATAGACATTAATGGGTGGATAGCAGCGAAAAAACAAGGAGGGACTATTGTCCAGTAATTATAAAAGTAAGAGTAAGCAAAGTGATATTGATCCCGTTATGGCCATCGGAATCTTTTTTATGGTTATAGGTTATTTATGGTGGAACAAAAATTCACATAAAGTTGAAGTTTGGTATTTTGAATATTTTGAAAACATTTACTTAGGAGTGTATGCAGTTATGATGATTATTCTTTTTTGTATCGTAAGAATTGTTAAGAAAAAGACTCAGAAAATGGACGAAAGAGCACTGCTTTTATCTCCACTTTGGAATAAAAGTAATGAAAGCATTGGAGTTGGAAAAACAATTGATGGTGTAGAGCTAAACCTATCAGACGAGTCAAGATGCTCTCATGTGCAAGTGATTGGAACAACTGGAAGTGGAAAATCTAAGAGTGTAGTCATTCCTTGGAGTATTCGAGACATAAAGAGAGGTAAATCTGTTGTCATTATTGATGGAAAAGGAGAGCAAACACTTCCAGAAGAGATTTTTAAAACTATTAACCATATAGATGTGTATTGCAGTAAAAGACATTTTGATCTTGGAAACATCAATGGTTCAATAAGAGTAAATCCTTTAATGCATGGAAGTTCTCAGCAGATTACAGATAGAATCTTTAGTAGTTTTGAATTTGAAGACCCTTATTATAGAAGCATTCAATACGATATCTGTGGATATCTGATTTCATTAATTAAGGCCACCGATCAAATTGTAACTTTTAGATTATTATATGAGCTTTTAACTGATGATGTACTTTTGCAAAATACATTATGCGAGATTGAAGATTGTGCATTAAAGACAAGTTTGAAAAATTATCTTCGTGAACCAGCAAAAGAGAGAAGAAATAAGCTTTCAGGACTTGTGAGTCAAATATCTCCTTTTGCTATTGGTGAAGTGTCTGAACTCGTTAATAATGATTCATCTCCAATGTATGATGCACTTATTAGGAACTTTGAATTGCAATGCCTAATCTTTTCGATTCCAACCCTGAAGTATCAAAAATTAGGGCATCAACTTGGAAAAATGCTTCTGCAAGAACTTTCTTGGTGTGTGAGTCAAAGAGAGTCAATTGAAGATAAGAAGTTTACGTCTGTCTTTTTAGATGAATTTTCTGAATTTGCTTATGATGAATTTATATCAGTTCTTAATAAAGCAAGATCAGCTGAGGTTGCCCTTCATTTATGCCACCAGTCTATTGGAGATTTAACTAAAGTTAGTGAGCCATTTGCAAGAGCTGTTAATACAAACACAAATGTTAAATGTGTACTAGGACTTAATGATCCAGAAACTGCCGACTTCTATGCCAGACATTTTGGAACCATTACCAAACAAAAATTAACGGAGCAAGTTAAGGAAAGTGGATGGTTTAAAAACAAAGAAGAAACAGGCAGAGGCTCAATGCGAGAAGTTGAAGAGTATAGAGTTCATCCTAATGTACTTAAGGAATTGTATCAGGGAAATGGAGTTATACATCTACCAACAACAAGGGGAACAGTCACAGAGAGATTATACTTTAGTCCAATTCATTATAAGGAGTTAGATATTGCTTAAAGTAAAATTAACCAAAAGGGACATTGAGCTTTTATATGATCTTTATAGCAGCGTGTTTTTAAGCTTTGAACAAATAAGACGTAAGCATTTTTATAATTGTGCCACCTCTACGGTATATAATCGTCTATCAAAGCTTATAAGAGCAAAGCTTTTGGATTCAATAAATGTAAACTTAAGAGCAAATTATTTACTAGAGAAAGACATCGGAGCGATTTACTTCGTGACCCAAATGGGACTTACAAAACTTAAAGAATACTGGCACAGGGGAATTTTTAGAGATTCCCCTGCACCTATAAATTTAGCTAACCTTTTTCACGACTTGTTGCTTACTGACACAATTAATAAATTAAAAGAAGAATTTAATTCAGAGGTCTTAAACACTAAAGTTTTGGATATGGGGCAAATAAATTTTGAACAGGTACCAGATGCAATTTTATTTGATGATAAAAATAATACAAAATGGGCGATAGAATTAGAGCTTACAGCAAAATCAAATATGAGGTATCGAGAGATTATTTCAAATTATGGAACCAGTAATTTGTACTCAAAGGTTCTTTATATCGTAAAGGATGAATCCATTTATAAAAAAATTGGAGGCATTATTTCTGGATATGGGAAGCAGTTTCAAATGGGAGATGACACAGGAAAATTTAAATTCCTAAATTTAAATGACTTATTAAAGAGTCCAACAAAAGAGGTATTGCATGAACTTTAAAATGAGATACATGGTCAAAAATTATTCGATGCGGGCAGTTTATTGGTTATTTGGAGTCACAAGTTTATTAAGTGCCTATACTTATATTAGATGGCAGAAGGTTATCTATTATACAGATTGGTTATTTAAAAATGCAGATTTGAATCGTCCAGAAGACATTAAGTGGATTATTGATAATTACATGCATGTAAATAATATTTCAATATATTGGTGCTTTGTAATCGCGATAGGAGCTGATTTAGTTTTAAGAAAAATCTTTATTAGATCAGTTTAGAGACTCAAACATAGGGTCAAAGTAGAACATTGAGGTAAACTTTGACTTTTGAATTTTAATATTACCTATAACCCTTTTTAATTATTCATAAATTTTGATTTCTCCCGATCGCTCCACCTTCGGCATTTTTGCTGACCACTCACCCCCTACGAGAGTAAGTGGTCAGCAAGCCGAGGTGTCGCTGGGGGTGTGATTATGAATATGTGGGAAGGGTTATAGGTATTTAGATGAGGAGAATATTATCGAGAAGAAAATAAAGAAGAAGGTTGTAAGAAAGAGAAAGCATTCGGGAAAACGGATGAAATGGTCGCCAAAACGAATATTACTTTGTCCTAAGTTGGTTATGAGTGATGATAAGGAAAATTTAACAAGTGAACTTATATCATTACTTTTTAAGATGAATCAGAAATTTATAGGAGATGAAGTTTTATGAAATTTGAAAATTTTAGAATTGGATTTTACATAAGAGTATCGACTCAAGAGCAGGCGGAAAATCCAGAGGGGTCAATAAGAAATCAACGTGAACGATTGGAGCAAATGGTCAAATTGAAAAACTTTGAAGGAAACTTTGGCGAAGTCATCCACGTTTATATTGATGAGGCCAAATCTGGAAAAGATACAAATAGACCAGAGCTTAAAAGAATGCTTTTAGATATTGAAAAGGGCACAATCAATTTAGTCATGGCCAGTGAGTTAAGTCGGATATCAAGAAACATTCAAGACTTTGCAAAAATATGGGACATGATGAAATCTGTTGGATGCAAGTTTTTATCTTTAAGAGAAAATTTTGATACCACTACCGCCGCGGGTGAAATGGTTATGTTTACACTTGCCAATCTCAGCCAATTTGAGAGACGGCAAGTAAGTGAAAGAGTTTCAGCAAATTTTCTTGCAAGGGCCAAACGTGGTTTATCAAATGGAGGGCCTACACCTCCAGGTTATAAAATTATTGAGGGAAAACCTGGCTATCTTCAAATAGATGAGGAAGAAGCACCAACAATTAAAAAATGTTTTGAATATTTTTTAATAGAAGAAACACTTGCTTCAGCAGCTAAAAGACTAAATGCAGAAAATTATAAATTGTCTGGAAAAATTAAAGGAGGAAAAGCAACCTTAAAACATTTTGGAGTGGAAAATCTTTATCGAATTCTAACGAATAAGGCCTTATGCGGAGTGAGGTCTTATACAGAGCATGGCAGGGAATATGAAGTAAAGGCAGTCTGGAAAGGCATAGTACCTAAGAGAACTTTTAATAAGGTTCAAAAAATTCTAAAGGCCAATTGTTCTGTGAAGAAAAAAGATAATCCTAGAAGATTTCCCTATATTTTAACAGGCCTAGTCTTTTGTGCTGAATGTGGTGATAGACTTTGTGGAAAGTCGGCCCATGGAGCAAAAAGAAAGATTGGATATTATGAACATGGTTGGAGGCATAGAAGAAACTATTGCAAAACGGATGCGATGCATAACTGCAAATCTCCAACTAGATTTAACGCTGAAAAAGTTCATGATCTTGTATTAGAAAAAATATCTGATCTTTTAAATGATGAAAATAGAGCAACGAAACTTTTAGAACGTGCCCATAAGCTTGATAAAAAAGACCCCATTAAGGCCGACATTAGAAGGTTTCAGAATCGAAGATCAAATATAGATAGAAAACTTGAAGCGATTACAGAGAGGATTACTGAACTTCCTAAAGAGATTTCAGCTAAGGGGTTATATTCCAAGATGGGGCAACTTCAAAAACAGCGAGATGAAGTAAATATTCTTATCCAAGACAAGCAACGAGAGCTTAAGGGATTGATAGAAAAGCCATCAACGGAAAAGAATTGGAAAGAATTTTTAGCAGTATTTTCTAAAATTTTTAAAACACATCTATCAGTAGATGAGCAAACTAAATTACTCAAGACTCTGATTTATAAGATTGAACTTGGTGAGAAGGATTTAAAAATTCATTATTTCGTGGGAGAAGACCACATAAAAAAAGAGGCCAGCAAAATTGCTGGCCGCTTTTTTTTGTGCCCGGACAATTGTTCGGACAGCTTGACAAATGGTGGAGCATGCTGGACTTGAACCAGCGACCACCCGGTTATGAGCCGGGGGCTCTAACCAACTGAGCTAATGCTCCAAAGTTGATTAAAAAATAAAATCCATAATAACTAAGAATGATGTGTTTGAAAACGATAAAATATATGGTTTTTCAGTCATTTATGATAACAATTAGCTCTAAGGAGCAAATTTATGGGTATTAAGTTTCATAAGTTCTCAGGAACAGGTAATGATTTTATTTTATTAGATCAAATATCAGAAAATTTTAACTTTAATCAGGTACAGATCCAAAATTGGTGTCATAGAAGAAGTGGTGTTGGTGCAGATGGGGTACTAGTTTTAAGGCCGAGCTCAGAACATGCGTTTAAGATGGACATTTACAATGCGGATGGGTCTCAAGCAGAAATGTGTGGAAATGGAGCACGGTGTTGTTTGTATTATCTTAAAAACGTTAAAAATTATTCGGATGCGTTAATAACTTTTGAAACATTAAATGGAATTTATGAAGGCCGAGTTGAGGGAGCGAATGTTCAACTTAAAATGACTGAATTATATGATGAAGAAAAATATGATGTTAGTGATTTGGGCAACGGTCATTGTTATTATTTAAATACAGGGGTTCCGCACACAGTAATTCAGGTCAGCTCTCTAAATGATGTGAATGTACAGGCCCTAGGAAAAGTTGTGAGGTTTGATAAAAGATTTGATGGTGGGACAAATGTTGATTTTTTTGAAATCACAGACGAGAAGCAACAAAAAGTTAAAGTTAGAGTTTATGAACGAGGGGTTGAGGGAGAAACTCTTTGTTGTGGAACTGGTGTTATGGCAGTTGCAATGACTTGTCATCGAAAACTAGGCTGGACTGGAGAAATCAAAGTTCAAACAGCAGGCGGAGATGTGAGTGCAATTATTAGGGATGATCTTTTTTATCAAGGGGAAGTTTCTCATGTTTTTCAAGGTGAACTTGTTTGAAAAAAAGGTTAGACCAATTAATGCTTGATAAAAAACTTGTTTTATCAAA
>CATLVU010000068.1 GCA_950061135.1 uncultured Oligoflexia bacterium
AGCCCTACTGGATCAAAGGCTCTTGTATAATTTCCGGCTGAACTAAAAAAATTTCCACTACCACCTGTTATATCAAAATATCCGTTATTAGTTTCAAGATGAAGATTTGATAAATGAAAACGTAATCCCCTAACTGTTCCTAGTCCTGCTGGATTATAAAATGGTGCCCATCCATCATCAACCTTAGACATATAAGCATTACCCATAGCTAAAGCTCTTGCTGAAGTTACAAATTCAGGTGAAGTCGCATCTTCAAATTCAAGTAAGGCCCAAGCAGGGAGTGCAGTTAATAGAAAAAAAAGAAAAGTATAAACGTACTTCATCACTTAGTATTTTATCATGTATTAGGTCTTAATTTCAGGAGGAAAAAACCTTCCTTTTTTCTTTAAAAACGGGCAGTTAAAGCATAACCGAAGTAATAAAAAGTTTTTTCCTCTGTATTACTCCACTTTATTTTTTGAGCGGCTAGTTCAGTTTTTAAATTAAAACTTTCTCCACCAAATTCACCGCCAATAAATACATTAATTATATTGCTTGCTGTATAATCTAATTTATTATTTTCAAGACTTCCTGGGTTAGATATTGTTCCTTCAAACTCATAAGTGCTAACACTTATTCCATCATAAAGCAGAAACATATTATTAAATCGATAGCCATGTAAAAGAGAATAGTCTTGAACATCAGATTTTAGATCAATTTCAACTTCAGAATCAAATTGATCGCGTTCTGATCCCATTCCTAAAGTAAAAGCCATTTGGTGACCTGTCCCTCTTGCCTTCTTAGGAGTACCCATTAACTGAACCTTTAGACCTAACATACTTGAGGATTGTTTTGGAACTCGTATGAAAAAATCAATATTATGTGAAACACCCAAACCAAAATAAAATTCCTGATCTGTAGTTGTAGACATTATCAATGGGTTATCAGTTTGATCATCTTCAAAGTCAAAAACACCGACACTAAAACCTGCTTCTCTTGTCTCAATTTCAACACCTCCTCCAACTGCTTCGGGAGTAAAAAAACGATTAATTGGAACCTTAACTCTTTGAGCACATGAGGATAGAATAAAAATAAAAAAAATAAGTTTCAGCATCGGACACTATTCTACCAAGAATAAGCTGTTTGATTAATCTATGAAAAATTAACCCCTTACAAATGAGCATGCCTATAGATTTGGGCAAATAATGCCTTTGTTGTTTTTTGTATTAAAAAAAAATTAATTTCAGCCCCGTAAGTATCTGTTTCTTAGTAAGGATTAAATAAGTCTGAAAAAAATAGCACTAACACTTAAAATATAGAGAGAAACAAACCGATAAGTTTACTCGGAGAAGTATTTTTTATGATAAAAACTTTATGGACATTACTAATTCTAAATTTCATCTTAATGGGATGTAATTTTGAAGAAGCAGGTGAAGAAACATCTGGTCTATTTAAAAATCATAAAGAGACATCAAATGTTTTTACATTTATTCCACCAGATGACGGCCTCTATGAAACAGATGAGATTATTACTTTTACTCTAAAACATCCTGGTGTTATTAATGTCACAGGAACTCCAAGAATACCATTTGATATTAACGGTGTAACTTATTATGCAAACTATGCTTCTGGATCAGGTTCAAAAACACTACTTTTTAAATACAGTGTCCAACTAGGAAATGTAGATAATGACGGGATTGAACTTGCAAGTGCGAGTATCGATCTTAACGGTGGAAAGCTTCAATATTCAAATGGAGGAAAAGCTGTTAATGCCAATACTGATATTCCAATAGAGACAGATATGAGTAATGTCTTAGTAAGTTCAACAACACTATTTGTTGCTTCCGTATCAGTTTTAGATGGTACTTATAAAACGGATGATCTAATTACTTTACAATTAAATCTTGCAGAAACTGGTGTGGTAACAGGTGTTCCTCAGCTTGCTTTAACAATTGATGGACAAACTAAATATGCTACATATCAATCAGGGTCTAATTCCACGACTCTTGTTTTCAATTATCAAGTTGAATCTGGTCTTGAAGACCTTGATGGAATAGACCTTCCAGCAAGCCTAGACTTAACTGATGCATCTTTAAAATCTGTTGGTGGAGAAGACTTCACAGCACAGCTTCCTTCAGACACTAATACTTCGGCAGTACTAGTCAATTCAATGGGGCCACGAGTTGTGTCTATAACTGCTCCTGCTGATGACCTATATGTTGAAAATGATATTTTAGATTTCACAGTTCAATTTGACGAAGTAGCACACGTAACTGGAGTACCACAACTTAATATCGACCTTGAATTTGGTGGGTCTGTAACTGCAGATTACTTCTCAGGAACAGGAACAAATACCTGGATATTTAGATATACAATCATAGGTGCTGCAGGCGATACAGATGGAATCGAGTTAGTTTCACCACTCTCATTAAACAGCGGATCAATCGATGATACTGAAGGAAATACTAGTACTGATTTAAGCTTCACTCCTCCTAATACTACTGGTGTTCAAATTGATCCTCCTCAGCCTGTTGTTACTTTAGATGCTCCGGCAAATATTAGAATTGCTAACGTAAATACATACTCATTATCAGGGACGTGTAGTCATAACGGAGAAGATGTTGTCATTAATATCGGATCACACACAGTAACTCCAAACCCTGTATGTTCATCTACTTCTTGGTCAGTAAGTAATTATGATATCTCTTCTATTTCCGATGCTGCTTCGGTGACAATTACCGTTGATCAATCATCAGGTGGATTAGATGCAGTTCAAGTTAGCGATACAGTTATAAAAGATACAGTAGCTCCTGTTTTAACTTTTACTGTCGCTGAGAATATTAATTTATCAAACGTGACATCTTATACAATAGAAGGAACATGTCTTGATCCAGATGATCACGGCACCGGAGTTTCAATTCTTGCAGGCGGATCAAAATCAATCAACACAACTTGTAATAATGGGCTATGGAGCACGACTGGCAATGATATTTCGGCTACAGCTGATAGTGACAATTATGAAATCAAAGCAAATATGACTGATGGAGTTGGTAACCCTGCAGCAGAAATAACAGTTACAATTATTAAGGATACTGTTGCTCCAGGAGTTGCTATTACTTCGCCTTCTGATAACTCATATATAAATATTGTAAATGATTCTGCAACTTTTCCTTTTAGCGGAACTTGTGATGTTAATGGCGCGACTGTCGTTATTAAAGTAGATGGTGTGAACGCTTCTTCTCAAGCTGGTTTTAATTGTGATGGATCAAACTTTTCAGGGACAATTGACTCAACAGTATTAGCAGAAGATAGTTTTGTTTTTACAGCATTTATCGAAGACGATGGTGGTAATACTAAAACTTCTGACCCAGTAAATATTACTAGAGATGTTACAGCACCTGTAGTTGCAATTACGGTCTCATCAGATATAACTCTTGCAAACGTTACAAGCTATACAGTTCAGGGAACATGTCTCGATCCTGAAGATGAAGGCGGAACAGCAACAGTATTACTAGGTGGAACTCAATCTGAGGATGTAACCTGCTCAAGTGGTGCTTGGACCACTGGTTCAATTGATGTTTCAGGAACTGCTGACAATATTAACTACGCAATAACTGTAAACATGACAGATGCTGCTGGTAACTCAGCTACAGAAGATGCTGTAAGCATAATAAAGGATACAGTCGCGCCAGGAGTTCAAATTACATCTCCAAGTGATAATTCCTATATCAATATTGCAACTGACTCCGCTACATTTGCCATCACTGGTACTTGTGACCAAAATGCATTAACTGTAAATATTTTAGTAGATGGCGTAGATGCCGTTTCTCAATCAGGTTTTGTATGTGATGGGTCTAATTTCTCAGGAACAATTGATTCAACAGGAATAACAGAAGACTCCCATGTTTTTACAGCTTATATCGAAGATGAGAATGGAAATAACTCAACATCAGATCCAGTGAATTTTATTAAAGATATTACTGCACCTGTTTTAACATTTACGTCTAGCGATCCTATTGCCTTGAATAATCATACAAACTACTCAGTGTCTGGTACATGCCTAAGTCCAGATGATGAAGGTATTTCTGTAAATGTATTAATTGATGGAAGTGTAGCAAAGTCTGCAACTTGTAGTTCAGGCGTATGGACTGCTTCAGCAATTGACGCTTCTTCTATTGGCGATAACCTTGCGGTTAATATGACGGCCAATATGACAGATGCTGCAGGCAACCCTGCAACTGAGATTGATCAAGATGTAGTTAAAGATACAGTACCTCCTGCAATTGCACTCATAACACCAGCTGATAGCACTTATATTAATATCGCGAGTGATTCTACAACATTTGCTGTAAATGGAACTTGTGATGAAAATGGCGCCTTAGTAAATATTCAAATTGATGGTGGTGACGCTGCAGCTCAAGTTGGATTTTTATGTAATGGTACAAATTTTTCAGGAACAGTGGATACAACCGGTTATGCTGAAGCCGTTTTAACTTTCACTGCTGTTATTGAAGACTCTTATGCAAACCAAGCAACCACTGCGGGTAATGATGTTACTCGTGATGTAACAAGGCCAAATGTTGATTCTGTTGCACGATCGGATGCGAGACTGCTTAATGGTCAGAATCTTGATATTGATGTTTATTTTGATGAAGCAGTAAATATCTCTGGAAACGTTGGAATCAATGTTGATATAGAAACAAATACTCGTTCTGTTGCATATAACTCAGGATCAGGTTCTTCTAGTACTGTATTTAGATATACATTAACAGACAGTGATTATGATTTAACTGCAATCGAGTTTAATAGTAGCTCAGTTTCTCTCAATGCTGGATCAATCTCAGACTTAGCAGGAAACTCTATTAACTCTTTGAGTTTTGCAGCAATAAATTCTACTGTTTATGTTTTACCTGACTCTGTAGTTACTTGGTTTGATGCAAATGATAACAGTACTGTATTTACAGATACTGGTTGTTCTAATCAGGCTAGTACAGGACAAACTGTTAAGTGTTGGGAAAATAAATATGACGGAACAAGTAATGCAACAACAAACTCAGGTCCTACATATTCAGCTAATCAACTAAACGGAAACCCTGTTATGACCTTTAGTGGTCAGCAATTTTCTAATGCTGTTAACTTTGATGCTAAAACTGTTTTCTTAGTTTTCAAAGGAGCTGATCAAGCTCAACAAGTTTGGGGTGATTTTGGAGGAGACCTTGGAGTTGAATTTGAAAGATCGTCCTTTCTAGGGTTTGTAACCAGAACATATGTATTTAATGGTTCATGTGGAAATAATTGTAAAGTTAAATGGGCCCATAATGACGGTGGGGAATCTGGTTATGTTGCAGAAGATACTTCATGGCTTAATAATCAATGGGCAAGACTATTCATGGAAACTCAAGCTGCAACTGGTGCAAATATGCAAACTCATCAAATCGGTAGCGGTGACTTTGATGGTGCGATTGCAGAAATCATTATTTTTAATGAAACATTAACAGCAAACCAAAAAGCTGCTGTTCATACTTATTTAAATGCAAAACATGGACTTTAATTAATCCTGATATCAGATCACCGATTACCGACGCATCCGACACAGACCATAAACCAGTGCACCTAAGTGATCATACTGTCTCTCAAGTTCTTTATTTTTTATAATTTTCACAAGACATTGAACTTCTCTCGTAGAGCCCATGGCAATTGAGTAAAAGCGTTTTTGATCTTTAAGGCTATTCCTACCGCTTCCTTCTGTAATATTTAAAGCAATACTTAAGGAAGCTCGTAATAACTGATCTTTTACAGGGTTTTTAATTTTTAACTTTTCACACTCTTGATACAACTCAACTGCTAAATCTAATGCTTTGAAACTCATACTTAATTCCTCCTAAAAAAAAAATGGTTCTCGCTAAAGTGCAACCATTTTTTTTTTAGGAGGAACTAAATATGAAAAATTTTAAATGTTTAAACGAAGCAATTGAGTTGTATCAAGTAGCAAAAGAAATAAAACTACCCTACAGCTTAAAAGACCAGTTATTACGAGCAAGTAGTAGTATCGCATTGAATCTATCTGAAGGAAATGATAGGAATAGCCTTAAAGATAAAAGACGTTTCTTCAATTATGCCTTAACCAGTCTTCGTGAAGTTCAAACTTTGTGTAAACTCGAAAACCTAAAAGAGTTAGCCCTAAAAGCTGATCGTCTAGGCGCCATGATTTATAATATAGATCTGTATCTGACTCGATTACATAAGACTTTTAATTGATCGTCATAGAAGTATTTTGCAGCATTGAATTTTTCTTGTTCTGATTTGGCAACATTAATTTTTGTGGATAATTTTTTATTTTTTGCCAAGTATTCGGCAAGGTAGCTTAAGTCAAATAAATCAGGTTGAAGCGCTGTCTGTATCATACTCTCTAAAGTTAAATTTTTTAAACAGCTTTATTTTTAGCAAGGTAATGTCTGTCTAAAGCTTCACGTAGATAAAGTTTAATAACAGCTTGTCTACTGACATTTAACTCACTTGAAATTTTATCAAGCTCTTGAAGCATATCTTCAGTGAAATCAACATTAACTCTTTGAATAGGGCGCTTCATTTTCCCTTTGTTCGTAAAATGAACTGAAACGTCTTTGCCTTGGTCTGCAAGGTCAGCGATTTCATCAGCAGTTAATTTTTTATGAGTTGCTTTTTTCATATAATTTCACCTCTTCTTTAGTTGATTTCCATAAAGTAACAAAATGATAGTATTCACCTTCATCATCTTCTCGGACTTCATAAATAAGCGAGAAGAGTTTACCTTTTACCCAGCCGATAACCCTGAATTGTTCAGGCTCATCAGATCGATAATCCTCATAATAAGGGTGAGTAAATATCTCTTTAGCCTCATCAAAAGAAATCCCCCTTTTGGGGTTGTTCCTTATTTTATCACTTTTTTCTATATCAAATTTGTACCTTATATCCATGGTATAACTATTATACCACTCTTTTTAATCAAGGTAAATATGGACGGGTTTTCAGTAACTTGTAACTTCTGTCAAAAGGTCTTTTATATATGTAAGAGCTGTTATAGAGGCCATAAATACTGCTCATATAGATGTAGGCGTAAAGGTTATCTGATTAAACAAAAAGTTGCTCAGGCTAAATATCAAAAGACATTCAAAGGGCGAATGAAACATGCCCTACGACAAAAAAAGTATCGACTAAAAAAACTTAAACAAAAAGTGACTTATAAAACTCATGAAAAAGCTGAAATTAAAGTAAACACAGTCTCAGTTAAAAAAGATCGATGCATGATCTGTAAAAAGAAGATCTCTCGAACCTTTAGAAGTTTTGAGAGATATCAATTTTTTAGGAGCTATTATGAAAAGACTTAAGACAATTAATGAAATCTCCCATGAGTTTGGTGTTTCAAAAACTATTTTATACTCGCAAATAAAAACAGACCCAACATTTCCCGTTGTGAATATAGGGCGTAAGAAAAAGTATATGATTGATACGACCTCCTATTTAGCATGGCTTGCAAAGCAAACTATAAGACCTGTGAAGTTTACGGGGGAGGAGTTAGTTAGGAGGTTTAGAAAATGAGTACAAAAGATTTTAAATCCAAGTTAAAAGCGATAAAAGGTAACAAGTTTCTAATTGAGTATCTTCACCCGTTTACTCAAAAAAGAGTTCGTAATAGATTTAATACTTACAGAGAAGCAGTTGCCTATCAAAAAGAATTAGAACAACAATATAAAGAGCATCCTGAAAACCCATATCTTGATATGAAAATATCTGAGCTAATAAATCTTCACTTGGAAGAATGCCCAAAATCAAGAATGATGGAGCGTAAAAATAACTTTTTAGATTTTTATAACTCATTTGCTGAATACAAACTAAAAGAAATAAATGTTTTTGAGCTTAAAAAATGGTTTGAAAAACGCAAAAAAGAAAATGATTATTCTGATTTAACACTCATTCATATTAGAGGAAATCTAAATCATTTTTTTGGATTCTTGGTCGACATAGGTGCTTTAATGGTTAGTCCGCTAGCTCAAGTAAGGTTTAATAGAAATCCACCACCCAAAAGGCCTAGAGTTTACCTTACAGAAGATGAGATTCGTTTAATATTAGAGAATACTAAAGAGTATAGTCCAAGATTTTTATATCCTGTTTTTTATACTCTCATTCACACAGGAGCAAGAAGACAAGAAGTATTCGACCTTAAATGGTCTGATGTTGATCTACAAAGAGGAACACTTACTTTTAGGGAAACAAAAAACGGGACAAATAGAACTATCAAAATGAGTAACAACCTTTATCGTTTTATAGAGTCATGGCCTAAACAAAATGAATGGCTTTTTACAAATCCCGAAGGTGGACAAATCGGTCGCTCTCAATTTGGTCGTCATCACGTATCTTTTAAAAATGCTTATCCAAATGGTAAAGATTGGCGATGTCATTCATTACGTCATAGTTTTGCTTATAACTTTTTAAAGAAGGGAGGACATATGTATGAGCTTCAAGCGATTTTAGGACATAAATCAATTCATATGACCATTGATCTTTATGGAAACCTTAGAGCTGAAGATGTAGAAAATCCAAGTCCTTTTGACTTGTAAATATATCTTGCGAGTCAGGACTTTAGTCACAGAAAGCGCATCAAAAACAAGTCAGGTACATAATCAGTCTTAATGGCAATATTGCCAAAGGATTGGCATTAATTTGATTTTATCCTTCAGGACGTAGTTTAATAGTGCTGTGAGTTCGGTTTATTATTAATTCATTCAATTGCTTTAATTTTCTTAAACTCTTTTTCACTTTTAAAGCCTGCCTTATAAAGACTAAGAGGTATAAAGCCAACATAAATAATAATTAAGGAGCCAAACAACGATTGTCCTGACATCTTCTTAGTCGTAAATTCTGTAGAGACATATTTTTTATTTAAACTATGAAATTCAATAGTACA
Organism: uncultured Oligoflexia bacterium; assembly: GCA_950061135.1. GTDB lineage: Bacteria > Bdellovibrionota > Bacteriovoracia > Bacteriovoracales > Bacteriovoracaceae > CATLVU01. The sequence goes on from CATLVU010000068.1 coordinate 8,924, forward strand.
AAGTCGATTTTTATCATCAATAAAAATACTAATATTTTTCAACAAATCTCTTAAAATCAAGGCAATAGTAGAAGTGACAAGAATTACCAGAAGATAAGTAGATGATAAATAGTCACTATTCGCAACTATAATGTAGCCCCATATAAATAGCAGCAATAGAAGATAGGTAAGTCGAACAACCAGCGGATCTTTATATTTTATTTTAATCATCTAAAAACTCCTATACCACTAACAACCAGTTTCACGAGCAAAACTTTTGTGATCAATAACACTAAGTCCTTCTGACAAGTGAAAACAACAAGCAGTTTTTAATATACCAATTTATGGCCTAACAACTTTTTTAGTTATAAAGAATAACAGAGATACAGCCAATAAAGGGATTGTTGAATAAAGTAAATAAGAACGATAGAAGTACCCTAGTAATAATGAAACCGTAAAAATTAAAGAACAAGTGAAAATGAAAATATTTTTTTTATGAAAATAATTAAATCTTTTTTTATAAACAACAATCATTAACAATAAGTATAAAATATGATGAGGAACAGCATAACTAAGCTCTATATCCTTTAGTAGAAAACTTGTTAAGGCTATATAAAAAACAAGAATAAAATACTTTATTTCAATACTGTTTTTGTTATCTATTTTTAATATCTTGACATCCAAGCCTTCTATTAGGGTACCTGCTGTTAGTACCGTTATAATTAGTAATACGAAAATCATCTAATTTCCTTTTCCACAAGCAACTTAATATGCTTCATTTTCGATTTGATTTTGAATATCCTCATTTTCTTCTTCTGAACTAGGAATACCATTATTAACACCTAGTCCTAAACTTGTTCCAAGACCAAAACTTATACCATTAGCCGTATTGTTAGTGAATATAGTGTTAGAGCCGGTAAATACAGCCCCCCCAATAAATCCGATTCCAAAGCTAAATGCAGCAGCGTTCAATGCTTGTGATTGATCAACTTTTCCACTAAAGATTAATTGGTTTCCAGCATTGTTTAAATAGCCTGCAAAACCTCCTGCAAATGCAGCACCTACCCAACCTCCATACAGGCCTCCTGCGGTTGCAACAGCTCCACTAATCGCTCCTACAGTAATTGCACCAATTGTTTCTAAGAAATTAGCACCAGCTTTATTTGCTGCTAGACCATTTGAAACTCCATTTATTAGTGCGCCAAGCAAAATAACACCTAATGTAAATCCTATTTCTCCATTTGGATCAACCTTGGTCGTAGGATTATTTACAGTATATATATATTTACTAATCAAAGTTAAAGGTAAGGCAATAAGCCCAGGATGCGGATCTTCTTGAATAAACCTTCCTATCTCCGGTATATAAATTCTAAACCGCAATCTGACTGTAGCTGTTTCTGAAACTGACACTGTTGCCGAAAATATTCACAGTATTTTTTAGTATTTCACAGAACAACCATAAGCTTTCGTCTTAGCTTGAGAAACAGCTTTACCTTCTGAAATTTCATTAATTGCTTTTGCAACATAATTAGTCGCAGATGGAATATCATCTTGATCTGTTGATCTTACAGAATCAATTGCACCTTGATAAACAAGAACTCCTTGTGAATCAATAATATACATATGCGGAGTTGTTTGAGCCTCAAACATTTTTCCAACTTTTCCTGAATGATCTAAAAGAGTATGTAATGCCATCGATTTATATTTTTGCATTTCTTCTTTCGCACCTTCAGTATTAACATGTCCCTGTTTTCCTTCAGCTGAACTGTTTATCGAAAGCCATATCATATTTTTAGAGGCAGCTAATTTTTGTGTTTTTTGCATATTTCCAGAATCATAATGCTTTCTTACAAAAGGACAACCATGGTTAAGCCATTCGAGAACAACCGTTTTTCCTTTAAAGTCTGATAATGAATAATTTTTTCCATCCTCACCAAGAAGAGAAAAGTTAGATACTTTATCACCAATATTAATTGCTAATGAATTTAAAGAAAAACTAATTGCGAATAATGGAATCAAAAATTTCATAAAACTTCCTTGTTTAAATTTAAAAAGATTTTATGCTAAACAAAAAAAAAGGGCCATATTTTATGGCCCTTTAAAATTATTAACAAAAAAAGTTAGGATTTAGTTTATTCCAATTCTTACTCCACCGATTCCGATTCTAACTCCGCCACGGCCATTTCCATATTGGGAAGTTACACATGAAGCTCCCCATCTTCTACTATTTGTTCTAAAAGTCTCACATTGTCTTCTTGCTCTACTACAAGCTTCTGCCAATACCCCTGTCCCTTGCGGTCCTGAAGCGCGGCCTAAAAATGTTCTTTGAGTTCCACCATAAGGACCTCTTAAATAAGCTGTACAAGATCTTTGTACCATTGGTCTATGTGGACGTCTCATTACTCTTTCTTCACAGCTTAAGTATCTAGCTCTATACCTACCGTTTCTGATGGCCCTTTGACAGTCGTATCTCGCATCACGACAAGCATCAAATCTGTCATATCCCCAGCTGTTAAAAGAGTCTAAAGTCATTCCTCTTCCATTTTTAAGGTCATAAGTACATTGAGCAGCATTTGCTCCTGCTACAAAAAATAAACTTCCAATAAATACAAATAAAAACTTTTTCATTTTGTTCTCCCCTTTTTTTATTCGTCTTGAATAAGTTAGATTAATTAACTTCGGAAGAGAGCAATTGTCATGCCATTTTTTGAAGACTTAATAACGGGCACTTCACGCGACGCAAGGTGCATTTTATCCGATCAAAATGATTCTATCTGGTGCAAAAGGATACTAAGTTTACAACCCGGTGCAGTGAAATGCGAGACCATTCTTTTTTTCACCATTAACATATTGGCAATAACAAGATGTCTCATCAGAGATTTTGATTTCTTCCTTTAGATTACACGGTCCAAAAGCAAGAGTAATACCTTGATCAATTTTGTCATCTGTACAAAGAAAATTAAGCATCATTTCATTTGCAAAATGCTTCTGAATATTAAGGCCATCAAAACAATAAATTTTTTCGCTTGCTCCGCAATGAGAAACTCTCCCTGAAGTTGCAAAGGCAAAACCAGCTTCCGCTTCTTGGGACTTAGACAATTCCATATCAACACAAGGACTACCTTCGGTATTTACTGTCGAATCGCCATTACACTCGATATCCTTAATTGCGTAATTTGGATCATAAGTACCATAGTAATCATTACACTCTAAAAGATCTTCCATTGTAATAATTTCGTCCGGATTATCACAATCAACTGCTGTTGCATAAAGATTAGAGTTAAAAAAGAATACACAAAAAATATAAATAAAGTTTTTCACCTCATTATTTTGCTATAAATATTTATAATTCGGTAGTACTCGGACATTATTTCCCTTCGCAGAAAGTCATTATAAAAAAAGTTAAAATACAGTTATGAAAATACTAATCGTATTCTTTTGGACATTTTTATTTACCTTAACCGCTAAAGCTGAGCTGAAAATAGAGCCTGTTTACGGAGTAGAAAGAACTCTTAGACAATATCCGGAGCCTGCACGGTACAGAACTAATACTTTTCTTGGCATGAGAGCGATATACGGATCACCAGAGATCTCTGGTGAGTTAGAAGTAAATCAGTCGATCTTTCAAGAAAGTTTTCCTGATCAAGATATAGAAGTAACCTATACCACTCAGAAGGCATTACTCGGTATGCGCTCCTACCCAATCAAAAGTAAGTTTGTAGGCTTTTATATTAGAGGTGGTATTCGAGCACAAATTCAAAAAAGAGATATCACTGAAGAGGGAGAAAATAGATTAGAAGAAGACCCTTTAAGTATTGACCCTTACGCTGGTACTGGATTGACTCTCGCATTTGCAAACAATTTTGCACTCAATGCTGGGGCTACTCTTGTATATAATAAAAATGCCGCTGACGAAGCAGAGAAATTTGATACTCGTTATACTTTTGCTGTAACTGTTAAAGCTGGTAATCGCTAGACCTTCGTGTTATTTTTTTAGAAAAATAACCAAGGATCTAAAATGTCTCAATTAAATAAAGTATGTATTATTGCCGGAAAACGAATTCCTTTTATGCGTTCTGGTTCTCAGTATTTAGGTATCTCATTAAAAGAATTAATGAAACCAGCTATGGATGCTTTAGTTTCTGAATTAAAACTTGAAGGCAAAGAAGTTGGTGAAGTAGCCCTAGGGGCTGTTAATAAACACGCCTATGATTTTTCTCTGGCAAGAGAATGTGTTATGGATAGTAAACTCTCCCCTTCGACTCCCGCAACAGATCTTCAAAAGGCTTGTGGTACTTCCCTTGAAGCTGTCATTATGCTTGCAAATAAAATACAACTTGGACAAATTGATTGTGCGATAGCAGGTGGAATAGACACTAACAGTGATGTTCCTATTGAGTTTAAAAAACGTTTTTCTGATAGATTGCTAAAGTTAAATAGTGCTAAAACTTTTGGTCAAAAAGTTTCTGCCTTTAAAGGTTTTTCACCTAAAGAGCTTCTTCCAAAACTACCAGCCATTAAAGAACCTAGAACAGGAATGAGCATGGGAGAAAGCTGTGAAGTCATGGCCAAAACTTGGCAAATATCTAGAGAAGATCAAG
>CATLVU010000069.1 GCA_950061135.1 uncultured Oligoflexia bacterium
CAAGAACTCCTGTTACAATCACAACTAGGAATGTGTTCAGTCCACCAATTGCACCACCAATATTAAGTAATAAATAAACTTCAATTAAAGGAATCGTGATAAATAAAAAAAGTAATAAAGAAAACATATCGCCTTATAACATATAAAAAAAGGGAGGCATAGTACCTCCCTCTTTCTATATTAATTAAAAACTAATACTTAGTAAAAAATCCAATTTGTTGAAGTATCTGTGTCAATCTTCTTCTTGTTTAACAATGTCTTTGTATCAATATTATATTCAATATCTAAAATAACTCTCATTCTAGATGGAATATTAACTCCAAGTTGATTTATATCAACTTCATAATGAGTATAATTGCTATTTGACTCAATTTGAGTTGTATTATTTGTGTTTAAGTGAGCTGTTTTTAACAAAGTATCTCTTCCAAATCTTCTATTTCTATAAATTCTGATTTGATTTTTAAAGTCCTTAAAGTTGAAATCATTATGCAGATCAAAAGAAAAAATACTTCCTCTCAACTTTACGTTCTGAATTCCGTAACTAACCACATTTCTAGCTTCAACTGCAGATTCAAAGCCTAAAACATACTCAAGATTTCTAACTAATAAATCCCCTTCTCTAAACTCTTCCTCTTTAGTGTCTTTGATGAAAACAAAAAAGTTTCCAGAGTCATCAACTTCTATCATTGATTGATTACCAGTCGCCTTAACAGTAATAGACTCTCTAGGATTAATATCAGCTGTCTCAGCATCAAACTTAAGGCCTATGTTTGATTCAACAAAATAGTCATGAACTTGATATGCTCTTCGCTCTACTCTAGTACAAGGATATGGAACTTGATCTGGGTATCTATTACAAACTCGTTGAGGAGGAGAACAATGGGTTCTACATATCCCACGGCTATCGCAAATCTGACGGCATTGCGGTGGCCTTGTATGGCATCTAGTTCTCCAAACTGTTCTATAACAAGTACTTGGAACCTCTACATTCCGGTACTCTGTTCTTGTTTTTTCAGTTTGAAGCTGTACATCTTTACTGTCCTCTAATCCTTCATAAAGAAATCTTTCAAATGCAGTCGTATCTGCAAAAGCAAATGAAGAAATAGAAAAAAGTGATAACATTAAAATAAATTTTTTCATGGTAAATCCCTTTTTTAATAATGTCTCTTTAGCCTATTTCAACAATTTGCCTACATTATGTCTATGTCTATTCTGGAATGTAGATATTTCATACCATGCCCAATGACTTGACGCATTATGCGCGCTGCGATATACACCCTCAAATTATATGGTTCAAATAAGCTCAATATTAACAAACCTTAAAAAGGAGATCCCCATGACTTTAGCTAGGTTACCTTACAAACCCCTAATTGCTGGTGCAATGATATGTCTAACGACATTTCAGGCACTTGGTGATGATAAGTATCCAAATATTTATCCTTATGTACCGATCGACTCTAACTATATCTCTGAAAGAATTAAAGTCCTTTCTGAAGACGAAAACGCTGTATTAAACTTTTATGACATCGTTGATAAAAAACTAACCAAAGGTAAATCAAAGCAAAAGCCATGGACAAGTACTTATTGGCCATTAAATCAGGGGCTAGTAGCAAATCCTTATGCCGATAATATTTTTAAAGCATATAACCCATTTAGACTTTTTTCTTGGACTTTTAATCACAAAAAATTAGTTAAAAGACAGGATAAGGTTCATAAGAATATTGATGAGCTAACAAACGAAGAATTAGATCGTCTTGCTCCATCAGAGAAATACGATTTACTCCTTGGTGATAAAGACTTTGATCTTACAAATAGATTAGTTGATTATATGCAAAGATGGGGTTCTAAAAAAGAATTTGGAAACCTTACAAGACTCGACAAGGTTGGTGGCGGTGCTTATCAGTATGCACTGAACTTAATGGATCAAAATGGGCAAAGCTTTGATGATGTTTGGCCACAGGCCCAAGGTTACCTTGGAGGCTTAACTGAAAAATTTGCTACCGATCTTGTTGAACAAGGTAAATATAACTCTATAGCAAATGCATTAGGTGAAGGTAAAAGAATCGCCCTTTCTCAAGAAAGCAATTATGTACTTGAAGAAAAGAATTCTTACATGGCAACATGGGAAGGTATCTGTCATGGATGGTCTTTAGCTTCTGGAAATATGCCACGTCCTCGAAAAATAGTTACTTTTAATCTCGAAGATGGAAGAAAATTAAGATTCTTCCCTGAAGATATCAAAGGCCTACTTTCACTCCTTTGGGCAAATTCAGTTATCCAAGATGCAAGATGGTTTAATGATAAAGGTCAAGCGCAAGGTGGCGGCGTTTTAATGGAAGGATTGAGATGTAACCAGAAAAACCCTGCAAAGGATAAATGGGGTCGTTTATATGACGATGCACCTGATGCATACTCAGGAAAACTTGAACCAAGATGTGTTGGTGTTCATCCAGCGTTATGGCACCTAGCTTTAACAAACGTAATTGGAAAACAAGGAAGAAGCTTTGTTGTAGAAAGAAAAGTTAAAGCTGCTGTAGATAACCACCCTCTTTATAAGTATGAGTTTGAATACTTCAACCCTTATACAGGTAAATACTCTGACAATATTAATGAAGTTATAGAACGTATTAACGACAAAGATGTATTCCGTAAATTTAGGTCAAATAAAGCAAGAAAGATTGTTGGTGTTATGACCACAATGAGATACCTAGACTGGGCACGTCCAACGCGTGAGGAAACGGACCATGAAGATGATGATGCTGAAACAGATATTGTTATGCTTTATGATCTAGAACTTGATGAAAAAGGAAATATTGTTGGTGGACAGTGGAGATCAGTAAAAGATGGAACTCCAAGAATAGTAAGAGGTCCTAGAAAAACTCCAGGAAGAAAAGGTGATACTTTAAATCACAGACAACCTGATTTCTTTTGGCTGGTAACTAAGAATTGGAAACCATACTTTCAAGAAACACCAGGTCTATCAACTTGGAAAGATAAAACGACTGCACCTCCACAAGACTGGACAGCTGCAGCGAGTGACGCTCATAGTTTTGAGTATCAAGAAACTCACGCTTTTGGAATTTATAGAAAGTGTAATGTTTTTCATAAAGATACAGGAGAAAGAGTTAGCGTGCCATGTGAGTTTAAAATTAATAAACCACAACCGCTAATGAATGTGATGAATGTATTAATGGAAAGATCTAAATAACTTTTGGGGAGAAGTTATTAAAATAAAGGGTATCCTTCCAAATCGAAGGATACCACTTATAAAAGAAGGTATTAAAAATGAAAACAAAACAAATAATATTTCTTACAAGTGTTCTTTCAGTTATTTCTACAAACGTATTTTCAAGAGTAATTCAGTATAAATATCCTGCGATATATCCATTTGTTCCAATAGAGGCTGAGAAAATTCGTGAAGATGTTAAAAGAGTTTCTGAAGATGAAAATTATATCATCAATTTTAAAGAAGCTTTAAAACACTCAAAAGGAAAAACTAAAAATAAACCATGGACCAGTACTTTTTGGCCCCTAAACAAGGGCCTAATCGCTGACCCGTACTCTGATAGTTTTTTTGGAGCTTATCTTCCACTAAGAGTATTCTCTTGGGAGCATAACAAAAACAGATATGAAGATAGAATCAATCGTGTTCACAAAAAAATTGATGAACTTAGTAATGATGAATTAGACAAACTTGCTCCTTCTGAAAAATATGATTTATTACTAGGAGATAAATCTTTTCACTTAACTAATAAACTCTGGGAATACGCAATTAACTGGGGCGAAAAGAAGAAATATGGAGGGCTAACCAATCTAAATATAGTAGGAGGTAACTCAGCTGATTATGCCAAGCAAATTTTAGACTGGGGATGGTACGACAATTTTGACGAAGCATTTTCTTTTGCCCTTAAAAAAAGAGGTGGTCTTGCTGAGCACTTAGCACAACAGGTGACAAAAAGTGATGATGCCCATACTTTAATAAGCGCTATTGAACAATCAATACCAAGAGCTGAGCAATTAAAAAATAATTATGTCTTAGAAAATGTCGATGACTCTATAGCAACCTGGGAAGGTATTTGCCATGGTTGGTCTACAGCGGCTGGTATTATTCCACGACCACGTAGAACTGTAAGCTTCAAACTAGATGATGGTAGAACTTTGAAGTTTTACCCAGAAGATATAAAAGGACTGATTTCTCTACTTTGGGCAAACTCTTTGGTTCAAGATGGAAAATGGATTGATGTTAATACAGGTAAAAACATTGGCGGAGGTGTAATAATGCAAGGTCTTCGTTGCAATGAACGAACACCTAAAAAAGATATCTGGGGAAGGTATTATGACACAATTCCTAACGCTGATACAAAAGAGTTACAACCTAGATGTGTTGGAGTACACCCTGCTGTTTGGCACTTAGGCCTAGTTAATATTATCGGGAAACAAAAAAGAAGCTTTATTGTCGAAAGAAAAATTAAAGCTGCGGTAGATAACCACCCTCTTTATTCGTATAAAATGAAATACTTTAATCCTAATACTGGAAAATATGACAAAGATAGCATGAAAAACAATATCGTAAAAATCGATAGTAATGATCAATTCAAGCAATTTCGTCATCCTAAAGCTAAGTATGTTGTTGGTGTTCAAACAGTTATGACATATCTTGACTGGGAAAGACCTAGAAGAAAAGAAACAGACTCTGAGTCAGACGACTCCGAACATAATGTTACGATGTTGTACGATCTTGAGATCGATGCAAAAGGCAATATCGTTGGTGGTCAATGGAGAACGACTGAAGTTGGTGCAGCCGTTAGACCAGGCGACGAAGCTTACTTAAGTCATACTGAACGTTATCAATATAGAAGAAGTAGTCAAAGAAGAGCAATGCACAGACAGCCAGATTTTTTCTGGGTAGTTACTAAAGATTGGAAACCATTCTTTAAGGCCAACACTGAAATTTCTACATGGAAAGATACGAGCCGTACACCTCCAAGTGACTGGTTAGAGGCAGCTAAAGGTGCTCATGACTTTATTTATTACAAAACTCATAATTATGGTTTTAACGAAAAATGTAAGATGGTAAACAAAAACGATAAAGATGATGTCATCGAAGTTCCATGTGAATTTCAAGACTCAAGACCTCAACCTCTTATCAATGTAGTTGATGAGTTAATAAAAAGGTCAAAATAAATTAATTAAGGGGAAGCTATGAATTTAAAAGTAATATTTTATAATTCACTTTTTTTAACTCTTACATCTGTAGCAAATGCTAAATATCCAAATATTTATCCATTTGTACCAGCTGATGACCAAGTCATTCACAAAACAGTGAAAAGAGTTTCTGAAGATACTTCCCCTATTCTTAATATGAAAGATGCTGCTAAGTACAGCTCTGCAAAGTCAAAAAAGCAGCCTTGGTCAAGCTCGTTCTGGCCATTAAACCAAGGCCTAATCGCTTCGAATTATGAAAGTACAAGAATAGGCTATTACCTCGATAGAGGATTTTTTTCTTGGACAAAAAACTATAATACCTTTTTAGCAAGAAAAAATGGTGTCCTTAAAAACATTGAGAGTTTAACACAAGGTCAATTAAATACTCTTGCGCCATCCGAAAAATACGACATATTGATGGGCGACTCAAGTTTTGATCTAACTAATAGACTTTGGGATTATACATATAAATGGGGTACAAAAAAAGAAAACGCTTTTATATCTAATTTAAATATTACAGGTGGTAAATCCTTAGAAAGGGCCAATGAAATATTGAAAACTGATATGGCAGACACTTATACCGACGCTCTCTCCATTGCCATCAATCAAGTTGGAGGACTTGCTGAATCTATAGCAGCAAATCTTGTTGAATCGAATCAATACCAAAGTTTTGAAGACGCACTCCAAGAAGGTATTCGCCAGGCTGGCCTAGAAAAAGACAACTATGTTTTAGTTAAGAAAAATAAGTATATTGCTTTATGGGAAGGTATTTGTCATGGATGGTCTACAGCAGCAGGGGTTGTTCCAAGACCGACAAGAACAGTTAAATTTGACCTTCCAAATGGTAAGAAATTAAAATTTTATCCTGATGATATTAAAGGTCTTATTTCTCTTCTATGGGCAAACTCAACGATCCAAGATGGTAAATGGATTGATGAAAAAACAGGTAAAAATTTTGGTGGAGGTGTTATATCTGCGGGGCTAAGATGTAATCTAAAAAATCCTAAAAAAGATAGATGGGGCAGAGTTTATGATGACAGGCCCGATCCTTTCAGTGGCTCTCATGATCCACGTTGCGTAGGAGTTCATCCAGCCACTTGGCATTTAGCATTGGTAAATATTATTGGGAAGCAAGGAAGAAGCTTTATTGTCGAAAGAAAAATTAGTGATGAAGTTGATAATCATCCAATGTCTAGCTACAAAATGAGGTATTATAACCCAAATACAGGTCGATTTAAAAATAACTTCATGGATGCAATCACAACAATCAACAAAGACGATCAATTTGAAGAGTTTAGATCGCCAAAAGCAAAGTATATTTTAGGTGTACTCACAACAATGACTTATATTGATTACAGAAAACCGACTAGATATTTTAACGACTCTCCGGCAAATGATGATACTAAAGATATAAAAATGTATTACGATCTAGAATTGGATGAAGAATACAATATTATTGGTGGCCAATGGCGGGCAAAAAAAACAGGTGTTGCAAGAGAATTTCAAGGAAGACCAGGCTCTCCTGGACGTAGGTTAAATAGACCCAATCACAACCAACCAGATTTTTTCTGGGTTATTACTAAAGATTGGAAAAATTATTTTCAAGCTGAAGAACTTGAGCCTTGGACCAATACAACAAAGCTACCTCCAAAATCATGGAAAGAAAAAGCTTTAAAAGCTCATAGTTTTGTTTATCAAAAAACGCATAATTTTAATTGGTATGAGAAATGTAGTGTAGCAAATAAAGAAACAGGCAATACGGTTAAAGTTCCATGTGAGTTTAAAACAAACCAACCTCAACCACTACTTAATGTTGTGAACAAGCTTATCGAATTATCAAAGTAACTAGTTAAAAGAAATTCCTTCAAGCTTTAATAGTTTTTCTTTTTTATCAAGTCCACCTGAGTAGCCACCTAGAGTACCATCATGGGCAATAACTCTATGACAAGGTATAATAATACAGATTGGGTTTTTGCCATTAGCATTACCAATAGCTCTATAACCTTTTATATTAAATTTTTCTCCCATATTTTTATAGGATAATGTTTGCCCATAAGAAATTCCCTGTAAACCTTGCCAGACTTTCTTTTGAAAAGCTGTTCCCTTGGGATTTAATTTTACGGAAAACTTCTTTCTGCTACCATCAAGATACTCTAAGATTTCTTTCTTGCACTTATTCAAAAATTTATTGTTTACATGATAATCTTTTTTTTTAGTAAACTGACAAGAGATCAACATAGCATTTTGCTCTTTCAATTCAATGCTTCCTATTTTTGTTTTAAAAACTAAGGTATTTTCCATCTCAACTCCTAGAATAATTTTCTTTTTCTCCTTATACTTACCTTTATGGAAAGAAAAATACTATTTGTTTGTCTTGGAAATATCTGTAGATCATCTTGTGCAGAGGCGATAATGAAGTCAAAAACTCAAAAGAAAAATTATTTTATTGATTCTGCTGGAACATCAGGTCTTCATGCAGGTGAAATGTCAGACCAAAGAATGATTTTTCATGCAAAGAAGCGTGGATATGATCTTACGAGCACCTCTAGACAACTAACAATAGAAGACATTAAACACTTCGATCTTATTTTGACGATGGATGAATCGAATTACAAAAATACGCTCTTACTATGCACCGCAGATATTGATCGAAAAAAAATAAAACCGTTTACCTCTTTTTGTAGAAAGTTTGATATTACTGCAGTGCCTGATCCTTATTATGGTGGCGATGAAGGCTTTGAAAAGGTCATAGATATTCTTGAAGATGGTATACAGAACCTACTTAACGAATTTTAGCAATTGTCTCTTTTGCCATTTCTTTACTCTGACCATTCTCTGAAAATACATTAGCAAATGTAAGCTTAATAAAAAAAATGGATAATAAAACTAGCGTTGAACTAATTTTCATAAAATTTCCTCTCTCTAATTCTCTTACCTATTAAGATGCATACTCGATGCCAGCTTTTAGGACCTAAAAAGCTAATTTGTGGAGAAAATTCTTACAATAATTATGAAAGTGACTAAAGTTTAAACAAAAAAAGGTCTCTGTATCATTTAAGTTGAAGTTATTGTTTTCCGTTACAGCCTCACTGTCAGCAACGGCTTCGGTTAGATCACAAGGTTTAGAACAAAATTGGCTTGGCGCTCTTGTTTATGGATGAACTCGGATTAGTCCGTAATCAGATGTCTGATGTCTCATGTCTGAAATCGGAAAAATATCTTATCAAATTATTTGCTAATTAATTCAAAAAACGCACTGAATTCAGTGCGTTTTAATTATAAATGCAGGATTAAGCTATAAATAAACTTGTGTGTGCTGGAGTTATTTACAGATTATAATAAATTTTAAATTCTCAAATAATTGTCTGTCAACACAATATACCGCAATATTAATCGTCAATTTTTTGGCAACTCGCTAGGAATAGTACCTTAATAAGATCTGGAGTTATTAATAACTAAGTCATAAAATATAATAATGAACATAATATTCTCCATAATTTTGTCGCTTCACGTCTTTAATTGCTACGCTATAACTTTAGCTGAAGAAAACATAGGTTGCCCTGAGAATTCTATATGCACTAAAGAAGCTGGACTAAAACAAGTAGAATGGAAAAGATTAATTGAAAGTACAACTATTACTGATCGAAGAAAAAAGATAAAAAAGTTTTTATCTTCTAAAGGCATACCCACAAAGTTCTTAATTTTTACAAATAAAATTAACCAAGATGATATTATTTGGAGTTCTCGCTGCAGCGGTCACCAAAAAAGCTCTCCTCAAATAGTTAAGGCACTTCGTTTTCTAAAAAACTCTAATGCTAATAATATCATGCTGGTACCTATAAAAAGAAAGTCTGCAGAGTACAAAGGCCCTTACGAAGAATATCCAATATATATAGAGAATGAAAAACTTATTTATCTGCGCGAGCATGAAAACCTGTTCTACACCCAAGCAATAACCAAAGACGGGAACTGGGAGATTTTAGAAACAGACTTTAAAACTCTTACTAAAAGTCGACTAGAGAATTCATCAGTTTTTAAATGCGAACAAGAATCTATACAGGAAAATAGTTTTTATCCTACTAGTGTCTGTAAAAAAATTTGGAACAAAAACTTACAAAAAACAGAAACAATTTCTATTGGTCGAGCATGTTTTTAAAGAATAGTCTGCTCAGAGGTTTTAAACTCATCGTCATCTGAGCAAAAAGTAGCTGATCGTCTTAAACGCTCACTAACGAAAGCTCTTTTACTATTATCACTATTTTGATCTACTCGAATAAGGTCCTGTTGATACACCTTTGGGTTTTTTGTAGAAGTAAATTTATTAGCATTTAAGATTTCAATACAAATATCTTTACCACTAGGAGTACATTTTTTAGTGAAATAAAGCCATGTAACATAGTTAGCCGATTCAATATATCGTAATGTTTTATCTTCAAAAGTTTTTGAGCAGATATCTTTTAGATCACTTGATTTCTCTGTTAAAATATCGGTAAACAAAAGTTTTTCGCTACTGTTAACTGGAGACAAGTTATAATTTGTACCATTAGTTTCGACAAAAGCTTCTATAGATTTTTTATCTAATATTAATTTATCATCACAGTCTGATTGTTTAATATTAAATTTAAAAGTCTCAGAAGTATTTGCAACATAATTATTTAAAACTGCTTCTTTACTTTTTAATTCCGTACAAAAAGTTTTTACAATTTTAACCTCTTCATCAGTGAAATAGTCATCAGTTTTAACTGACTTAATTTTTCCTATTTGAGAAGATCCTTGCTCTGTTTCTAATTCTACGCCACAAGATGATAGAATCAAAATACTCAAAAGCAAAAAAATAGAATTAAACATGTCTACCTTTTATATTCAGCTAAATTTTCTTGCCTACTATTGGCCAGTTGCTTCAGATAATCTTTTAACCATAAAGAATTAACTCGGCCCATTGCCTCGTTAGTAAAAGCTGCATATCCTTTATCATAGGCATTACGTTCTATATTGTCTAGAATCAATAAGTTTGCAAAAACAGGTACTTTAAGTAAAGCAGCTAAGCTTTTTCTATTCTTACCAAAGTCAGTATTCGTTTGATGATAACTAATCAAGTTTTCAAACACAAAGTATTGGTCACTTGATCCTGTTTCACATAATTGCCTTATCTCTTTAAGCTGATTTTCTGAGAAATCACTCAAAGCACTTTGAACATGGTTTTGAGATTGATTCCACCCCTTCGAGTTAAAATATGAAAATAAATCAACTCCCTCATATGGTAATGCAAGAACAGGATTATAGATTGCTTTATCTCTATCAATTTTTAGAGCTGAAGACTTTGTACTAATATTTTCTGCTCGCTTTTGCTTTACTAATGTTTGATGAAAGGCAGGACAAGACTGAACAATATCTTTTTTAAAAGTATAGCTTTTAAATGCATTGTACTGTTCATACAAGGCCAGAAAGTAGATCTCTTTATTTGATAAAGACGTATAATTTGGGGCATCTTCTACAACTGATGCGATTGATCTTGAACTTGTTTTTGTAACTGATAAGTTTTGAATATTAGAAGGAATAAAAAAGTCCGGCTTTGTATAGCGAGCTTGCTTAATACCCATTCTATTAAATTGTGAGTTCTGGGCCAGGTTATCAAACTTAGCTGAACTACATGAAGCTAAAAGTAATATTAAGAACAAGTTTTTCATACATCCTCCTCAAATACTGTAAAAACAGTAATAGATACTTTTTATATCGGTAAAATTGCCCTTATAATTAGTAAAAAATCTATTAGGAGACCTTTAATATGCAGTATTGGATTTTTAAAACAGAACCCTCTGAATTTTCAATAGAAGATTTAAAATCCAAAGGTAAAAGCGGAGAAGAATGGAATGGTATTCGCAACTTTCAGGCCAGAAATTTTCTGCGAGATAAAGTAAAGTCAGGAGATCAGGTACTTATTTATCATTCCAGCTGTAAAGAGATTGGGGTTGTAGGTCTAGCGGAAGTCATAAAAGAAGCGTTTATAGATAAATTGGCTTTTGATTCGAATAGCAAATATTATGATGAAAAATCTGATCCTGAAAAACCTAGATGGTATAGCGTACAAATACGATGGGTTAAAACATTCGACAAAACTATTAGTCTGCAACAAATCAAGAATGATAATAACTTAAAAGAAACGTTTTTAGTAAAAAGATCGAGACTCTCAGTAGGAGAAATAAATCAAAAGCAATTTGAGAGGTTTTTAAAGTTCAATTCTCTCTAATTGTCCACTTTCGGTTACTTCGTAAATCTTTTCAAAATTAAAATTATCACCGGTAATTAAATATTTATATGTTCCTGTAGGAAGAACTTTATAAAACTCTCCATGTTGAAAGTTAAACTCACCAATAACTTTATCTTCATCCAAAGATACAACTTTCACTTTTCCATTAACAGCAGAATCAGATAGATAAAAACCTGCTCCCTGATGAACCAGCTCTAGATACCTTATCATTGAGGCCTTATTATCTTTATAATAGCTTGGAATTCTAGAATATGAAGGCCATTTAGTGCCTGATAACTCTACTGTCACTTGTAAGTCGTTATGCCAAATATAAGACCAGTCCTGCATTCCACCTTTAAGAACATACCAATCAGCACCATTGGTAATTCCATCTTCAAAATAACGAGAGTTTTTCATTTCCTCATTTAAATATGAGTACTCTTTTGAAATATACTGTAAAAAATTATCTAAAGGATGTCGTGTATAGCTACTGTCCCAAGGGTAGTTAACACAAACAGCTCCGCCATGAAAATTGGCAGATAAAGAAAAATTTCTTTGAGCTTGAAACTTCATCACTGCAATAGTTTCCGGCTGCCTTCCACGATAATCATTGGCCTCTCCTGCTGTCCAGTCAGGAAAATCTCTGTTCAAATCTACATACCTAGCATTCCCTCTACGTTTTTTCTCTGATCCATCAGGATTCATAGAAGGCATTATATATATTTCTGTTGAGTTTATTAGCTTAGTTATTTTTTCATCTTTGCCATAAGCTTCTAGCAAGTCTTTAATTAAAAATTGTGTTAACTCTCTTCCTGTAATTTCATTACCATGCATGCTTGAGATATACTTAAACTCTGGTTCTTTCTCATCTAACTCAACATTATCAGAAATCTTTATTACCCAAAGGTCTCTTCCATTAACCGATTTACCGATAGAAAAAAGTTTAGCAATTTTTGGATATTTAGCGGCCTGTTCTTTTAAAAAGCTTTCTACTTGATTGAAGTTTGGATAACCTTCTAAGAATTCTGAATTCTTAACAATTAAATCATCAATTAATATTTCTTTTTGAATTCCAAGATCATCTAACCAAATTCCTAAACCCTTAGGCCCATAAACTTCAAAGTCTTCACTATCAATATGATCTATAACAATCTCTGGATGCATTTCAAAAAGCTTTTTATATTTAAAAAAGTCATCTTTAATCTGATAACCCTCTTGAACATTTTTAGAATACCCATGAATTGAAAATGATATTAAAACAAGTATTAATAAACGCATTGAACCTCACTTGACGCTATTCATATATTTAGTCATACCTAAGTTTTTAGAGATTTACTATTTAATAGTATAAAGGCGATTTCGTGATGAATAAAATACAATATGCCCTTCATTGCTCACTGCAACATCGCCAAAGATTGCCGATTGATCATGACCTAAATTAAATTCTGCATATGGTGAAAAGTCTTTATTTAAAAAATATACCTTTTCACCCATAGTGGTAACAACATATCGATCTTTCCATTTAGTAATACCGCTAATCCCAACATCACTAAGTTTTTTACGATCTATAATATTACCCTCTTTTCCTACTTTCGTTATTTCACCAAAAACCGTACCCACAATTAACTCATCATTATCGATGACAGGTTTATGTGATTGCACAATATCTACAGATTTAATGACAAAACCATTTTTCGGGTCAAGAAATTTCATTTGTCCTGCAGCAGAACCAGCAACTATTTTTCCATTAAAATAGATAGGTTCAACGTCAACATCAACAAACTTTACTCCACTAGAAATTCTTTGTTCCCAGTTTAAAATTCCTTCCTCTAAACTCAAAGAAGCTATGTATCCATCTGCAAACCCCACAATTAAGCTATTATCATAAGGAAGTACTTTGGATACTCTTTGTAGAGTGGAGCTAAAAGTTACAGATCGCTGATAACTCCAAAAAATCTTACCTGTCATAGCATCGATCGCCATGATTGTGTGATTTCTTAAATGTAGAATTAATCTTCCACTTGTTAATACAGCG
>CATLVU010000070.1 GCA_950061135.1 uncultured Oligoflexia bacterium
GTCGATAAAATTGTGGCTAAAATACCTGCTAAAAATAAGCCTCTTAGACCATCTGGCAGAATTTGTAATGCATAGATAAAGTATCCTTGAGAAGAGTCCGCTTCAGGAATAATTGCTTTAGCGTACATGGCACCAAGAGTTAAGCTTAAATCAAAAATAATCCACACAAGAGTTGATAAGAGAATACCTTTGCGAGCAGTTCGTAGGTTTATGGCAGCAAAACAGCGTTGGTAAAAATTAGGATCAACTAAGGTGCTTAGAGCAATAAGCCCCCAAGCAAATGTTTCTGCGAGACTGAACTTTGCTAATGGTGAAAAGTAATAGCGTGGAAGGTTTGATAGTGGTGTTGTTGAGAAATGATAAAAAGAAAAAAACAGAACAAGTATCACTGCCGATATCATGATAAAGAATTGAAATAAATCAGAGTATACAACTGAGCGAAGTCCTCCAAAAAAAGAATAAAGAACTACAAAGGATGTTCCTAGAATTATTCCAATTGTAAAATCAATTCCAAGAATTAAATTTAGTAAAAAACCAATACTAATGGTATAGACGATTGGAACAAGATTTAGAATATTAAAAACTCCAGCAAGAACCCTAGATTTTTCTCCAAACATTTTTCCGATAAGATCAGGGAGAGTAACAGCTTTGTAATCTGCTATTTTATGGACAATAAAAAATGCAAAAATCGCATAGGTGAGATACCAAAAAATTCCTTGGCTCACAAAATTAAAAATACCATTTTCAAATGCTATTTGAGCGACACCAAATATCCCGCCGTACCAAGTCGCTACTAAAGTTGCGACAAAAAGAGGAAGAGTAAGTTGTCTTCCCATTAATAATAGGTCTAGTAAGCTATCTTCTGTGTTGGATTTTTTCTTTTGGCGATGGCCATAATAAATAAAGCCTATAGTAATAATTATTGTTAGAAAAAAAACAATAATATCAAATGAACTTAAGACCGCTTTGATTTCAATTTGGTCTTCAAAATTCATTATTTACCACAGCATTTTTTAAATTTTTTTCCAGAACCACATGGACATGGCTCGTTACGTCCAACTTTTGGTGTTTCTCGTCGGTAAGTCTCTGTTCCAATGATTCGGCCTTCTTTGTAAAGCCATTTTCCATCCACTTTTACAAAAGTAGAAAATTCGTGGTGTTCGTAATGTTGATCGTTTTTATCGCTATAATAGGCCTTGAATTCAACACTGCCCTCAGTATCATTTTCCTCGCCCTTATCTGTATCAACTATTTCTAGTAGTTTCCAATTACTACTCACTGACCATTCTCTGGCTTCATCAATATTAAAATCTGTAGTCTCTGGTGTATGAGTGTTGGCAATAAAATCTATCTTTTTTTTTACAAAAGCTGAGTATCTTGCTCTCATTAAATCTTCACATGTGGCAGGAAGTGCTTTTTCTAAGTGGTAAGGTTCACAGCATTCAGTATAGTCGTAATCACTTCCGCAAGGGCATAATTCCATTATTTATCTCCATTTTGGCAATTAAACTAGGCATATTTATTCAGCCTAAATTAGTAATTTCAGTTACTTAAGTTATATAGGTTTTATCCGATAAGCTATAGACTTAAAATATTATTATGTATGAAAAAAGTAAATGGGCAAAAGGTCTGATTATGAAAAGTTTAGCGATTTTATTACTCTTAAGTCTCACAACATACTCTTATGCAGATGCCATAAGTGATTATCTTGCAAGTTTGCAAGAGGCTGAGCATTCAAGATCTGTACCGACACCATTTCCAAGTTTTAATGTAGCATCTCCTTGTAATTCAAGTAATGAAAATACGGATGTATGCGTCTTTAAAAAAAGTAGAGATGAGCTTTTTAGAGCTGCTGTCGCTACATCGGAAGGGGATATATCAACACTTCAATCTATGATCTCTGATGAGGAGCCTGATGGTTTTAATGTAGCAGGTGAAAATAGTAGTAATAGATTACCTTACACTCCAATATTAAACTCAAATGACCCTGATGAATTTTTGAATAATCCAAATGCGATTTTGCCAAAAAATCTTTATAATGAATATTATTCTCTGGCACAGGGTATGGTTAAGAGAGGTTTTACATCACCAGCAATCTTGGAAGACTTTAAGTCGACTTTCGGCTCTACTTTTAATCGAAACTCAGATGGTTCATGGCCTACAGTAACAGTACCAGCTCCACCAGCTGCGCCAATTGGTACTACCTTGAAAGATTATTTAGGACAGCAGTACAAAGGTCTTACTGATTATTATTTAGAAAATATAAAAGCGAATCCATTGTCTTGTAACACGGAAAATGGATCATTACTCGCATATCAAAGGTGTTGTGCAGGATTAGATCATGTACAAGTTAACGAAAATAACCTTGCAGCAAATGCTTGTGAATCACCTGTAGGGGGAAAATGTAAGAAGTCTTATGAAAAATGTGAAACAAATGGGGAGTGTTATTCTGGTTTTTGTGAAAAAAGAAATGAAGACCCTGAAAACCTAGCATTACCAAGTCCTGACGATCCGGGCTATTGTGCACCTACAAGAACTTGTATGAAGCCGAGACAGGTTGGAGAGACTTGTACTCAAACATCTTACTACTGCCTTGAAAGTACTTGTGCGCAAATTAATGGTGCTCTTAAATGTACAGACTGTGTTGGAAGAGGAAAAAGACCAATTAATGGTAAAGTTTGTTGTCCTGGAAAAGTTGAAGTTAAAGATAAAAATAATAAACCTATATGTGTAGATGATATTGTACCTATTCAAATTGCACCTCCATTAGAAGTAAAGTCTTTATTTGAAGACGGTCAGACTAGTTTTCTTTATAAAATAATAAATATTGTTTTTCCTTCTGCATATGCTGAAGAAGGAGATGAAGAGGACGAACCAAAAAGCTTAACCGAAGCTCAAAGAGATTTAATCAATCAAGGTATTGGAAGATGTGAATCTGTCTTTGCAAGAGGAAGTACTGATTTTGAACAATGTGTAGCAGGTGTTAATAGACAAAAAGAAAACTTTTTAAATGATGCTGCTGATGCATTGACTGTAGCTCAACTACAAGAAATTAAAGCCGCAGAAGAAGTGTGTTTACAAGGGCCAGAGGAAGATGAAGCAAGCTGTCTCGAGGGAGTTAATGAGCTAAAAAAAGGCTTTATTGCTAAGAATGAAGAAGAGGGAGTAAGCGGTGGTGTTATCAATAAAGAGGATTACCTAAAACAATATGATACTGCCATGGTTTCAGCAAAAACATATTCTGATCCCAAGCAATGTGAGTTTCGATCATTTAACGACTCTTGGCGAACTGCGAGTAATCAAGAAAAAAATGCAGAAATTTTTATGCGAGCTTTTGAATATGTTTATTCAGGAGAAGGAGCAGAAGATTATTGGGATGAGGTAGATGATGGTAAAAATCTGGGTAATATTTTTACTAGGGCTAAGTCGCTTGGAAAAAGATTTAGGGAAAATAGATACTTATCTATAAAAAAATATCAAGAACTTGATAAAAAAATGAAATGTAAATGTATCGCGATTTTTGGACCTCAGAAATTTGATACAACAAAGCAAGCATTCTTTAATAGTAGTTGTGAAGATGAACAAATTGAACTACGAAAGCAGCTGGGAAGAAATTGCGGGGAGAATGCAACAGGGCCATGTGAGGAAAGTAATATAGATGGCTCTAAAATAGACGGAGATAAAAATAAAGTAGCCCAAGATCAGTCAGAGTATGAAGAAGTAGATAAAGGGGCCATCGGAATCTCTCAAGAAAAACTATTATTAGAATGGTTACAAGCTCGTGCTAAAATTCAAGCAGAGTTATTTACTGATAATTCAGATCTTGAAGAGGAAGCAAAAGCACTTAGTGATTATATTGCTCAAGAAGACTATCTTGAAGTCTACCAAGATAGAATTGCTGGAAAGCAATTTATTGATTCGGATCCAAAAGGGGACTCCGTTCCCGTATATGGCTGGAAAATTAAATATTACAAAGGATGGGTAGTTGAATTTGTTAGAATTGTTGCTTTTACTTCCTTTGGAACATTAGCCTTTGTAGTTAAGGATGCTTTTGATTTAAATAAAGATAAAAGAGGTGGGCGCTTAGATACTATAAAAAATAATTTTGATAAAGATTCTATTACTTCAGAAGCATCGATTGCAGGGTTTGATGCTGCATATGCTGAGAAGTTCCCTATTCTTGGAGATCAGACCTTATACAAAGGAAAGAGTGCAGGAACTTTTAAGAAAAAAGATGCATATCTTAGATATTATTTAGGGCCTCGTTATGAATCACCAAGTAAAAAATGTTCTATTCCTGCTAGTGCCTCATCATGTGTAAAAACATTTTATAAAACAACTTTTAATGGCAAAACACATTATTTACTTGATCCATTAAGACCTATGTTTGTTCCGCCTGAGAAAATAAAGATAGATGGGGTTGAAGGCCTGAATAAGGATTGGGTAACTTTAATAAAAGAAACAAGAGATTCAGCAATAAAGTATTTCACTCAATCAGGGCCTTTTAGGAATAATACCCCTACGTCATCTGTTAAGAGAGTGAGTAAAAGCTTTGGTGGAAGAGATTATTTAACAGCGGCATTAAAAGAAAATCATTTCTTAGTTCTAAAAGGACAAATGCAAGATCCAACATTGGCCTATTTAAATGCTGCAGGTAGCGCAAGAGGCTTAGATAAAAGACAAGCAATTATTGCAGGAGCTAGAAAGTATGCTCTTTGTAAAAAGTTAAAAGATTGTGGTTCAACGGACGAGGCGATTGATGCAATAGGATTTGGCTTTTTATTTGAGTCAGAAACGGAAGCACAGAACTTTGCAGAATATACTTATAAATTACATTATCACTGGGCAAATCTTAGTGAAGAAGGAATGTTAGGATATCCTAAAGTAGGGCAAGATGCATACTTTAGATCAGTAGCTTATAGCTTAAAGGTTTTGGGTTCACTTGCACAAAACCGTGCTAATAATCTTGCAGAGGCGATTCAAGTTTTTAAAGCAGACTTAGAGGCTAGAATTAGTAATTATGATTCAATTGATGGGGCGACAATTGGCAGAGCATCAAGAAATGTTGAATTTGGAGAGAGGTTCTTAGCAGAGTTTAGAGCAATAAGTTTTGATGGTGCTGTAAGTTCAGAGAGTTTTAGTGAAAGAACTAATGCAATTGGTGATGGAACTGGTAATTTTTCTTCGGCAGAGATTGAGGCATTAGGAGCAGCTAGAAATTCAGCTATTAGAAAACAGCAAGATAAAAAAGCGTTAACAGAGTTAAAGGAAAGTAGGAAGAAATCAACAAAAGGTGGGAATATATCTGCACGAAATAGTGCTATAAACTCAGTATTAAAAGATCTTAATAATCCTATTGCAACGGTAAGGCCGAAGGGACTTGGTGGCGGAACAAGAAATGCTTTAGCTTCCATAAATGATAGTATTGATGCGTTAAATGAAAATATTGATAAAATTAATAATAGAAAAGCTAAAAACTTTGATACAAAAACATTTGCACCTAAAAGTTTTGGCTTTGGTGGTTTTAAAAGTCCATCGACTTTTAGCAGCTCTTATGAGGACGAAATTGATGGATCGCTAGCGGCAAATGATCAACCTTTTAGTCCTTCACAAGCAGATCGTATCATTGATGCTCTTAATAATAATAAAAAGAAAATGGAAACCAGTGAGTCTGATACGTTGTTTACAAGAGTTTCTAAGGCCTACAAAAGAAACTTATCAAGGGTTTTAAAAAGAGCATCAGTTAGTACCAAAGCAGGTGATATTGAAAAGAAATCTAAGAAAAAAGAGTTAAACTCAGAGCAAAAGTCTTTAAAGAGACTGCTAGAGAGAACTTAAATTATAAGATTTTAGCACCAAGCTTAATTAAATCGGTTGTTAGCTGAATAAGTGGTAATCCTATGATCGCTGTATGATCGCATGTTTCTACCTTTTCAAATAAAGCGATACCTTTTTGTTCTAATTTATAAGAACCAGCACAGTCTAAAGGAGAATCTTGTTTAATATAATCTAATACTTGCTGAGGAGTAAGAGTTCTCATTGTTAATGTTGTTATATTTGTGTGAGTTATAATTTTAGAGTCTTTATAAATAGCATAACTTGTAATTAATTGATGAGAACTTCCTTGCATCTCATTGAGCATTCTTTCTGCATTAGATTGCGTTTTTGGTTTTCCAAGAATTTGATTATTAAAATAACAAACTTGATCACTTCCAATTA
Source organism: uncultured Oligoflexia bacterium (assembly GCA_950061135.1). Classification (GTDB taxonomy): domain Bacteria; phylum Bdellovibrionota; class Bacteriovoracia; order Bacteriovoracales; family Bacteriovoracaceae; genus CATLVU01. The sequence continues at coordinate 6,220 of CATLVU010000070.1, forward strand.
TGATTGAGTCTTTGTGACGCTCTTGTACTTTGATGGCTTTTTCTTGTGATAATTTGACTGAAAGTTCTACGGGCTCTTTGATTTGATTTTTTAAAATAGCTTCATCAATTTGTGAGTTTACACATTCAAATTGATCTAAAATTTGGGAGAGTAAGTTTTTGCGATAAGGTGATTTGCTAGCTAGAATTATTTGTGTCATGCTCACACAATATAATGTTGAAAGTGAATAATCAATAAGGATCCAAAATGGTTAAGTTATATACATATAAGCAATTTTCTCCAAAGATTTCAAAAGATGTTTTTTTAGCTGATGGATGTAAAATAATTGGTAATGCTCTTTTGGGTGATAAAGTGAATGTTTGGTATAACTCAGTTATTCGAGCAGATGTTAATGAGGTAAAGATTGAAGAGAATACAAATATTCAAGATTTAAGTATGTTACATGTGACTGAAAAACATGCACTAAAGATAGGCCGTAATGTGAGTGTCGGACATAGTGTAATTTTACATGGCTGTGAAATTGGAGATGGCTGTTTAATAGGGATGGGGGCAAAGATTTTAGATGGGGCGGTTATTGGTAAAAACTGTCTTGTGGCTGCTGGAACAGTGGTTGCTCCAAATAAAAAATACCCTGATGGTTCTTTTATTATGGGAATACCAGGTACCTTGAAAAGAGTATTAGAAGCCCATGAAGTAGAAAAAATTTCTAATCATTATAAATCATATTTGTCTTATGCAAAAGACTTTATGGATTCAAAAGTTGTGAGAGAGTTACTCTAGGTAGGTATAGCCTTTTAAGCTATTTTCAAAATAATCAACTAGTTTTATACCTTCTCGTGGTTTGATTTTTCCTTCTTTGATTTTTTTATCTACCGTAGACTTAATTTTTCGGGCCATTTCAAAAGGTGAGTATTGCATAATTTCTAAAACTTGAGCCGCAGAATTACCAAAAATAACCTCTTCGATATAAAAGCCTTTTGGATCATCTTTATCTATATAAACATGGACCTCATTGAGTCTTCCAAAAAGATTATGCATATCTCCCATGGTATCTTGGTAAGCACCCGTAAGGAAAAGTCCTATATTATAATCTTCACCGTATTCAAACTTATGGATAGGCATAGTCTTTTTCAGACCATCAGGGCCTGAGAATTCAGAAATTTTACCATCTGAATCACAAGTAATATCTGCAAGTGTGCATTCGTGTGTCGGTCGTTCATCTAGACGAGTAATGGGTACTACAGGTAAGACCTGTCCTATTGCCCAAGAGTCAGGCGCAGATTGAAATAAAGAAAAATTACATAATAATTTGTCGGCCATATTAGTTCGTAGTTGTTCAATTTCAGGATGAACATCTTCGGTATTTTCTGTCATCGTCAAAATTTGCTGACATACGTTCCAATATAAATTTTCAATGACAACTCTTTGTCTTAAGTCTAGAACGCCTAGCTTGAATGCAGAAAGTGTTTCTTCTTTATAAAGGCAGGCATCATTATAGACATCAAGATAATTTGAAAAATTTAATTCAAGATAGCAGTCTTTCATTTTTTTTAATAAAAGATGGTCATCAGGATTTCTCTCTATATTTTCCATTTTTGGAGGTTTTGGCTTTGCACTTCCAAAAACATTAGTAACAACACATGAGTGTTGAGCGGCTATAGCTCTTCCTGTTTCTGTTACGATAGAGGGATGCTTAATTTTCTTCTCATCACATATATCTCTAATTATATAAACAACATCTTCGATATAATTATCAAGGTTATAGTTTATAGAATAGGCGGATGATTCATAATTGATTCCTACGCCGCCGCCTGCATCAAAATACTCTAGAGGGGCACCAAGCTTGATAAGCTCAGTATAAAATCTTGCGCCTTCTGTGATGCATTCTTTAATTGTTTTTATATCAGGGATTTGAGAGCCTGCATGAAAATGAAATAACTTAAGGTATTGCAGTTTATTTTCACGTTTGAGTAAATCAATGAAGTCTACGAGTTCTGAAACTGTCAGTCCAAACTTGGCAAAATCTCCTGAAGATTCTGCCCATTTACCAGAGCTTTTAGAGTTTAGTTTAACTCGCACACCGATCATTGGACATTGCTCTTCACCTTCTACAACTTCTAATAAGTTTAAAATTTCTGAATATTTTTCGATGACTACGACCATATTGCGGCCTATTTTGGTTCCAAGTAGAGCGAGCTCCAAGTATTCTTTATCTTTGTAGCCATTTAGAATAGTAAGCGACTTTTCGTTAGTATTCTGGGCCAAAACAGTTAGTAATTCAGTTTTAGAGCCTGCCTCTAGTCCGTAATTAAACTCTGAACCAGCATCAACAATTTCCTCGACAACTTCTCTTAGTTGATTAACTTTTATCGGATACACACCAAAGTAGTCTCCTTGGTATTTTGCTTGTTCCATTACTTTTTTAAATGTTTTATTTAATTTTACAACTTGCGATCTAAGAACATCATGAAAACGAATTACAAATGGTAGAGAGAGCCTATCTTTTTGAGCTTCTTCGATAATGGCATTAAGGCTTATCTGATGTTCATTCTTTTCTGGAGTGACGACTAATTCACCCTTATTATTAATTGCAAAATATCCTTCACCCCATCTTGAGACTTGGTAGAGATGATCTGAATCTTCAACTTTCCAGTTATTTTTATTACTACTCATAAGCATTAAGTAGCATATTTTAGAAAACTGGGAAAGAAAAATGAATTATCTTCTGAGCCCTGTTCCTGCAGTTGCCCGATAATTGTCATGATTAAATTTCTTTAGAACGGTCTGGTCATTCTGTTTCTTGGTTGCACATGAAACACTTAAAATGGCGAAGATTGAAATAATTAAATACTTAATAGAAACCTCCCTGTTATTATTCTACCACAAATCCATCCGTGATTTGTGTTAAACCTTTTAATACAAGAGTTATGCCAAGTCTAAGTACTTAATATTTTATAGTAAAATTGTTGCTCGTCATGGGATAGTGGCTTTATGGCCTGCCCCTGAGTCCTTTTGATACCATTTTTACTAATTACATCATCATATAGTCTTAATGTTTTAGTAAGGTTTTTAGAAACTTGTAATAGCCAAGGTGGAAATTCTTTATCAAGTTCAATTGGAGGAATTTTTATATAAGAGGAGTCTTCAATAGCAATAACATCTGCAGATCTAGGAAGTTCATCAAAAAAGGACATTTCTCCTAAAAACTCACCTTGTTGTAGGTAGGCCAGGGGAGTAACCATTTTTTGTGAACGTGAGCAGATAAGAAATTTTCCAGAAGTGATAAAGTATAAACTTCTGTCTTCATCTCCTTCTCTACATATGACTGTATTTTTTGATACTTTTATTTCCATTTTACAATTTTAACAATCTTTTGATTTTGATAGCAAGTAAAGAACTAAGTTTCTCAAAATAAATATCTTGAGGGTATGTTTCATCGAGAAATGTTTTGTCTGAATATGAAAAGTCAAAAATCATCTGGTAAAAATCGATATATGAAGTTCCGTATTGTTCAGCTTTTCTTTTTAAAATTTGGTTGTAAACAATACTGGATCCTTTTGGATTGCAATTGTAGATAGAAGATAACTCATAATGTTTTTGAGATTCAGTGTTGCGATTGAGCTTTTTACTAATTTGAGCATGTCTTCTTAGTGAAGGAGCGTGAAGGTTATTTATACTTACAAGATCTTGGCTCGTTTGATAGGCCTGTTTAAAATCTTTTTCCTGTAAAAGCTTTGTAACTTTACTATATTCTTCCTGTCCTGAACTATCTATGCTTCCAAGGCATCCCTCAACTTTTTGTAAAGTGTAATTTAGAGGAGTTGTAATGGGAATTAGCATTGAATTATTTCGTTGAGTGTATCTAAACAATTCATCAAGTCCCCATTCGTATATTTTAAATTGAATCATTTTTCTTTTTTGCCATATGATTTGTGAATAATCCGATTTGTCTTCGATAATATCTGAAGAGAGCTCAACTTTTGCTAGGGGCGTATATATTAATCTGGATATACTGGGCTTAATCATGATCAAGCTTTGAATAATGTCATTCTCAAATAATTCAAAGTTTTTATTAATTGTAGGGATACTGGCAGAATGAAAAAGTTTTTCATATTCTTCGTGATTATTGCCAAAGTACAAAATAATTAATGGGAGACGAGGAAGAGATTTTAGTTTTGCCAAAAGACGGGGAAGATTGAGGTTTTTTTCGGCTAAAGTTTCAATCTTAATATTCTTTGTCATTTGTGAGGAAATTCGTTGTGACAAAACTTCTTTAAAATTATAAAGACGCGTTGCAAGCTGGTCACCTATCATAAGAATAGGTGCATCAATATCTAGTTCATAGGTATCTTTCTTAATGACATAAGGGTAAGGAATGATTGTCTCTTCATTTAATTGATAGCGTTTACCAATAAAGAGTAATAGGCCAATAAGTGGTAAAATGACTGCAATTAAAAGATATCTTTTCATAGTAATAACTTTAACTTATTAAAAACTTTTGGTAAATGAGACGCTATGAATAAAGTACCTGAAGTATTAGCACCAGCTGGTAGCTTGGAAAAATTAAAAGTTGCGATAGATTATGGAGCAAATGCGGTATATCTTGCAGGGCAGCAATTTGGGTTAAGGTCAGCTGCCGAAAACTTTACTTATGATGAGTTAAAAGAAGGTGTCGAATACGCTCATGATCGCTCAGCTTTGGTTTATGTAGTTTTAAATGGCTTTTTACATGATGAAGATATTGAAAAATTAAATGACTTTATTCAGTATCTAGAACAGATCAAAGTTGATGCAGTAATAGTCTCAGACTTAGGTGTTGTTAAGTTTGTTTCTGATAACTCAAATCTTGAGGTACATTTATCAACTCAGGCAAGTTGTTTAAATTCATATAATGCAAAGTTCTGGAAAAAACTTGGCGTTACTCGCGTAGTATTAGGCCGAGAAGCGACCTTGAGTGAAGCTAAACAAATAAAAGAAAAGACAGGACTTGAGATAGAGATGTTTGTACACGGTTCTATGTGTATGGCCTATTCGGGAAATTGTGTTATTTCAAATTTTACTCAAGGCAGAGATAGTAATAGAGGTGGATGTGCTCATAGTTGTCGTTTTGAGTATAGTCTAAAATTTGAAGATAATATTGAAGCGAAAAATAGATATTTTATGTCATCCAAAGATCTGAATGGTCTACGAGTTTTAGAGCAATTTGTAGAGGCAGGTATTGATAGTATCAAAATTGAAGGTCGTATGAAAAGCGAACTCTACGCAGGAACGACCAGTAAAGTCTATAGCGAGGCCCTAAATTTTTATAAAGAAAATGGAAGCTTCTTATCGAATGATCTTTTGAAATGGGAAGAAGAATTATCCAAGATCGTTCATAGAGATTATTCTGAAGCCAGCTTAATTAATAAAGCTGATAAAAGCTCAATTTTTGATGAACGTGAACATTCTAAAGAGTCAGAGTATAAAGTTGTCGGAAAAATAGTTGAAAGTATTAAAGATCAGGCAATTGTTATACACGTGAAAAATGCTTTTAATATTGGAGATCAGGTTGAAATCTTTCCCCCAAAAGGCGAAAAGTTAATTTTAAATATTGATTGGATCAAGCAAGTTGATAATCCTTTACTGGATCGTTCTAAACCCTCCACTCTAGTGAAACTTCCATTTTTAGAAGGAGAACTTGAAAATTCTCTTGTAAGGATGAAGTCATGAAATTTGTCACATATGCACAAACTAAATTTGAATTAGAACAAGCAACAGAGCTTAATATTAGGCAAGTTATCTTATCCTGTAGGGAGCTTTCTCGAAGCATTAGAAATACTGCTTCAGAATTAGAAGTACTAATTAATTATGCATTCGACTTAGGTCTAGAGATAATTCTTGAGTGGGATATTTTAGTCTCAGAGTCAGAATTTGAGGCAAAGGTAAAAGTTTTTGGAGATATTAATATTGAAAAGGTTTCCCACTTACGTATACAAGACTTAGGTGTTTTAGAATACGTATTGGAAAATACAGATAAAAAAATTCAATATATTGCAGAAACAGGTAATGCAAATTTAGTTGGTTTGAAATACCTAGAAGAATACATCGCTGAAAGATTAGATACGTTGATTCTTTCTTATCAGTTACCAAAAACAAAATTAACAGAGTTTCGGCAACAACTTTCATGCAAATTGGAAATTTTAGGGTTGGGGCCTATTTTGCTTTTTTATTCTCCTCGAGAATTACTTTCCCCTCTCATTGATATTAGAGATGAGTTTATTGAGGCAACTGGGGAGAGTGAAGAGTCACCTCATAAAGGCTTTCCAATTGTTCAAAACCAGCACGGAACTTTCATGTATCATTTAAAAGATTTATGTCTTCTTGAAGAATTTTCTGAGCTTGAAAAAATTGGAATTGATTATTTCAGGGTCGACTTTAACATGATTAAGAAACCACATTTATTGAGACAAGTGATGGATGTGACAAATAATAAATTATCCATCAAAGATTTCAAAACAGCCTATCCAAAAGGATTAATTAAAGGATACTACAATATAAATAAGTCTAATGTTTTATTTTCTAAATTAAAAAACTACAGACTTATAAGAAAGGATAAAGACTATCTTGGAGAAGTCGTCGAGGCCATAAAAGATAAGTATATCGTTATAAAAGTAAAGTCTGAATCTCACCTTAGCTTAGGAACGCAAATAGAGTTTGTTACCCCTGAGGGAAAAAATATTCCTTTTACAATATCTCAACTTAAAAGCCTTTCTTTGAACCCAATTGAGAAGATAAATAAAGATCAAATCGTCCTTATTGATTATAGATCAGGTATTTGGAATAAGTCTCAAGTCTACCTTGCTTAAAACTAATTACAAGACTCAATAGTATTATTAAGTTCGCTTTGTGATTGGCCTAATTCTTCGCTTGTAATTAAACCTACATCAAACATTTTTTTCTTTATATTAAGAATATCTTGTTTTACACCGATTTTAGTTTCGCATACAGCTTTAGTATTTGATGATGTTTCAAGATTACATCCAATCGACGATAAAACAGAAGAAATATCACTCAAACCCATTTCGTAAGATCTCAAACTTTGATCCATGCTTGGACAGTCGTTAGCAAGGGTAATATTTGTAAATAATAGACAGGTCAAAATTAATAGTTTTCTCATAAAAACTCCAATGAAAGAATGCAAGTTTTAAATGCACCTTTCTGTTAATATTTTAGATACTTATAGTCCTTTCTAATTTCAG
>CATLVU010000071.1 GCA_950061135.1 uncultured Oligoflexia bacterium
TTTTAGAGGTGGACTACTTAGATATGCTGACAGTGAAGGTCTTGATCGAATCTTAGAAGAAATAAATAATTATGCTAGAGATGTTAATGAGGATCGGTATAAGGCAAGTACATATTTAACGTCTTTGGTTGAGCAAAAGAAAAAGTTCTACGAAGCTTAAATTTGAATATTTCAGTTTTTAAATACTTTGTTTCTTATATCATCAGCGCTAAAACCCGCCAGAAGCTATTATTACTATCGGTTTGTGGGTTAGGGCTTTCTTCTTTTTCACTTACTGTATTACAAGGTGTTATGGGGGGGCTTCAAAATGGACTCATAACAAGATCTAAGAATATCAACGGACATGGGCATATTCGATTAAGTAGTTCGCTACAGTTAGATGATTATAAAAAAATAGAAAAAGTTTTAACAAATAATAAGATACAATTTGTTAAAAGAATTCAGGAAGAATTATTAATTCAAAATAAGAATCAAATATTTCCAATTAAAATTAATGCTTTAGACTTTTCACATAGGGTTCCTCACTTTTTAAATAAAGTTGATCACGACGAATTAGTTTTAGGCTCCGATATTGGATTTAGTTTAAATACTTTTATAGGGGATGATGTAACGATTTTATCACCATCATCATTTGATTTTGTATTTGTGGAATTACCAAGACAGGCCAAAATTGATGTGTCTGATTTTTTAACAACTAATATTCCTGAAGTAGATTCTTTTGAGGGATGGGTGAGATTAAGTTTTTTACAAAACTTACTTAGAACTCGAAAGTTAACTGACTATATGATAATTGATGAAAAATCATTTCTAAAGCTTAAGCAATTGAGCTTTGAAAATTATAAGGACCAAATAAGTATAGTCTCTTGGGAAGAGCAAAATAATACCTTGGTATGGGCATTAGGTCTTGAGACTAAAGTGATGTTCCTTTTATTTTCTTGTATGTGTATTTTGCTAGGAATATGTATTATTTCGGGTAACCTAATTTTTTATAATCAGGTAAAAAGAGACCTTGCATGCTTTTGGGTGTTAGGGCTTTCAAAAAATAAAATAATGTCGCTAGTTAAATGGTTTGGTCAGTTCCTAAGTATTTTATTTAGTGTCTCAGGCGTGGTGGTAGGCCTAGCTCTTTTATATTTAATTGATAGTAGTGCATTGATTGTTTTACCTGATTACTTTGTAGAAAGAAATATACCTGTGAATATAAATTATTTTGAAATTCTCAAGGCGGTAGCAATACCATACTTTATTGCAGGGTTATTTACTTGGTTTACATTCCGAGTGTTCCAGTCAGAGAAAATGTCTTTTTTAAGTTTTATTCAAAAAAACTAGATTAAAAGTTTAAGCTGTAGGCAAAAATTTCCGTTAGGTTAGTAAGTACGTTAAACAGGAGTTCAAATGCTTATCAATACTGGTGATTTTCTTCCTTTGTCTAGTTTAGAGAATAAAATTAAACTGAATAAAAATTTTCCCTTCACCCTTAAGTACAGTGACGGTAAAAATATTATATCGAAGATCCAAAGAGACATAAAAAACTCTGAAGTCTATGCTCAGGAGTTCAATAATTATTTTTCTTTCATTAATGATTTATCGAATACTAAGTTTTGGATTCAAAAAGAAAATAATATTTTCCCAATGACTTTAATGGATTTATATCAGGCCTTTTTGCAATTTATTAAAAGTGGAGAGTTTGAAGACCAGTTATACAATGTTTCTGATATTTCTATGTATGGACCGTTAGGCCCTTTTAAGCCGGTAGCATTAATCAAAATGATTAACAAAAGTCTCGCAGATAAAATTATTCTTTATAATATTATTAAAAATAAATTACCAACGAGAAAGTTTCGTTTAAATATAAATCAACAAGTAGCAATTCAGTTTGGTAATAATTTTTGTAAAGTGGAAGATATCAATCTAAAACAAATTACTGAACACGGTATCGTTTTATCACTTAGGGACGATATAATTTTACCTGAGATTGAACAATCAGAAAAACTAAGAGTTTATTTATCTTTGAATTTTCTAGATGGAATAACTGGTACTGATAATATGTTCTATTCTGATTATAAAGATGATATGTACACCATCGACCAGTCTAATATCAAATATTATTTAAGTTATAATAGCTTCGAATCTAATGAGGTTTATTTCTTTTGCAGGTTTAATCATCTAAAAGGGAATAAAGATATTTTTAGGCTTGGAGAGTTTGTAAGGCAGACAGAAAAAGATCTGTCTTTGCAATTAGTTTAAGCCGACTCATCATTGTAATTGATTTGGTAGGCAGCTGATTTATCTAAATTATTTCTTCTTTTATCGTATCTTTCAGTCGTTGTGATTTTTGAATGTCCTGCAAATATAGCAACATCTCTGATGGGAGTATTTTGAGTATCTAAAAGATGTGAAATAGCTGTTGCTCTACAGCTATGCGGGCTCACCTTTTTATTAATTCCACATAGCTTAGCGTATTTTTCAATAATCCTATACACTGTCGATCCATCCATAGATTTATTATTTTTACCCTTTTTGGCACTCTGTAATAAAAAATCATCAGATTTAAGTTCGATATCGAAACTTTTTAATCTGTAAATATAGTCTTTTATTTCTTTCATTAGGGTATTACTTAGAGGAAGAATTCTTTCTTTATCACCTTTACCTTTGATCGTTAGAACAAAATGGTTTCTATCTTCTTGAATATCTTGCAGCTTTATTTGAACTAGCTCCGATCGTCTAAGCCCTAAAGAAAATAATAAGATCATGCAAATTTTATCACTACAAGATTTTTTCGTTTTTAAGTCTGGAGTTTTAATCATCTCAAGAACTTCCTTGTCAGTGAAAGCAACTGTCGGACTTTCCGTTCTAACCTTGGGAAGTTTGATAATATCAAGTGGGTTATGATCTATTAATTTCGAAGCTAAGGACCATTTCATAAATGAGCGAACAGCAACTAATTTTCTATTGATGGTTGCACTTGAATATTTTTTCTCAATCAATTCATCTCTATAAAGTTGGAAGTGAGGACCTTTGATATCGGATGGAGTTAGTACTTGTACGCCACCTTTAGCAAGAAATGCGAAAAAATTATTTAAATCCTGCAAGTAGGCTTTTTGAGTTTGCTTAGATAGAAATTGAAAAATGAATTCAGATATGAAGTCATTAATAGATGTTTTTTTCTTATTTGCATCTTGAAATTTATTATATAATTCTAAATCAATTTGTTTATGATGAAGTTTAATAACTTCATTATCTTTTTTACTCATGATTTAATTATAAGTACAAACTATTTTAATTTAAAGTTTTTTAGTGCTCCAAAGGCATTATTAGGCCGAGGTTCCTGAGCTTTTTTCTTTGGTTTTGATTTATTAGAAGTATCAGTAGTACCGTCGTCATTTTTAAGAGAAAGAGCTACTCGTTTACGTTCAAAGTCCACCTCTATAACTCGAGCTTTGACTTTTTGCCCTAATTTAAGCTTTTCACTTGGAGATTCAATAAACTGATCACAAATTTGTGAAATATGAACAAGTCCGCTCTCTTTGATCCCTAGGTCAATAAATGCCCCAAAGTTTGTGAGGTTATTTACTATACCTGTATACCATTCGTTAATTTTTAAATCGTTTATAGAGTTAACATCATCTCTAAAGTCGACAGACTCAAATTCTGATCTAGGGTCTTGTTTAGGTGCTTTAAGAGAATCAACAATATCTTGATGTGTATGAATACCTAATGACTCTTGTATTTGCTTATCACTAGCGAAGTAATCAATTGTCTCGTTATCAAATAATTCCTTGTTTTTATTTTTTAGCCATGTACGAAGTGCATTATATCGCTCAGGATGGACAAAAGTAGCATCTAGTGGATATTCGCCATTGTATATTCGTAAAAATCCAGCAGCTTGTTCAAAAATCTTCTCTGAGAATCTAGGTATTTTTAAAAATTGTTCTCTACTTTTAAATGGGCCATTTTTTTCACGGTATTTTACTATGTTTTTTGCAACACTAGGGCCTATTCCAGAGACGAAAGATAATAGGGGCGCAGAGGCGGTATTTACATCAACTCCAACATAATTAACACAACTCTCAGTTGTCGCTTCGAGCTCTTTTTTCAGTTTTGTTTGATTAACATCATGTTGATATTGGCCAACACCAATTGATTTTGGATCAATCTTTACAAGCTCAGCAAGAGGGTCTTGAAATCTTCTAGCGATAGAAACCGCGCCTCTGACAGTTACGTCTTTATCTGGAAACTCTTCTCTTGCGATATCACTTGCTGAGTATATTGAAGCTCCAGCTTCATTGATCATAGTCGCTTTAACTTTTTTATCTTTAACCATTTGAATATTTTGGTTTATAAATTGAAGTGTTTCACGGCCATTGGTTCCATTCCCGATAGCGATAAATTTAATATCAAAGCTCTCTAAGATTTTTTCAATAATTAGCTTAGAGCCTTGAACATCAAACTTTGGTGCGAAAGGATAGATAACATGGTCGCCAATAAGTTTTCCAGTCGAATCAATAACAACTATTTTACAGCCTGTTCTGACACCAGGATCAATTCCTAATACAGCTTTTGCTCCTAAATATGGGCTTAAAAGTAAGTCTTTTAAGTTTTGGCCAAATACGTTGATAGCAGCGGCGTCTGCTATCTTTTTCAATTTTGATTTTATTTCTAGATCTAAACTTGTATGAATTGATACCCTGTAGGCTTTTTGTGCAATTTCATCAAGCTTATCACTTGCATGAATTTGAGATGATTGAGGATAGTATTTATTTGCAAAAAGTTTTTGAGCGTATTCAATATTTGAAGACATTGATAGTTTTAAAACTTTTAGAGTAACACCTCTTCGAAGTGCAAGATAGCGATGAGAGTTTTTCTCTTCGAAAAGATCCTTGATTTTAACTTCATACTCAAAGTAATCTTTGAATTTTTCATATTCTTTTATTTTATCACCATCTTTTTTAAGCTCTGATGAGTAGAGACCATTTTTACTTAAGTCTTCTTTTAATTGTTGCTTTATTTCAATATCGCGAGCAAATGTCTCAGTGATAATATCGACAGCGCCTTGTAATGCTTCTTCAATATTTTTACATTTTTTTGTTTCAATAAATTCAGTGGTAACTTCTGGTAGTATTTTTTCAAGTGGTTCTTTAGATGTTAACAGGTAGTTTGATATTTTCTCAAGGCCTAACTCCTTGGCAATGTCAGCTTTAGTTTTTCTTTTACTTTTATAAGGAGCATAAATATCTTCTAAGACTGATAAAGATTCGCATTTTTCAATAGATTTTCTAAGTTCTGGAGTCATCTTTTCCATTTTTGTAATCGCATCCAAAATATAAGCACGTCTTTTCTGTAACTCTATATATTCTTCATAATGCTCTTTAATGGATTTAATTTGAACTTCATCAAGATTTCCAGTCGCTTCTTTTCTATATCTTGCAATGAAAGGAATAGTACAGTCTTCAATAAATAATAAAGCGATAGTTTTTAAAGCTTGATTAGGGTTTATTCCAAGTTTCGTTATTGTGAAATGTAGTGCGTCTTGGTTAATTGCTTCAGGCAAATTCATAGTTTTTCTCCAAAAATTAGATCATAAATGATATCTTTTCTTCAGAGGTTGTAAATGAAAAATATTATTATCATAGGTGGAGGAATTGCATCCTATGCCCTTATTCCGAAGTTAAGTTATCGAGAAAATAAAATTTTTTTAGTGGATGGTGATGAATATTATCCAAGTTGCTCTGAAAACTCTACTGCTATAAATTGTTTGCGAGGAATAAAAAAAGGGATTAGTCCTCTCGGTGATCTTTTATATGATTCTCATCATGAGTTTTTAAAATTTTATCAAGCTTATAGGCCCAATGGTGTTTACAAAGGGATAGAACAAATATTCTTTAATCAAGACGATCTACAATTGATTAAGAGGTATCCAGAACATCAGAAGGTAGATGAAAAATGCTTAGTAAAAAATAAAGATTATTATGTGCAATTAGAAGCATATTTTTGGAATTTTCAGTTATTTAAAACATGGGTGAAGGAAAACTTTGATTTTGAACTTTTACAAGATTACGTTAAGACAATAAATAACAATGAATTATCACTTCATAAAAACGGAGTGGTAAACTTTGATCATGTGTATTGTTGCACCAATAATACTAATAATTATTATGCCAAATTTAACCACGATTATGAAATCTATCGATCTAAGCTCAAATCAGTTAAGGGGAGTTTTTTAGAAACAAATTATAATTGTGAATTTTCTTCTTCTACTTCAATAAAAGTGGATGGAGTTCATTATATTTTTAGAAAAGAAGATAAAATTTTACAAATTGGATCAACTTCAGAGCAAAGTGATCATTTTATTCACTCAAAAACAGAGCTGGACTCTATGTATGAAAATACTAAACAAAGACTTAATATTTCAATTCCTAAAAGAGAGTCTTTTAATTATAAAACCGGCATTAGGCAAAAAGGAGCTAAGCGTTTACCTTTTTGGGGCCCAGTTGCTCCAAATATTGATATTGTAAATGGTCTTTATAAAAATGGTTTTAGCTTTGCATTTATGGCCGCAAAAGAGCTTACCAAGTGTCGTAACAGTTCATCTTAGTTAGTGAAAAATCTCTTCTACTTAAAAAATACTGGCAAGTACTATAAGCTTTATGAAAGCTAATTCTTAAGTGTGGAATTACTTCGCCTTGGTTGGTGATAATTTGTGACGGAGCAATTTCAATATCTAAAATATCTTCTCGCGTACAAATATCTTGATAATTTGTGTTGATATGTGAAGCAAGCTTAGTTAGGGCTGAATAATATTCACCCTCTTGGTAACGATCACATAAGTGAGCGTATGAATTTGAAGATAATAGAATAAGTAATATAAAAACTGTTTTCATTTTTGTCCTTAAATTTGAATTTCAATTACGTTGTCGTTTATAACTAAATCAGCTTGTGTCTTTTCTTTGATTTCGTCTACTGAGACACCAGGAGCGCGCTCAAGTAGATGAAATTTTCCATCGACTAGCTCCATGACTGCTAAGTCTGTGACTACTTTTTTTACACAGTTAACACCTGTTAGAGGCAGAGTGCATTCTTTTAATATTTTCGATTCACCATGTTTATTTGCGTGAGTCATTGCTACAATAATATTTTCTGCGCCTGCGACTAAGTCCATCGCGCCGCCCATACCTTTTACTAGTTTTCCAGGTATCATCCATGAAGCGATATTTCCTTTTTGATCAATTTCAAATGCTCCTAAAATAGTTAGGTCAACATGGCCTCCTCTGATCATTGCAAAGCTGGTAGAGGAGTCAAAAAAAGATGCACCAGTAGATGTTGTTACTGTTTGCTTACCCGCATTTATTAGATCAGCATCAACTTGATCCTCACTCGGAAATTCTCCCATTCCAAGCAGGCCATTTTCAGACTGAAGCATAATCTCTATATCTTTTGGAACGTAATTAGCAACTAATGTTGGAATTCCAATCCCAAGATTAACGTAATAACCATCTTTAAGCTCACGTGCCATTCTTTGGGCCATTTGTTCTTTTGTAAGTGCCATTAGTTACTCCTCACAGTTCTTTTTTCAATTCTTTTTTCAAATTTTCCTTGGATAACTCTGTTAACATATATACCTGGTACATGAATTTGATCTGGGTCTAATTCTCCCGCTGGAACAATCTTTTCAACCTCAGCAACTGTAATCTTGCCTGCAGTTGCAATAACCTGATTAAAATTATTAGCAGTTTTGTTAAAAATTAAATTTCCTTGGGTGTCTGCTATATGGGCCTTAACTAAAGAAAAGTCAGCCTTAGGATATGCCTCTTCTAAAACATAGAATCTATCACCAAACTTTTTAGTTTCTTTTCCTTCAGCTATTTTCGTACCATATCCCGTTGCTGTATAAAAAGCAGGTATGCCAGCTCCTGTTGCTCTTATCTTTTCTGCCAGGGTACCTTGGGGAGTTAAGATAACTTCCATTTCTCCACTTAGAAATAACTCTTCAAAAAGTTTATTCTCACCAACGTAAGACCCAATCATTGTTTTAATTTGTCTTTTTTCTAAAAGTTTACCAAGTCCAAATCCATCGACACCGGCGTTATTTGAAATACATGTTAAACCTTTAACACCTGTATCACATACTTTCTGTATAAGACCTTCAGGGATACCACAAAGTCCAAAACCACCAACCATAAGCAACATATTATCACTAATTCCTGCCAATGCTTCTTCGTAATTGCTAACAACCTTATTTAATCCGGCCATTATGATGTCCCCTTGTTTTAAAATTGATCAAAATAGCCTATATAAAAAAGTAGAAAAAGACAAAGGGGACAACGTGTTAAAAAGAATTACGAGTTATATTTCTGTATTTATTGAGAAGTATATGCCTGGGCCTTTTATTTTCTCAATTGGTTTAACTTTTATAGTTCTTGCTCTGGCAATAATAACAACGGATAAAAGTTTTGTTTCATTGGTTATTATGTGGGGAAATGGTCTTTGGAAACTTAATAATTTTGCTATGCAAATGGCGCTAATTCTCATTTTGGGCTCTTGTCTTGCTAATTCACCTGTTATTTCTTCTTTGTTGGACCGATTAGTATCTAATCTAAGATCTGATAGGCAGGCATACTTTTTAGTTCTAAGTGTTTCTTTGATCTGCTGTTTTATTAACTGGGGATTTGGACTAGTAGCGGCAGCGGTTATCAGTGAAAAGGTGATGAGAAAAAATAATAATCTTAATTACCCGCTTATATTATCATTAGGCTATAGTGGCTTTTTGATTTGGCATGGAGGTCTCTCGGGTTCTATTCCACTGAAAATTTCTGAAAGCTCGGTTTTTACTCAAGAATATTTTTCTAATGAAATTATACAGCTCAGCTCATCAATAGGAAGTAGTTTCAATCTTTTTTTGATAATTGGTACCGTTCTTGTCTTGTTCTTCTTATTATTGTTTGTATTTAAGTTTGAAAACTCAATAATACAAACAATGGATAAGCCTAAAAAATTAGAGAAAAAGCAATCTACTTTTTCAGGACCTCTTTTTTTGAAAATATGTGTTTGTTTGTTATTGGCAATATATCTTTTTAGCACAGGTATGAGTGGTGGTATTAATAGTGTTATAACATTGTTTTTATTTCTGGCCATAATAAGTCTTAGTTCTTTTGTTGAGATGGAAAATGTTTTTAAAAAGTCGATGTCCCAAGCTGCAGGTATCTTATTATTATTTCCTTTTTATTCAGCAATCATGAATCTAATGATTGAGTCTGAATTGGCGATAAAAGTGAGTGAGTTTTTTATTAGTATATCAACTGTTGATACGTTTTTAGTTAATACATTTTTAAGCGCAGGTCTTGTAAACTTTTTTGTACCGAGTGGAGGAGGACAATGGGCGATTCAAGCTCCTATAATTTTACCAGCAGCGAAACAGATGAACTTAGACTTAGTTAAAGTTTCTATGGCCATCGCATGGGGAGATGCATGGACAAATATGATTCAGCCTTTTTGGGCAATTCCATTACTTGCTTTGAAAGGGGCTAAATTAGAAGAGATGATGAAGTATCTTATTGTGATTTTTGCTTGCACAGGAATCTTTTATTTAGGGATGATGTTTGTTTATAAGTAACAATAACGCTTGTGATTTTTATATTTATCTTTAAGAGTAATATAATGTCCTATTAACTTTTGTGTCATGGGCCATTGATCAATACTATCTCCGTAAACTTTGTTGTCTAGTTTATAGATAGGCATGATCCCTCTTGTAGAAGAGGTAATGAACATTTCATCAGCATTTAGAAAGTCTTTATCTCGTAATGTAGTTTCTTCAAATTTAATTTTATTTTTATTACAAATTTCTAAAACTTTGTCTCTTGTAATACCTTTTAATAAACCGCTCTCAAGAGAAGGTGTGTATACTTTATTATTTTTTATCATCCAAACATTGAAAGTTGTTCCTTCTGTTATCTGGCCTTGTGAGTTTATCATTATTGCGTCATCAGCATTTCTTTTTTTCGCGTCATTTAGCGCCATTACGTTGTTTAGATAGTTTCCAGATTTAGCTCGGGGGTTTGTGGACTTTATACTATTTCTTTCTATTGACGAGATCGTTAGGTGCAGACCTTTTGTATAATGATGTATTGGATGCTCAGGGAGGGCCTTCACAATAATAATAAAATTAGGACTCGTTTGTTGTGTGGGGTCTAAACTGATAGAGGATTCTCCTCTGGTGATTATTAACCTGATATAAGCTTTTGGCATATTAAGCGTTTTTAAAGTTTTAAGTATTTCTGAAATCAAAAACTCTCTGGTAAATGAGTAATTAAAATCGATAAAGTTTGCAGATGTTTCAAGGCGATCAAGATGTTCATCAAGAAATAAAATACAACCATCTTCTGTGTATGTGACTTCATATATAGAATCACCGAATAAAAAACCACGATCAAATACGGAGATTTGAGCGTTTTTTTGATCAGTTATTTTGCCATTAATATTAACGAAAATTGGTTCTAGCATGTATCGATCTTAGCAAGAAATTTAAAAAGGAGCTAGCAAAAGAATCATCTTAAATTAATAATTTGATCGTCTAATAAGTCGACGTCACTTTGTTCAATATAAATGGTGTCTTTAATTGTTTTTGGTTCTTTGTCATTTATTAAATTTTTATAAAAACTTAGAGTCTTTTCAGGAACAATCTTGGATTTCTCGTCTAGATATTGGGTTATAAGTGGCCATTGCTGGATCTTAAAAGCTAACCAACAGTTTATTCCGTCATTTAAGAAACAGCTTTTTTCTGCGAAGTCCTGCGCTTGGGTTATCTTTTTTAATGAAAGAAAGTTATATGACAAGATTTGAGTGTTCTCAAGATTTTCTACAAAGTTAGTGTTTCGTCTTACTTTTAATAAAATTTGATTTGATTTTTGATAGTTCTTTAATTGCGAATGAAAAGCAGCTCTTAAGCTGTCTGCTTCATTTTGTCTTTGTGCAGAAAAGTCTAACTGATTAACATATGAAATACCATCTTGCCACTGACCAAGTATCCAACTTAGTGGAAGTAGCCTTTCAAAGGCATTTTGAGAGCCACTTTTAGCTTTTAGCGCCAATTTATATTGGGCATAGGCTAACTCATACTTTTTTTGTGCTAAATAAATATTACCTTTAATAATTTCAGCATTCACTGTATTTAGATCTTCTAATAACTGATAGGCCAATTGAAACTTTTTGTTTCTAAAGTATATGAGGCCTAGTAACTCTCTAACTTGAATATCTTCTAATGAATCTAATCCTAAGAATTTAAAGCGTGGAATAAATACTTCAGAAAGTCCTAGGTATAGCCCTAGCTTTAGATACATTTTTTGTTCATCACCGCTTGTATTATCAATACTGATATTTGATAAATCTTTTCTAATCTCTTTTAATGATTTTTTTGTCTTTAACGTTGCGAAAGTGTCAAACCATTTATATCCATTTTTTCTGCGTGCAAGATTGTCAATTTTACATTTTGCCCAAATTTGATCAGCAAAACTGTCTTTATTTAAAAGGTATAAGTTGAGGCTTCTGAGGAGACATACTTTTCCAAAATTATTTTGAAATTGCATTATTTTATTACCTAATATTCTTTCTGTTTCTTGAAGTTTTCCTTCTAAAAAAGATATAATCGCTTGATAGCGATAAACAATTGCCTTCAGTTTTTGCGATTCTACATCTGTTGTATTTAGTAAAATTTTTGCATTCTCAAGATTTCCATTGAGAATGTTAAATTTAATATTTTGTAATTGGTAAATATCATTCGAGTTTTGTTTTAATGTACTATCAATGGAATTCTTTGAAGTATTAAAATCGCTTGGTAATTTATAATTCCATCGCTGTGATTTATCATTTGCAAATATGCAGATGCTCAAAAAAAAGGAAAAAAATATCAGTATGATTTTCATTATTTAACTTATCGACTCATTAGAACGATAAATTATTAAAATGGATAAAATAATGAAACTACTATTTTTTTGCCTATTTATTCTATTAAGTAGTAATGCTGCTGCTTTGCTGCCAATTGAAGGAATTTTACTTGGTAAAGTAGATCCAAATAAGCAATATGATCCTTTGCTCGGAGCACTTAACAAAAAAGATAATGCTGGACTAACAAACTCAAAAGAAAAGCGTTATAGAGCATTGTATATTCAAGGTACCGAACTAGTTCAGTCTTGTATTGATGGCAAAGAAGAGTCATATAAAAATATTGAGCAAAAAAATAATGCTAGAAGGACTATTTTATCAACTTTACAGTACATTGGTATCGATCGATCCTTAAGGGCCATAATTGAATATGCTAAAAAACTTGAAATTTCTAATAGTGACTTTAAAAAATTAGTAAATAATTTAATTCAAACCTCATGTAATCCAAATATTTCAGTCTATGGTATTAAATTAATTAAAGATAATTTTGATTATTATTGGAATGTTGATACTAACTTTTCTATTCCATCTTTAGCTTCGAGTGAATTATATAGTAGAGAATTAAGCATTTTACAGTCTCAAAAATCTGTTATGGAAAAAGAATTTAATTATAGCTTAAAAAATTTTCGTGCTTTTTGTTCATGGAATTCTGATACAGATAATATTAGTCTTTTACCTCCGTATGTAAGAGACCCATTTGTTATTTCGTATTTGATTAATAATATTGTTTCCCAGAAAATTAGTTTTGATAAAAAAACAGAAGACTTGGTTTTTGAAGATGATCCCAGTTCTGTTCAAATGCTTTGCCAGAATATGATTTGTCGAAGAGTAGATAAAACAAATTTTCTTCAAAACTTTCCTCGCATGATAGGAAGTATTTCTATCAGAAATGATTTAGAAAGAATGTATTGTTCGTATTTAAGTAAGCAACAATATAGTTATAAAGACCTCGCTTATCCATATAAGGAATGGATCGATGAGCAAGGGGAGATGGATAGTATTCTGGAAGTCGGCCAGTTCTTAGCATTAATTACTGGTGTACCAGAAACATTATTTCTTTACGACAATTTTGATCAAATCGATGATGTCTTACAAAAAAACATAAAAGATAATTGGAAAGAGTGGGCGATAAATAAAATAGAAAATTTAGAATATAATATTCTTTATGAAGAAACAGTTAGAGTAAAGTTAGTAGAGAATTCAAGTTTTAAAATTCAAAGGGGTGATTTTCAAATCGACTTCGAATTAACATTAGGCGAATTCGATTTAATTTTAGATCAAGTCGATAAATTGTCTTCAACATTTGAGTTAAAATTCTCGAAAAAGTTTTTATCTGATTATCGAAAAAAGTATATCTATTATTTTAATCGAGCAGATGACTTTGA
>CATLVU010000072.1 GCA_950061135.1 uncultured Oligoflexia bacterium
TGATCAACTTAAAAATGAAATTGCAGCATTAACAGAACAATTGCATCGGATGGAGTATAGAAAGGAAACTGAACAAACAAATATTAAAAATATATTTCCCGCTTTTTCAAGAATGCCGGAATTAGAAACACAATTGCGTCAGTTGATGAGAGAGGTAGAAATTCAGAATACTTTGTTAACATTTTTAACGCAGCAATACGAAGAAGCAAAAATCAATGAAGCAAAAGATACACCCACGATTCAGGTTTTAGATATTGCCGTGAAACCAAATATTAAATACAAACCATTTCGGGCATTGATTGTTATAGGAGCAGGGATGTTTGGATTAATATTTGGTTGTTTTATTTCATTTGTTCGTGAGAGAAATGATCAGCTTACCTAACCTGCCAATCCTGATTAATAATTACCAAAAAAATGAATAATCAAAACAATTAATAACTTCATTTCAATGAACTTTTACCTTCGATATAATGGTCACTAAGCCTTCCCCAGAAATACATTTGTGTTAAGTCTAGATTTAATGATTGAAAGAAGCGTGGATACTTTTCTTGCCAACAATTAGGCTTTTTATCAGAAAGAAAATCTTTTCTAATATAACCTTTGTCTTCACCAACTTTTACATAGGCCCAATCAGCATCTAGCTTTTCTTTATCTAAAACTTCTAAGAAGTGCGCACATTGTAAAATTGTAAGACTATTAGAATTATCTAATGGGTGTTGATGGACATGGCCAAATGTTTTGGTGAAATACATTCTTGCTTCAAGCTTATCAGCAGCCGCTGTATTTAGCAGTAAGCTGAAAAATACTATCAAATAAACTTTTCTCATCATCTAAACTTTCCATCTAAAGTTTATTGTTTCCCACTTATGGCATTGCGGGCATCTCCAAAAAATATCATCTGAGTCAAAGCCACATTGAGAACAATAATGCCTTGTTAACGTATTATTGAGCTTAGAAATAAAAGTATTCATTTTTTCTAAGGCCACTTCTTTACGCTCTAAGATAATTAATAGTTTAATGTATTCAACATTTAGTATTTCATTTTCAGAACTATTTTTCTTCAACCACTGCTCAAGAACCTCAAGAGCTTTAGCATATTCTTCTTTTGCTTTAAGTAACCTTACCTGAGTTAAAATGACACTTGCCGAATCAAGGCCTGTGTCTTCGTCTAGCTCTAAAAAATACTTTTTAAGATCTGATAAGTTTTTATTATAGTGATTAAATTCTTCTTTTTCTAAATACTCATCTAAGGATACAAAAATAAATGATGAATACATAGGTTGCTCTAAAATTAGCTCTTTTAGTATCTCTTGAGCATCTTCCATTTGAGAGTTTGCTAATGCAAGCTTTAGTCTCAAAATTTTAGCAGAAACAGATGGTGCAAATCTAAATGCGTCATCTAAGTCTTCCATACATTTTTGAAAATCTTGTTTTTCAAAATGCTCCTTGGATTTTTCAACTAAAATATGTGAAATTGTTTCTGCCTGACTCTCATTCCCCACTTTTGATAACATTATTCGATATCGATAAGCTTGATCCCAATCTCCAACGTTCTCGTAGATATTACATAAAGACTCAATTACTTCATACTGATCTCTATTAATTTTTAATACGTCTTTATAAGTTTCTATCGCCTTATCAATGAAGCCAGCTTTATCAAAGTCTATTGCTAGTTCTTTTAGTGCTCTCAGTCTCGACGACTCTGAGATTGACTCTCTTGCAATTAAGGAGCGATGTATTTCAATCGCCTTATCCATTTCTCCATTACTACGAAATAGGCCACCAAGAGCAAAATATGTTTCTAGAGTTTCTCCGTCTAGGTCTGTTGCATTTACAAATTCTTTAATTGCTAAACTTTTATTACCTGAAATCAAATATTGAGTAGCATTTAAAAAGATTTTGGATTGTGTTTCAAATATCTTATTTCTATATTTTTTAGAGAGTTTAACTCCATGCTCTTTTTCAATAATATAGTGATAAGCAAAAACAATAGTTAATAAGATGGCTATAATCGCCAATAAATTATCTTTTAAAAATGTTAAGACTTCAACTAACTCCAAGATTGATCCTATTTATCTAACAAATACATCGGGCCCATTGCCGAAGTCGAAAAAAGGCTTGAGATTTTTCCTAGTAGGCCATCAATACTTCTTACTAGTTCTGCAAACTTCATTTTCTTCTCTAGTTTCACAAATTTTAAATCAAACTCATCTTTTAATTCTAATTCTTTATGAATACTCCTACCCGCTTGCCAAAGCCCTGCAATTTCATCTACTAAACCGCGATTAAGTGCTTCCTCTCCTGAAAAGATTTGCCCTTGTGCATATTGCTCCAAACCTTCAAGCCCTCCTTTAATGGCACTTCCTCTACGCTTAAATATATCATTTATAAATTGCTGATGAACGTTTTCTGTCATTCCTACTAGCAATGCTCTCTCCTCCACTGTCATATCTCGACTTTGAGAACCAATATCTTTGTACTTACCAGCTTTAATAATTTGGGGTTTAACTTTTGCCCAATCCATTAATTCTTTC
This sequence comes from uncultured Oligoflexia bacterium, assembly GCA_950061135.1. Taxonomy (GTDB): domain Bacteria; phylum Bdellovibrionota; class Bacteriovoracia; order Bacteriovoracales; family Bacteriovoracaceae; genus CATLVU01. Next base: position 2,535 of record CATLVU010000072.1, read on the forward strand.
AGATTGAAAAAATTCATTATTACACCAATCGATCCCGTCATCGCCCCCGCAGGTGAGAATATTTTTCTACAAGCAGCGCCTAAATAATAGCCACCACTCGCTGCAACCGTTCCAAAAGATGCATATACAGGTATTTTTTTATCAATTCTGACCACTTCTTCAAAAATTTCTTGAGTTGGACCGACTGCTCCTCCTGGAGAATTAATACGTAAAATAATAGCTTTTGTTTCTTTATGTTTTTCAGCTTTTAATAATTTTTTTATCGTGTTTTTAGAGTCCATTATGACGCCATCAACTTCTACAACTAAAATTTGTGCTTTTTTATTACTTAAAGCATCTGCCATCTCGTTACTCGACTTCAAGCTGGCCACTGTGTAAAATGCAAAGATAAAAAAGATAACAAACATAACTGTTATCAAAATAAAAATTCCTACAATACTATTTGAACGATTTGAATCCACAACTTCTCCTATTAAACAAACACTTAAAGTATAAAGTTTATTAGAAGGTATTGAAAGTAGATATTAATTGAGTTTAAAGCTCTGTTTTGTTTTTCCGGCAGGCCGTGTCCATGCTTTCTATTTTCTGTATCAAATGAGCGGGAGGACCAATTCGAGAATCTTTTAATAGTCTGTCAAACTCTCTGTTAAATTGATCAGCAATATTTGAATTCTCAATTACAATTAAGAACTCATCATTAGAGTAATTTGCGGAATATGACCAGTTTTGAGAACCAACGATTACCGATTGATTATCAACTACCGCAAATTTATGATGAAGAACGTCTCCGTAGTTTAGGGAAGGAACTCCCCCTATATCAATTGGTGATGAATGCCAAGGACGGTTTAAAGGCTCTATTCTACAATTCTCATCAAAGAGCTCTAGTCCCCAAAGATCTAATAGTTCTGAATAATTCCTATAAGCAAACTTAGGTTCAACTAATAATTTGATATCAAAAGAGCTTTTCTGTTTTTGTTTAAGCTTTAATTGATTTGCTATCATTTGGTCAGAGAAAACAAACAAGGCCATATTTATACTGTGATTCGACTTTGCTATCTCTTTACCAATAAGACCATTAACTGAATCTTTCCAACTAGTCATTGAAGACACAGGAGAGAATTGTACTTTAAATATAGTATCTCCAACAACAACTCTTTTAGCTTTTCGATAAGGTTTATTCATCCCAAAAAGACTTTTTTTCTGATCACTGCCCCACATGATCATAAACTCTTCCATGAATAAACGGGCCATCTTTTTAGATTCAATTGCAAGTAACGAGTTTGCATTACCAATAGATTGCACCTTATCATAGTCGCCGTGAACACCGCTTAAAGTAAAATTTGCTGTTGAAGCTATTACTTCAGAGTCATCAATAACAATAAATTTATGATGCATAATTCCTGAACCAAAGGAGTCATCAAAAGTATCATCTTTTATACTTACTTTTCCTTTGTTTAAAATATAGATTGCATCCCTATCTAGTAACTCTGCTTTAGATGTTACGCCATTAGAATTTTTATCGATAAAATTAAAAAGAGATTTATACTTAGCAAAGCTGTGATCATTTTGCTCGTCATCACTCGTAGTTCTTAGTTTTAAGATACTATTATTATATTCATTTTCTAAAATGATTCTTACATCAATTCCATCTTTATGTTTTTTCACTAAGGCTTTAGCAATATTTGGAAGTCTTAACTCTTGAACTGCAATATAGATTGATTTTTTGGCACTTAAAATTTTATCAATAATAATTTTTTCTAAGTTTTGACCTTGTTTAATTTTTTTTCTGTATGGGTCTTTATAAGAATATTCTGGATCATTATTAAAATATGCCTTAACTCCAGCAAGAGAATTAGCGGAAAATATCACAAAGATACTAAAAAAAAGTATGATTGTAGTTCTTTTCAAGCTATCTCCTTTGGGCTTATTTCAATAGCTGAGTAGATTGTTTCGTATTTGAAACAAAACGTCACCTATAAATATCTTATTTTTTGAAGCTAACTATCTAATAAGTCGAACATTGCTAAAGTTTATTTTCTAAATAACCGATAGCGCTATGAGTCTTAAGGAGTATGATATGAGAGGATTTTTATTTATATTAACAAGTTTTTTTGCACTGACTTCTCATGCAATTGTTCAAAAAGAATCTGAACAAAGTCTTGATGGTGATTTACAGTACAAATTAAACATTAAGCCTGAAGAACAAAGACAGCTTGCATCTGATGAAATGGAACCGGCACCAGAGCTAGACCAAGAAGATATCGGAGAAGACGCAGACCGGGGAGTTGCCAACGAGCTGGATGAAACATCTGACACAATTAGGTTCTGGAAATACTAATTCCAAAGATTCAGATTCTCATACTCTGTTTTTAACTGGCCACAAGCTGCCAAAATATCATCACCTTTTGTTTGCCGAACAGTACAAGTATACCCTCTACTATTAAGCTCTTGCATAAACCATAATATCTTTTCTTTTGATGGTTGCTTATAGTGACTTTCAGGATACTCATTAAAAGGTATAAGGTTAATCTTAGACTCTTTTCTATTCAATAAAGAACAAAGCGCATCTATATCCTGAGGAGAATCATTTTTGTCTTTTATCAAGAGGTACTCATAAGTAATTCTTCGATGGGCCTTAAGCGGTATAGACTTTATTGCCTCAAAAAGCATTTCAAGGTTTTGGGCCCTATTAATTGGCATCAACTCTGACCTAATATCATTTCGCGCTGAGTGAAGCGAAATTGCAATATTAACTGGCGGAAACTCATCTAATTTTTTTATTTTCGCAACCAGGCCTGAAGTTGAAAGAGTAATTCTTCTTTGTCCAAGTCCTGCTGCATTATCATCTAAAAAGTTTTCGGTCGCTTTTTTAACATTATCAAAATTATGTAACGGCTCTCCTTGCCCCATATAAACCATATTCGTTATTTTTTCTTCCTCGTGAACATTTTCTTTCAGCCAATTTGAAATTCCTAAATACTGCCCAACAATTTCCGAAGTCTCCAGATTACGAGTAAGTCCTTGAGTGCCTGTGTGGCAAAAAGTACATCCGATAGCACACCCGACCTGAGATGAAATACATTGAGTAAGTCTATTTCGAGCAGGGATTAAAACAGTTTCTATTGTGTTCCCATCTTCTAATTTTAATAAAAACTTACGAGTTCCATCCACAGATAATCCATGCCAGATAACCTGTGGGAGATGTAATGAATAGGAGTTTAGTAGATACTCCCTAAGTTTTTTGGAAATATTACTCCAAGAGTCGATATTGAAATTTCTTTTTTTATATAACCAATCAAAAACCTGCTTCGAAGAAAACTTCGAGAAGCCTGCTGTGACTAATTCAGACTGTAAATCTGTTAAATTATAGTTTAGTAGATGTTTTTTCATGCAAGGGATTTATGCTTTTTAAAGTAGACTTTGTCCAAGTAAAATAAGCTTATTTGTCTTTATTTCTCTGATCTTTTTTAGCTTTCTTATCTTTTTGGTTCCCAACGTATTTAAACTGAGCCGCTTTTTGCTTAATCACCTCAGCTTGCATCAGATATTTTTGATCAAAACTATTAGAAATCGTAATGCCTGAAACAACTGCCACCGCCAAAGCACTAACTCCTAAAAACTGCTGCATTTGCTTTTTAAAATACTTTTGTGTTCTCATTATTAGCTCCTAAAATCTAGAGGTATGATAGCATCTTATGCGCCTTGCACCAAAAAAAAGTGCAACCAGTGCATTTTTTACACGCTGCGAAATTTTTTCACACAACCTATTATTTTTACTAGATTAAGCCTATATAAACAGTATGAAAGAATAAGGAGTCGGTATGAGAAAAAAAATTTTGTTCTTCCTGCTATTATCAGGGTTAAATCAAGCTGTATTTTCAGCAAGAGATGACATTGCGCACGATAGATTGTTAGATCTGTCTGAAAAAGTAATATCACTTCAAAACGCAGATAATCATAATCAAAGTTGCCCCGATTTTATTATAGAACAATCTGACTTTTTCAATAACGGTGGAAGTAGGCTGGAAGGATTTCAAATTTGCTGGGAGCAAGAAATGAATACCGGTCATATTAAGGAATGTATACCATTATACTATATCCCTCAAGATACTAAAATCGCAAAAACTCTCAAGCAAAAAACGAAAATCAAAATTAAAAAGAACGAATTTGTTCTTTCTATATTCAGTAAACTGGGAAGCTTTTGGGATAACGGTAAAGACCGGACAGTCAAAAAAACTGAACTTAAAATAATTACAGATGAAAGAGGTATAAAAAAGCTTAAGATCGATTACAGCAACAAAGCTTACAATAGCGATCCTCTCTTTGCTTTACTAAGCAAAAATCACAGTGTTGTTTACAATCATGGTAAATATATTTTTGATTGTGAAAGAAAAGTTTTTGAGGATAAATAAAGATTATAAACGGCCTGACAAGATTGATTTTTCTTTTAAAACCAGCGGCTTAAGAATCTTCCAACAGGATTTTGCTTATCCTCTTCACTGATTTTGAGGACTTCACCTTTTTGTTCAAATAGACTCACAATATCTGGGGCCCTGTGACAAGACTCTAATCCCAAATTAAAGTCATCTAAAGAAAGAAAGAAGCCTGAGTTTAATCTCTCTGAAACTAAGAGATGATAGCATTCTGACAATAAAGTCTCTTTTGTATCAAAAGTTTCAGATTTATAGTCAAGTACTTTGGAACTCTCTATATTTTCTGATGTGAAAACCTCAACAATAAAAACCTGTTCGTTGCTTTTTTGATGATAAAGGACATAAAGATCACTCATTTGAAAACACCCCAAAATCAAGACAGATATTCCCTCCTGAATTAAGCTTTATCTCTATTCTTCTATCGAGAGTTTGAATTTCTGCGCCAAAAGCATTCAAAGATTTGACTAAAGCATGGCCTGGAGTCAGCTCGATAGAAACTCTTTTTTTATAACTAGATGGATTATAAAAGAAATATCTTTTTTGATAATCAAAATTCAAGTCACTTCTATCACTAAGCATATTTAAAGAGATATACTGAATACTCTCATCCACTTCAATTTTTAATAAATTAAAATCTACTAATTTAAAAAGACCTTGCCAAAAGTCTATTTGCTTAGTTTGTTCTAGTTGGATCAATTCTTCAGAATTAAAAAGAATTAAAAAACCTTCGCCTAGAGTGATTTTCTCAATGGTGGTATAAAAATTAACTCTTTCTTGATCTAAGTTATTTTCTGCTACAAAAGCCTCTAATACTCTCCGATTCTCTGAAGAAAAACCGTTCAAGTCCAAAAAGATTTTATTCCCAAGCATAAAATTTTTAAGTAACTGAGAAAAAGTGGCCCTACTAAGAGTTCCCCCTTGTATAAAATAGGCTTTATCATTTTTCAAAACCGACAAATCTTTTGAAATACGATAGCCCCATGGCAATGTCTTTTCTAAAAAGTCAGAAATTCCGATACTTTTAAAATAACTATTATTAAAACTCCATCCTGATGTTAAATCAATAAGTTCTACTATTGTGTTTAACTCAATTGACTTATTATCCTGTTCAAAGATTTTGTTTTGTGCGATCGATGAAAAATATTCCCCAAATTTTTGCCATATTCCAACCTGTGTTTCCTTGGAGTTTAATAAAATTGCACTCGGAACAATATCAGCACAAAGACTAGAGAAAAAGTGAGAACTATATTTTTCGTTGTCATACTCGTCTTTTAAGCCTCTATTAAAAATATCTTCAAAGCAAGAGCCTACAAATCCAAATGGGATCTCTCCCCTATAACTTTCTTGAAAAACTTCTTTAATTAAATCTGTATATAAGTCTTTTATTAAAGACGGATAATCTTTAACTTCAGACTTTTCCATATCTTCAACTTGATTCAAATATTTTTTTAGACCGTTTTGAAAGACCACTGACCTATCAACAAAAGTCGACTCCAAGCTAGAATTTTTAAAAACAAAAGAAGACAGGCCATAAAATCTAAGATTTAAAGAGTGCTCGCCATTTAGTTCAGAGATTTTTTTTACAAAGAACTGAAACCCTTTAAAAACAAGGGGCTCAAAATAACTGTACATTTTATAAAGTTTTCCCTCTTCCCCTATATATACTTGAGCTTTCATTTCACGGTCTAAAGATATCTGCCTCGCAAGATAGGAAGGAACACCGCCATTTGGTAAAAATGGAACCGGAGCAATTGGTAATAAAAAGCAAGCCTCTAATCCTAAATCATCTAAGCATTTTTTTAATCGAACGATGTCAGTCTCTGTTTTGTAATCTCCAAAATCTACTTGCCCTTTAAACTCTCCATGAAGTCCCCAGTACAGAGGAATTAATACTGGTAAGTCCTGACGATACGTTGCCAGCTTCTCTTTCCATAAAGCTGCTGAAGTCTTCCAATACAAAAACCAATTTTCAGCGGGAAAAACCGAATCGTAATCTTTTATTTCTGGCGTGGTTAATTGCACGCGGGCTCCATTATTTCTTTACGCATCATAACTTTATTGTAATGAATAATTTTAAACTCCACCAGAGTTTTTATGACAAGAAGCGCACAGAATTGATCATCTTTAACAAATAGGTTATATAAAGGCATCAATTAAACAAGGATTCCAAAAATGTGGTTTTTTTCCGAAGAAGAAAAGCAGATAGTAGAAGTTGCAAGAAGCTTCGCTCAAAATGAATTAGCACCTTACGCAGAGAAACATGACCATGATGAAAGTTTTAACCTTGAGGCTTTTAAAAAGATGGGTGAACTAGGTTTATTAGGAATCACCGCCGAACTAGAGTATGGGGGTGCCGGCATGGGTGCTACGGCAGCAACAATAGTAATGGAAGAATTTGGAAAAGCTTGTGCTGGTTCCACTCTTTCTTACCTCGCCCACTCAATGTTATGTGTAAACAATATCAATTCAAATGCTAGTAATGAACAAAAAGCAAAATACCTCCCTAAGTTAATTTCAGGTGAGCATATTGGCGCAATGGCCATGAGCGAACCAGGAAATGGTTCTGATGCCGTTGGAATGAAATGTAAAGCGGACCTAAAAAATGACCATTATATTATTAATGGAAATAAAATGTGGATCACAAATGCCCAATACGCAGATATTGTTTATCTTTATTCGAGAACTGGGGATAAAAGAAATGACCTTACAACATTTATTGTAGAGACAAAAAATACTGAAGGATATTCCGTTTCTAAAGAAATTCACAAAATGGGAATGCGCTCTTCCCCAACAGGTGAGCTTTGCTTTGAGAATGCAAAAGTCCCCCTAGAGAACCGAGTTGGAAATGAGGGAGATTCAGTCTACCACATGATGAAAAACCTTGAGATTGAACGACTTACCATTTCAGGTATTTCTCTTGGAATTGCACAAGCTTGTGTTGATCAATGCATTAAGTATGCAAACGAGAGAGAACAGTTTGGTAAAAACCTTGGCTCATTTCAGATGATTCAAAAGATGATTGCGGAGATGGCAGCTGAAACAGAAATGATGAGAAACTTTCTGTATAATGTTTGTTATCAATGGGACCAAGGAAAAGTATCTAACACTCACGCAGCAATGGTAAAATTACAACTTCCAAAGATGGCCACCAAAATTGCCTTGGATGCAATACAGCTACATGGTGGTTATGGCTATTCTAGAGAGTTTCCACTTGAAAGAATGATGAGGGATAATAAGCTCAATGAAATTGGAGCGGGAACAAATGAAATTATGATTTTGATTATTGCCAAGAATCTACTCTCTCAATAATTAAAAATTACTTTTCGAATAAATCTCAAGTATTTGATTAACTAATTCTTTTGGCCTAAAGGGTTTAGTAATAATTCCTATCGGCTTAAGAGACATCAATTTATCAATCTCTTCTTTTGACTCGCTTGCAGTTATAAAAATAACTTTCCAGTTAACCGATGGAGCTTGCTCTTTTAACTTTTGAAATACTTCAATTCCACCCATCTCAGGCATCAACACATCTAAAATAATGAGGTCTGGTTGTGAATCAATACTTGCTTTAAGCCCATCAAATGGATTGCTAAATAAGGATAGATTTAATTTTTCTTTAAAAGAAGCAAATGCCACCTGTACCAGACGATGGATCATTTTATCATCATCTATATAGTGAATTTTCAAGTCAGGAATAGAATCAATTGAAACTTCATCATTTTTTAAAATATTTTGTTCATATAGTTTTCGCAGCGACTCTGCTATCTTTGGTCCCTTCTCGATTATATGATCAATATTTTCATTTTTTATATCACTAGATGTTAATAGAATTCGCTTAGCATTAATATTAAGTGATTTTACTCTATTACAAATTTCAAACAAAGTTGTACCTTTAATAAGCGCCAACTCTTGAGATGCAATGACACTATCGAACTTCTCCTGAAGTAACCTTCCCAAAGCTTCATGACCCGACTTAGCATATGAGACCTGTATTCCAAGATTGCTTAATTCTTTAGAAATTAATTTTAAACTTAATTTAGTAGTATCCACAACGAGAGTAGAATGATTAACTTTTTTCTGTCGGCCCGTTTTCGTTTTATCAATTTTTAAATCTAGTAGTTCTTGCTCAATATCTAAGACTTGATCTGAGTGATTTTTTTTAGAATTAATATATTTTTTTATAAGATCTATATATTTTAATATATTAGTAACCTGTTCACTGCTGATTTCTTTTTTACTTATATGGACAAAGGAATCTTCTAGATTATGGCAAATAACTCCTAATAAAGAAAAATCATAGGATCCTGCAGTCCCCTTAATCGAATGAACAACCCTCATAACATGATTGAAGTCCTCACTTGGAAATACTCCATCTATTTCCGTTAGCTTTGCTTCGATTTCTTCTATCTGTTCCAAAGTAATCCACAAATACTCAGACTGGTATTGATCAAGCATAAAACGATCCTAATATTTAAATTTTTAGTTCAAGTTTTTCTTTTATTTGCTCTAAACTCATTTGATCCATCTGGAATAAAAATTCACCACTCGGATATAACACGCCGGTGATTCCCTTTTGGCAATAACCAAGGCATCCAGAATTTGTAATAAATATTTCTTGGGCCTTACCGTAGCGAACAACTTCTTTTTTTAATTTCAAAATTAGATCAAGAGCACCTTTGTCTTCACAACATTCAGCTCCACCCTCTCTATACCGAGAACAAATAAAAAGATGTTTTTTGGGCTTGATTATACTCTCCATAGGCCATAATTATATCATATGTATATTAATCCACCTATTGAATATAATACTCCTGTATATCGTCCCCCTTCAGAGGGAAAAAGTCTTTTATTTCAAGTTACAATAGGATGCTCAAATAACAAGTGTACTTATTGTGATATGTATCGCTCTAAAAAATACCGAGAACGTACTTTTGACGAAGTTTTTAAAGATATTCAAAAAGCCTCTAAATATTATTTATCAAATGGATTTGCTCCTGAGAAAATTTTTCTATGTGATGGTGATGCTTTAGGAGCGTCGATGAAGCTACTCACTCAAACATTAGATGCGATTAACACTTTTTTTCCAAATATAAAAAGAGTTGGAGTCTATGCAACAGCTCAAAATATATTAGAAAAGTCTGAAGCCGAGCTACAATTACTTGCCTCTAAAAAACTCACTATTGCATATCTAGGCTTAGAGTCTGGCGATGATAAGATTCTACATATGATCGTTAAGGGTAATTCAGCACAGGAGATGACAGAGGCTTCTTTAAAAATAAAGCAAACCGGGTTTCAACTCTCTACGATTGCAATGCTTGGTGTAGGAGGACAAAAACTCTCTGAGCAACATATTGAAAATACAGCAAAGATTTTAACTCAGACATGTCCTGACTATTTTTCTTTTTTAACTACCTTTGCAGTTCCAGGTACTCCTTACCATAAAATGGTAGAACGTGGTCTAATCACCCCTTTAACTTCAAAAGAACTATTCACCGAGATGTATCAGATTATAAAAAGAGCTGATTTCTCATTAAATTCTGTTGAATTCAGGGCCAATCATATTTCCAATATGTATCCTCTAGGCGGTAAACTTCCTGAAGATAAAACTCTAATTCTAGCGACTCTTGAAAACTGGATATCTGAAATGCCCGAAGGCGTTTACCCTCCCACTCCTTCGCAAATGTAATCATTTCACAGTTTCATTTACGGCCTGACTTGGACAAGGTTCATGGCCTATTACATTATTAATTTTGTAACCGAAGGATTAAACATGAAAACTACATTATTCTTAGCATTCTTTCTTTTAAATTCTGCATGGGCATTACCAACGCAAGCACTTAAAACATTTGATGGAAGTGTTGCTTATTGTAAAAATAAAATTGATAGCTATGAAAATAGATATGGTGTCTATCAACTTATTGCCAAGTCTTCTCAAGTTATTGACCAAGATTTCGTAGAAATCGATCTTGAACTAAAATTTTTAAACTGTAATTTTGTAAATGGTGATTATAGCTTTCAATTAGGATCACCTTTTAAATCTTTTTTCCAAAAAAACTATAATCCAGAAAGCTCTTCAGGATTAGTTAAAGTTGATCCAAAAGTTGTAATGCTAAAAGCTTTTAAAGATGCAAAATTTAAAATTGTTTATGCTCAAAGAATTAATAAAACAAATGAAGCAAAACAATCATTGAAGGCGATTATTCCTATTAGTGATCTATTAACACAA
>CATLVU010000073.1 GCA_950061135.1 uncultured Oligoflexia bacterium
AGATCCAGTTTTTTATATCTAATTTATTATTAAGCACGATACCTTGTCTACGATATGCCCAGCACATATAAGAAACACTGACATAATAAGAGGCCGGTAAGCGATTTAATGCTCCGATTTTACATCCAAGTAGAGTCGTTTTTCCACCAAAGCCCATAGGCCCTATTCCTAATTCATTTGAGAGTTTTACAATTTCTTTTTCTAATTTTGCTAATTCTTTATTTTCGTTAACATCGTCAAGCCTTCTTAAAAGTTGTTTTTTTGAATCGCTATAGCCTGTTCCACGATCACCACCAATTGTTACTCCTAGAACGCCAGGTCCACAACCTTTTCCCTGCGCCTTTTGAACCGCATCTAAAATAACTTTCTTTACACCAGCAAGGTCTCTACCTGCTCCAAGCTCATTATAAGGAAGTGCATATTGAGCACCAACATTTTCACAGCCTCCGCCTTTAAGCATCAGTTTTATTTCTATTGATTTCTTTTTATGTTCTTTAAAATATATTACTGGGTGACCACCACCAACGTTCATACACTCGTTTTTACCAGTCAAAGAGTCTACCGAGTTTTGGCGAAGATAGCCTTTTTTCGTCGCTTCAAGAACTGCTTTTTGAACAATTTTTTCCATCTCTAATTGTGATGTACCAACTGGGTAATTTATATAAAATATGATTGTACCTGTATCTTGGCATATGGGCTGAGACTTCTTTTTAGCAAGATCAATATTGGACTGAATAATATTCATCGCATACTCAGCAGTAGTCTTTTTCTTTTCTCTTTTTAATGCTTGCAAGATTACTTTTTGAATATCATCAGGGATTACGGTTGATGTTACTCTTATAAGTTCGATTAATGATGCTTGAAGATTTTTTTTATTGTTTTTATCAATAGTCATTCTATTCCTCTTAAATATTATTGTTAGTTAATCATACTTTTGAAGTAAGATATTTACAAGTAGATGTCTAAAAAAGGGATTTGGTGTAGATGGTTTCACATATAGCGGGTGATTGAATTGAATTGTAAAAATAGTCTGTGAAAAATCGATATACTTCATCATCAATATAACTTTTATTAGATTGGAGAATAAATGGACGTACTGACTTTTCCCAATTATCTGAAAGCTTCCTAAAAGCTTTAAAATTACTAATAGCGTAGTAGTCATCTATCGTATATGAAAGTCTAGGCAGGACGAATCTTGTCCATATATTATCAAATAATTGAGGATGAATGTCCGTAGGTAGACTCTTGAGATGGTTTATAAGTTCTTTAAAATTTTTGCTTTGAGAGATATCAAGAAACCATTTTTTTTGTGCTGTAGGAATTGACCTTAAGTATTGAACTTGACGAATATTTTGAGGATAAAAATGTTCTAACTTTCTGATAGCATCAATATTATTATTTTCTTCAAGGTAGGATAATAAAAATAGAGTTTTATAATTATCTTGATGGTTACTTCTCATTAAGTTTTCAATTAAGTTCTTATTAAAAGTCTCCTCTCCTAATACAGAGATTATTTTTTCGGCTGTTAGTGCCTCTCCTCGAATAAACTTAGACCATTTTCTTATAAAAAAGTTTCCACTCTCTAATGTCATTGCAAAGCTAATATTATTAAAGCTAAGTTGTATAATATTTCTGGTATGGAATAAATTTTGGCTGAAAAACTTTCTAGCGATATGATAGCTTTCAAAATATTTTTTTAACTTATTCACTCCTAATGTTTTTACTAGAATGGCGTACCTAAATGCTTTTTTGAATCCCATAAACATAGCTAGTGAAGTTGATGAGATGGGCATGGCCAATAAAACTCCACCAAGAGCTTCACCGTGAGCAAGCATAACAAGTGGGAGAGTGAAGTCAAATTGCATTGTGGCTAAATACACTAATGCCCCCTGAATTCCGAAGCGTCTTCCAGCCGCACTCAGTGCTATTGATTTTTGATTAAGGTTTTTTTTCAAAAAAAGATTAAACTCATTAAGCATGCCAACTAGTTTTGATGGCCTATAAAAATCTTTTAATGTGAGTAGGATTTTTTCGCGATTACTTGGAGGAATATAAGTGATGGCTTCTTCTGAAGTACTAAGTAATATTTGACTCAACTTTTCAGATGCATTGACAGGATGATGAATTAATCCATCTTGAATATCAATTTGTTTAATCGCCTCGATAATTGTAGTTTGCAACTTAAGTTCTACTTCCAACCTGTTTGCTTGGGCGGGATTAAGTTGAGACTCGGGGAGCATATCATTGAGAATATTCTGTAAACTTTGAGAAATTCCTGTTTGGGCCAAACAGCAAGAACAGAAAAAAATATATAAAATTATTAAAAATTTCACATATTCTTTTCGACATCTATTTGAACATAATTAAGCTTGAAATATTATTCTATGACTGAGTAATTTACTTTGAGTGGATAATTGTAAGTCATTGAAAAAATGGTCAATAGGTTCGATAAAAGTTTGATCGAAAATTTGCATTAACAGAGTCCTTTCGTCTGGATTGAGTTTGAATTGTACTCCATCAATAAATATATAATTATCACTTCTTAATAATTTAGAATGTTCATTGCGATAATAATTTTTGTCTACTTCAGTTGTAACTGTATCATCTTCTTCATCGTAAAACTTATTAGTACTTAATGTTTTTAAAATTAATTTTTCAATTAATCCGTTCTCTTCTAGATATTGACATAGGTTTTGACTAATTGTTTTTATACTGTTCTGGTCAATATGATTTTTATCTTTACCTGGTGTAACTTGATCAAGTGGTTGGAGTTTATGAACCAAGTTATCAGTTTCAAGTATTTCATGGGCAAGACTAGTAGTAAGCTTAGAAAACTCTAAAGATTTAAATCCAATCGATAAAGAGAGTGATTCACCAATTGAAATACCATGATGAGCAACATGCGGAGGTATATAAATCATATCCCCTGGTTCTAGTATGATTTGGTTGTCAGCCTCAAAATGTTTAAGCACTTTAATATCAGAATCATCTCGCCATGTTTTATTTGGGTTATTTTGAGTGAGCCATTGTCGTTTACCTTCTAATTGAATGATAAAAACATTGTAATCATCAAAGTGGGCACCAACTGAGGCTCCATCCATAGAATATGAGCATAAGACATCATCAAAGTTCCATAAAGGAAGAAAGCTAAATTGTTCAACAAGTGCTGCTATTTCTGGATGGTATAAGTTTATATTATGAATAAATAATGTCCATTTTTGATCATTACTTAGAGCTTGAATATTTTCAATGGGCCCATGAAGCATTTTGTAATCATCAGAACTTTCTATAATAAGTCTTGATTCATAATAATCATCCATCGCCATTTCTATAAGTTTTTGTTTATTGATGTCGATTTTTGTTTGGCTCACCAAACCTTGCTCGTGAAAAACCCTACGCTCCCAGTAGGATTGTAAGAAAAGATTTTGATCAATGAAATTTTGATTCGTCATTTTGCTCTTTTCTCATGGCGTAAGCAAAAGGTACATATTGGTTGAAAAAAAGTTTACGAATTTGGTTGTGAAATGGTATGCAAATACCTAAAATACTTAAAAAATTCATAATATGTATTCAAAGAATTGAAGGAATTCGAGATGAAGAAATTTGTTGGTGCGTTAGTTGCCTTACTCGTTTTAAGTGGAATGGGCGCTTATGTTATAGTTCAAGCTAGAAGCTTAGGATCCAATCAGGGATATGCTCCTGATCAACCTGTGGCGTTTTCACATAAGAAACACGCAGGAGAACTTGAGATGGATTGCCAGTACTGTCACTTTGGTGCTGATAAAGGAAGGCATGCAGGTGTTCCTCCGACAGAGCTTTGTTTAAATTGTCACTCAAAAGTAAAAACAAATTCTCCTGAAATTAGAAAACTTCAAAATGCAGTTGACTCGGGTGAAAATATTCAATGGGTGAAAGTTAATCATTTCCCAGACTTTGCTTATTTCAATCATGCTCAGCACGTAAATGTAGCAGGATTTGATTGTCAAAAATGCCATGGTCCTGTGGAGGAGATGGAAATTTACGAGCAACATGAAAGTTTAAATATGGGTTGGTGTATAAGTTGTCACAGAGATAATCAAATTGCGCCTCCTGAAGATCACAAAAGTGCAGCTGGTGGCGACTGTGCTAAATGTCATTACTAATTAAAAAATTGAATTATACAAGGAATTAATAAAATGTCAGATTTAACAAACAACGATTCATGTGGAACAAGCTGCGGGTGTGCAGACTCAACACCTCAGACTTATTGGCAAGATGTGGAAAACAAAGTTTTAGATCCAGCTGTATTAAAAGCAGAGTTTCCTGAAGGTGAGTATGAGGCCATGTCTTCAATGAAAAACAGAAGAAGTTTTTTAAAGATTATGGGGTTTTCTGTTTCAGCTCTTCCATTAACCGGTTGTGTTAAGATACCTGTAAAAAAAGCTTTACCTTATTTAAATAAACAACCTGATACTATTCCAGGGGTAGCAAATTGGTATGCTTCTACTTATAAAGATATGCCTATTCTTGTAAAGACAAGAGAAGGTCGTCCTATTAAAGTTGAGGGGAATGCCCTATCTCAAACAACTTTTGGTGGTGCTAACGCTCAAGCTCAAGCTTCTGTTATGTCTTTATATGATTCTTCAAGATTAAGAGAGCCTAAGGTTGCATCTAAATCAGTTGAATGGGAAGAGTTTGATAGTCAATTAAAGCAACATTTAGAAAATAGTGAAGGGGAGGTTGTTCTAGTTACACCTGCAATTAGTTCAAAGTCAGAGCTAGCTATTATTGAAAAATTTTCTAAAAAATATCAGGCAAAGCATATTGCTTATGAACCGGTTTCAAAATCTGCACTATACCAAGCAAATAAAATTACACATGGAGCTTATACAGGTGCTGAATATAATTTTGAGAATGCAGATGTTGTAGTTTCCTTAGGTGCTGATTTTCTTTCAACTTTTGGTAATGGCGTTGCTAATACTAAAGGGTACTCTAAAAGAAGAGATGCAAAAACAGCAAAGATGAGTAAGCATATTCAGGTTGAAGAAGTTATGAGCCTTACTGGATCAAATGCTGATCATCGATTCACACGATCAGTTGCTGATCAACATGATATATTATTAGGAGTGTTAGCAGGAATTTCTTCTACTACACATAATACTAAAGCTGAAAACAAAGATATCGTGAAAATAATTGTTTCAGAACTTTCTAAAGCTAACGGTAGATCTTTGGTTTTGGCTGGTGAGAATGATGTTAATGTTCAAGTAGTTGTTAATAAAATTAATACTGAGCTTGGAAACTATGGAAGGACTATTTCTGTTCGCTCAACAAGCTTTGAGAAATTAGAAAATGATAACGAGTTTGAAAGCTTTGTTAACGATCTATCAGAGAAAACTTCAACAGTTATTTTTGTAAATACTAACCCTGTCTACAATTATTATAATTCTGAAAAACTAACAGCAGGTCTTAAAAAAGTTAAAGCCGTTGTTAGTTTAACTTTATCAGAAAACGAAACGTCAAATATCGCTCATTATGTTGCTCCGATTAACCATACTTATGAGTCATGGTCAGACACTTTAGTTTCAAAGTCTGAGTTATCTATCACTCAACCAACAATTCAACCACTTTACGGCACAAGAATGTATGTTGAGACATTAATGAGTTTGATGGGTGATAATACATCTTTTTATGACTTCATGAAGTCTACATACACAGGATCAACTTCATGGAATAAGTTTTTGCATGATGGTGTGATGCAATCAGCGAGTCTTTCCCGTGTTGAATCACCTAGAAGTTTTAATATCGCAAATTATATAAAAAATATTGATACCAAGAGCTCTTCTAATTTAACTTTAAGTCTGTACGTTAAAGATGGGATTGGGAATGGTGACTTTGGGGATAATCCTTGGATTCAAGAAATGCCAAATCCGATTACAAAAGCAACTTGGGGGAATTATTTTATGGTTTCTCCTGTTTGGGCAAAAGAAAACTCTGTTAAATCAGGAGATATTCTTGAAGCTAAAATTGGCGGAACTACAATTAAGACTGTGGCACTTGTTCAGCCAGGTACAGATAAAAATACTGTAGGTTTAGCTGTTGGATATGGAAGAACGATTGCTGGAAAAACTGCTAAAGGATTGGGTGTGAATGCCTATCCTTTTATGAGTGCAAGTAATGGATCTTTTACTTATAACTCTAGTACGATTGAGCTTAAGAAAACTGGGAAAACTGGAATCTTAGCTCAAACTCAAACTCATCACTCGATGGAGGGAAGAGATATTGTTAGAGAAGCTACATATGAAGAGTATATGCAAAATCCTAAAGCAGGAAATACAAAAAAAGCAAAACTTTTTCATATTTATCCTGAGCATAAAAAAGATGGTCATCAATGGGCCATGGCCATTAATCTTTCAACTTGTACTGGTTGTTCAAGTTGTATTGTTTCATGTAATGCAGAAAATAATATTCCTGTTGTTGGTAAAGAAGAAGTTAATAATAGAAGAGAAATGCATTGGTTAAGACTAGATCGTTATTATAAAGGTGATGAGTCTAATCCTGAAGTTGTTCATATGCCTATGCTTTGTCAGCATTGTGACAATGCTCCATGTGAAAACGTTTGTCCAGTTATGGCAACTCTTCAGTCATCAGACGGTTTAAACCAGCAAGTTTATAACAGATGTGTTGGGACAAGATATTGTGCCAATAACTGTCCTTATAAAGTTAGAAGATTTAACTGGTTCAATTATGACAGAGGATCGGAAACTGAAAGAATGGTATTAAATCCAGATATCTCCACAAGAACTAGAGGTATTATGGAAAAATGTTCTATGTGTATTCAGAGAATTCAAGATGGAAAACTAAGTGCAAAAAGAGATAGAAAGCCTCTAAAAGATGGTGCTATCCAGACAGCATGTCAGCAGTCATGCCCATCTGATGCAATTATTTTCGGTGATAAGAATGATCCGAATAGTAAAATCTCTAAATACTTAGCTGAAGAGAGAAAGTATGTTGTGCTTGAAGATTTAAATGTTCAGCCAAGAGTAAATTATTTAACAAAAATTAGAAATAAATAAGGATAAATTTATGTCAGGTGCACACGTATCCAAGCTTAGAAAACCCCTTGTTCCAGAGGATAAGACTTACAAAGAAATCTCGCACGAGATCCTAGATACTCTTGAAGAAAAGCCTTCAAAATCATGGCTAATCTGTTTTAGTATTTCAGCTCTTGTTCTAACTTTAGGGATGTTAACAATTGGTTATCAAATTGCCACAGGTATTGGTGTTTGGGGGCTTAATAAAACTATCGGTTGGTCTTGGGACATTACAAACTTTGTATTTTGGGTTGGTATAGGCCATGCTGGGACACTTATCTCTGCAGTTCTCTTAATTTTTAGACAGCATTGGAGAACAGCAATTAACCGTGCAGCTGAGGCGATGACGATTTTTGCTGTAGCATGTGCAGGTTTATTTCCGCTAATTCATGCAGGAAGACCTTGGCTTCTTTTTTGGGTTTTTCCTTATCCAAATACAAGAGGGGATTTATGGGTTAACTTTAGATCACCACTTTTATGGGATGTTTTTGCTATCTCAACATATCTAACTGTATCTTTGGTTTTTTGGTATATGGGTCTTTTGCCTGACTTGGCAACTGTAAGAGATAGAACAAAATCAGCCTTTAGAAAATTTGTATATGGAGTTTTATCTTTTGGTTGGAATGGATCAAATAAAACTTGGCATCACTTTGAAGTTCTTTGTTTGGTTCTTGCAGGTCTTGCAACCCCGCTAGTTCTTTCGGTACACACAATTGTATCTATGGACTTTGCAACTTCAGTTATTCCTGGATGGCACACAACTATTTTTCCTCCTTACTTTGTTGCAGGTGCAATCTTTTCTGGTTTTGCGATGGTTTTAACTCTTCTGATAATTACTAGAAAAGTTTTGAACTGGGAAAACTATATTACTATGGGCCATATCGAAGCGATGTGTAAGGTTATCGTTGTTACTGGAATGATTGTAGGCCTTGCTTATGGAACAGAGTTTTTCATTGCATGGTACTCTGGGAACGAATATGAAAGATATTGCTTTGTCAATAGAGCAACAGGACCTTATTGGTGGGCATATTGGTCAATGATTACTTGTAACGTATTATCACCACAGTTTTTCTGGTCAAAAAAATTAAGAACAAATATTCCTTTTGTCTTTGTTATATCAATTGTTGTTAATATCGGTATGTGGTTCGAAAGATTCGTAATTATTACGACTTCATTACACAGAGACTTCTTGCCTTCTAGTTGGGCGATGTATTCTCCAACATGGGTTGAAGTTGTAACATTCATTGGAACATTTGGGCTTTTCTTTACTCTTTTCTTCTTATTTATCAGAGTTCTTCCTGGTATTGCAGTGGCAGAGGTAAAGTCAGTTTATAGATTTGCTAGAGAAAATAAATAGGACAATATAAATGAAAAAAGAATTTTTAATTGGTGTTTTTGATTGTGATGAAAAAGTTTTAGAGGCAACAAAGAAAGCCGTTGATAAACATTTTGAAATCTATGATGTTTATACTCCATTCCCTGTACATGGGCTTGACTCAGCAATGGGAATCAAAAGGTCTTTCCTTCCTTATGTAACATTTGCAGCAGGAGCAATGGGTTTTTTAATTGCAATTTTATTTCAAATTTGGACCTCTGCAATTGACTGGCCTACGATTATCGGTGGGAAGCCATTTATTTCATTTCCAGCTTTTGTTCCGATTACTTTTGAAATAACAGTTCTATTAGCTGCACATACAACAGTTGCGGCATTCTTGGCATCTAACTTTTTATTTCCAGGAAAGCAGGCGATGATTCTTCATCCAGAGCAGACTTGTAATAAATTTATTATGGCCTTTGATAAGACAAGAATTAATAAAGAAGATGTAACAAATTTTTTAAATAATAACGGAGCAATATCTGTCGAAGAAAAATCTGCAGATAATAATTGTTTTGCACTAATCGGAAAAGGCGAATAATCATGGCGAAACTGGTAGTATTCTCATCCCTGATTGTATTTTTTATGAGTTGTTCAGGACAAAGAAATTCAACGGGATATTCTTTGATTAACGATATGATGTATGCTGAAACATATGAAGCATTCTCTGATAACCCATACTTTGATAATGGACAAACGATGCAGACCCCTCCTGAAGGGACTATTGCAAGAGGTAAAATGCCTCATCCAATGGATGCCGATGGAAATCCTTTGGTTCTAGAAAACCCTTATGAAATGAATGAGTATCATTGGCAAAGAGGTAAAGCCCTTTATGAGAAAACTTGTAGTGCTTGTCATGGTGTAACAGGGAAGGGAGACGGTTTAGTAGTAACTAAAGGTGGCTTTCCGGCTCCGCCAAAGTTTTCAGAAAGAAGATGGAGAAAAATTGATAAATATCCATCAGGGTATGTTTATAATGTCATTACTTTTGGATATGGAAATATGCCAAGCCATGCTCAGCAACTTTATTCAGAGGATAGATGGTATGTATCTGAGTATGTTCGTGAAAAATTATTAAGAAAACCAAAAAAGAAAAAAAGAAACTAAGGGAGAAAATAAGTGAGCTTAGAAGTTAAAAATTTTGAATTTCAAGGTAGTATAAAAACAATCTCCATTGTTTTGGCAGTCGTTGGTGTTCTTGCTTTACTTGGATCTTTCGGTTTGAATAAAGCAGTAGGTTGGGTAGATTTTCTTGTTTCAACTGTATATTTTTCTATGATTGCAGTTTCAGGTATCTTTTTCTTATCTCTGGGTGGTGTAGTTCAAGCGAGCTGGTTAACACCCTATAAAAGAATTCCAGAAGCTATGACTAAGTTTTTACCTGTAACATTTGTTTGCATGCTTGTTATGTATTTTGGATATCATACTCTGTATGAGTGGACACATACTGAGCTTGTGATGAACGATCCAATTTTAAGAGAAAAAGTTGCTTGGTTAAATGAGCCATTCTTTTTTATAAGAACAGTAATTATCTTTAGTCTTTGGATATTGATGGCATGGGCACTTAGATCTATTTCAAAAAAAATGGATACTGATGGTAGTGAGGCACTTTCATTAAAATTACAAAAATATTCTGCTGTTTTTTTAATCGTTTTTTCTTTAACTATTAGTTTTGCTGCATTTGATTGGGTTATGAGTATTGAACCACATTGGTTTTCTACTATATTTGGTGTTTATATGTTCGCAGGCTCTTTCGTTTCAGGAATCGCCTTTACAACTATCGCAGTAATTAAATTGAGAGATTGGGGATATTTAAAAGGTATTATATCTGACGATCATTTACATGATCTTGGTAAATGGATGTTTGGAATGTCTGTTTTTTGGGCATATATCTGGATTTCACAGTATTTACTTATTTGGTATGCAAATATTCCAGAAGAGACTGAATACTACGTTCTAAGACATGACTATTGGAATGCACAGTTTTTTATAAACCTAATTATAAACTTTATAGTACCATTTTTTGTTCTTATGACACGTGAAGCCAAGAGAAATACTAAAGTGCTTATGACTGTTGCATGTATCTTATTATTTGGTCATTTCTTTGATATGTATTTGATGGTTGCTCCTAAGGTTTTTCATCATTACCATGCACATATTTCTGGTTATGGAATTTTACAATTATTACAATTTATAGGTTTTTTTGGTCTATTTGTCTTTGTTGTTGGAAGAGCTCTGAGTAAAATGAACTTAGTATCTAAAGAAGATCCAACTCTTGAAGAGGGACTTCACCTACATCAATAGTCAAATTTACATAGTATATTTGTTATTTTTTTTCATAAATGATTAAACACCCCTATTATCAGGGGTGTTTTTTTATGTATACATTAGTGAATGTTTCTTTCTTTATATTTATTTTACTACTTTCATTTAAGTCGGCTTTTGCTTAGTTACCAATCTGATCTTATGATAAAGGCCCTAGCATTAAGACTAAAGATGAGAGAATAATAGATTATCTTGAAAGACAAGAGTCTAAAGAGCAAGAAGCAGCTTAGGATTGTACCGGGAAAATTATTCGGATAGAATCTAGTTCAATTGCAGCATTGTTGATCGAATGTTGTATTTGTTTAAAAGTAATCTCTAGTTCTTCAGTATCAATTTGGAAATCTTTTGCTCTATTTAATTCCTCATTTTTTGTGCTTTCAAGTTTTTCGAGTGCCTGCTTCCTGTATTTATTGTTTTTAGATAGAGATAGTTTTGAAGACATTTCAATAAGATTGGATAAAAAGTCTTTTGGCATCTTTTCAAAATATCCCTCAAGTTGATGCTCAGGAACTCTGGTGCAATTGTTATTAATATTTTTCATAGGAAATTTTAGAGTATAGTCTTGTAAAGAATGGTTAAGTAAAACTCTTATTGGTGTCAGTGGTAGAAACTGTGATGAGACATGCTTAACTTCATCAACGCATTGAAGAGTAAAAATAAATTCGAAAAGAATATTATCGTTAAGATTTTCATTTAAACAAATAGTAAGGTTCCCAAAATTGGAGTGAAGAACCAAGTCAAATATACCTTGATAGAGTGGATGTTCTAAGGATAATAACTGGAGGTCATCTCTTTTTATAGCATAATCTCTAGTGATGGCATATGAAAAGCCTTCCATCGGAAGGGCCGGAAAAGAGCTAATAAGCATATTATCACTTGGAGTTAAATTTATAGAGTCTTGGTTTAGGTCATTATAATTAATGCCAAAAACGTGAGAGACAAATTCAAGATGGTTTAAAAAGGAATGACTCTTTTCAAACTCCTCCACTTGTTGAACAATCTTAATTGCTTCTTTGTGATGATATGAATGTAGATCAAATAAAATGTTTTTTTGAGATTTTATTTTAGAACACCAAGCTTTATATTCTTTTTGTTTTTTATTTATAAATTTATTACAAAGATCTGTGTTAAATGGGGCCTCAAGTAATAAGGTTAATTCTTCTTTTGCTTTGCTGTAAAAGTTAGTCAGTTCTATAGGTGAGTTAGTAAATAATTGTAAGACTTCTTCATACCAGCGAAAAAGATATTCTTCAAAACTATCTTTGATATAAAAACTATGAATATTAATATCTTTTTCTTGTCCTATTCTGTCGAGTCTACCTATTCTCTGTTCCATTTGATCAGGACTTAAGGGAAAGTCAAATAGGGCTAAATGATGAGAGAACTCAAAGTTTCTTCCTTCACTTCCAATCTCTGTTGAAATTAGAATTTGTGCCCCTTCAGGATCAGCGAAATATGCCGCCTGTCTATCTCTTTCAAGCAAGCTTTGCTCGGAGCTAAAAATGGAAATTTTAAGATTTGAGTTATTAATTATATATTTTTTAATTAAATCAACATCTTTTTTACTATGAGTTATGATTAAAACTTTTTCTTCATCTAAGTTTTTCAAAAGTTCTAAAAAAGCGAATACTTTGTATTCTATTATCTTATTTTTAGAAGGATTTTTTTCATTAACTTCTATAGAGTTTGGATGTGAGATTCTTGTTTTAAATAGGTCTGTGTAGTTTGATAAATTGGACTTTGAATTTCTGAAAAATGAACGGCCGGGCCCATATTTATCAATTATTTTTTCTATCGCTCTACTCGGTGTTAAATCATCTTTTATATCAATCAGTTGATTTAAGTTTGATGGAATTATATTTTGATTAAGTTCTGATAAAGCTGAGATGATTTTTGAATCAGGAAATAAAAATTGATCAATAGCTTTTTCAGAGTGGAATTTATCAGGATCTATTAACTTGAGTTGTTTGAAAAGGTTATCGCTTCCTATTATTTCAGGGGTGGCACTCAACATAAGTGTCGAATAAGTTTTTTTATTAATCTGTTCGATAAAACTTACGAGGTTTTGATTTGAAAAATTTAACTGATGGGCCTCATCTATAATTAATATGTCCCAATCTTTGCTCTGTATAAAGTCTTGAATCTCATTATTAGCTGTTAATAATTTTCTTGATAAAATAACTCTTTCTGTATTTTCTTGAACATCTTTTAAGTCAGTTGTTTCATCAATGACATTAAAAGAGAGATAAAACTTTTTAAATAATTCTACAAACCATTGATTAGTTAAACTCTCAGGTACAATAATTAATGCATTTTGAACCTGTTCTGACCTGATTAAGGAATGTAGAATTAAACATGCTTCAATTGTTTTTCCAAGTCCTACTTCATCGCAT
>CATLVU010000074.1 GCA_950061135.1 uncultured Oligoflexia bacterium
TTGCAGCAAACTCATTACTAAATAATGCGCCTTGTAAAATTAAACCCATATAAATTAGCGCCAAACCAAGTCCAGCAATAATTCCAGAAACACCATTTTCGATTTGCCATTCGATTACCTCGCCGTAACTTTCCCAGTCAATCGACCCATCTTCATTGAATGGTGTGATAACCGGCGTATAGATTCCTTCAAAATTCATTTTTTACTCCTGTTATTTTTTTTGAATGCTCTTTTAGTGTATCTTGAATTAGTTTTTTTGCTTCCGATAGACGAGGGTCATTAAAATAACCTTGTGCTACAGTATCCGACATAAAATCTCCAATATATTTAGTGTTTTTAACATTAGTTAATTCAAAAGCTTAACGTATTTACTATTATTTCCGCCTATATTAAATCATAGACTTACAAGATAATATATACTTACTTCAAAGATAGATTAGGATAAAAAATGAAAGTTAAAAAGGTTTTTGACATTAAAAAAACGGACAAAAAAACCCTTAAAAAATGGTATGAGCTTTTAGTGCTAGGTAGAATGGTTGACGAGCGCGCTCCAAATTATCTTAAGCAAGCACTTGGTTGGTCATATCATGCTCCTTATGCGGGTCATGATGGAATCCAATTAGCTATTGGACAAGTCTTTGACAAAGAAACAGATCATTTATTTCCTTATTATAGAGATATGCTCACAGCGTTATCAGCAGGAGTATCTGCTGAAGAGTTAATTTTAAACGGCCTATCTAAGGCAGATGATCTGGCTTCTGGTGGTCGTCATATGTCTAACCATTTTGCAAAGCCTGAGTGGAATATTCATAATGTATCTAGTTGTACTGGAAACCATACTCTTCACGCGGTAGGAGTTGCAAGAGGTATGGAACGTTATGGGCATAAAGGCGTGGCGATTTCATCTCAAGGTGAGTCTTCTGTTTCTGAGGGTTATTGTTATGAAGCAATTAACGGCGCTTCAAGAGAAAAATTGCCTGTTGTTTTTGTTTTTCAAGATAATGGCTATGGAATTTCTGTTCCTAAAGCAGATCAAACAGCGAATGAATTTGTTGCTGATAATTTTACAGGATTTAAAAATCTTCAAATCATTCATTGTGATGGAAAAGATATGTTTGATTCTATGAATGCAATGACTGCAGCTAAAGCACATGCAATTGAAAAATCGGAGCCTGTAATTGTTCACGCTCATTGTGTTCGAATTGGAAATCATTCAAACTCTGATAAGCACGAATGGTATAGAGATGAAAAAGAAAGAGAAGAGGCAAAGGCGCAAGATCCTTTACCAAAATTTAGAGAACAACTTTTAAAAGAAGAAGTTTTTAAAGAAAAAGATTTAGAAAAGATTGAAAAAGAGTGCAAAGACATTTTGATGGAAGCTCATAAGGCAGGTGTCAAGGCACCACACCCAAGCCCAGATTCAATTTATGATTTTTTAATTCCAGAAAGCTATCCTGCTGATAAATATGGCGATGGTAATCATAATGAGGAAGGTGAACCTATAAAATTTATCACTGCTTTGAACGAGACGCTTAAGGCTGAATTTCGTCATAACCCTGAGACTTATATTTGGGGACAAGATATGGCCAACAAAGAAAAAGGTGGAATCTTTAATGTTTCTAAAGGAATGCAGCAAGAATTTGGAAAAGATAGAGTTTTTAATGGCCCTATAGCAGAAGATTATATCCTTGGAACGGCAAACGGAATGAGCCGTTTTCGTGAAGATATAAGAATTGTTGTTGAAGGCGCAGAGTTTGCTGATTACTTTTGGCCTGCAATGGAGCAGTACTTAGAATGTTCTCATGACTATTGGAGGTCTAACGGGGCATTTGCACCTAATATAACAATTAGACTTGCATCAGGTGGTTATATTGGCGGAGGTCTATATCATTCACAAAACTTAGAAGGAAACCTTGCGGGGATTCCCGGAGTAAGAATTGTTTGTCCTTCTTTTGCTGATGACGCCGCAGGCTTACTGAGAACTTCGATGAGAAGTAAAGGACCTACATTATTTTTAGAGCCTAAAACTTTATATAATTCCAAAGACGCCATGACAGTTGTTCCTGATGATTATGAAGTTCCTTTTGGTAAAGCCAAGGTGAGAAGAGAGGGAACGGACCTTTCAATTATAACTTATGGGAATACAACTCATTTTAGTTTAAAGGTTGCAGAGCAGCTTGGTGAAGAAGGTTATTCAGTTGAAGTTTTAGACCTTCGTTCTCTAGTACCATTAGACGAAGAAGCAATTATTAAAACTATTGGGAAAACTAACCGTGCCTTAGTGGTTCATGAAGATAAAGTATTTGGCGGTTTTGGTGGCGAAATAACAGCTTTTATCAATGAAAACTGTTTTGAGCAATTAGATGCTCCAGTAAGACGAGTTGGTTCTACAAATACTCCTGTTGGATTTAATAGAATCTTAGAGCGTGCCATTTTACCAAATGAAGATAGAATTTTAGAAGCTGCTAAAAAACTTTTAGAATACTAGGTCACAAATAGTATTCTTCCTGCGAATAGATAATAAAGGAATGTTTATGAACTTTCGTAGGTTATTATTCTCTATCATTATTATACCTTTTAATGACCCTAGCTCATTTTTGGATCTACAATACTCAAAAATCAAACCAAATGAAGTTAAATTGGAAAAACAAGTACAAATTAATGTTGATGCATCAGCATCACCAGTCTTTTATAAAATGGAAACGCCTAGGGTCGTAAAAAAAATAAATCTCACAGGAAATGTAAAAGTCGATAAAGCAATCAATAAAAAGGAAGATGATTCATATTTTCAATTAGGAATTATTTATGAAGGAGATTATAGGCCTAGCGGGTTTGTAAAAACATTTTTGCCAGAATGGCTTCTTAAAGTTTTAAGTTTAAGTGATAAATATGGTGTTGGAGAATTAGAATTTCACGAAGCATCCGCTGCTAAAGTTAACTTAGATAAAAGTGATTCGATTAGAGATATAAAGCTCAATTTTAAAACTGCGACTACAATCGAAAATGGTAAATTCTCGATGAGTATAAAACCCAAAAAAGAAAAAATCTTAGGCCTATGGCTTCGTGCAGATGGTGATGAATCTAAAGCAAAGTTTTTAACAACTATAAAATCTTTGGAATTTGAAAATTAATTTTTACATTCTTTACTTACTTCAGCAGCAATCGATATTTTAACGTCATTCCAAGTTTTTCCACTATGTAATAAACTACAGGCCTTATTGATCGCCATTAAAGATGTATGTAGGCCAAAGTCAAACATATCAATTGTTCCTGTGGCAGTTAATTTATTATCATATTTTTTTACTTTCAAAGGGATATCTTTTTTTACACCGTTAATATTAAACGCTACGTTGATCATCTTTTTCTTATAGTTATTTGCAACACCCGAAATACTTAATGGAGCGTTATTTACTGTAAAAAAATGCTCTTTTAACTTTTTGTCACGCCCTTTATCTCCAGAGTTTACAGAGTGAGTATTAATGGAAAAAGCAAGTCCATTAAAAATTTTTGACTCTGAGCTCTGAGCTTTTATATTTTTAATTTCTACTAGATCAAAGCTTCCTTTCACTCCAGCTTTAGCTAAGGTTTTATAAGCTTCCCATTCAATTTTTGTTTTTTCTTGGTTAAGTGTATAGCTACAGTTTTCGGCTAGTGCAGAAGTACTTAGAAGTAAAAAAATAAATAAAGTTTTCATAGGTTCTCCTATAAGAATAGATGTTTAAATTGATATGTTTGATATTTTTTCTGTAATTCATTTTCTAAATTAATATTGGCAGTGTTTTTACTATCATTGAATAGATAAATGAATGAATTATTTGTGGCCATGCTTTCAATAAGTTTAAAGTTCTCTTCGATACTTTTAAAATTAAATTGAGTTTCAATAACTGAATGAGCAATAAAAAATGGCCTAGAAAAGTTTGAGGCCATATGAAAGTTTGATGTTTTTTGATTTTGGGTTGTATGGATATAATCGAATAAATTACCATCAAGAAGATAGTTAAATTCGTAAGCTCCCATACTGTTTGTTGATAATGGCCCATCTGTAAGCCATAATATTCCTGAAACATCAGGGGTTATCGCATCTGTAAGATAAGATATTTTACAGTTTTTCATAAGTTTTAGCTATTTTATCTAAGACTCCGTTAATAAACGATGCAGAATCTTGAGAGCCAAACTTCTTTCCAAGTTCAACCGCTTCATTAATAACGATATTAGCTTTAGTATCATGATAAAGTATTTCTGCACATGACATCATTAAAATCGTTTTATCTACTTTTGAGAGTCTATCAATTTTCCAGTTGGTAAGGTTTTTAACGATTGTATCTTCAATCTTTTCTGAGTTCTTAATGGTGTTACTGATGAGCTCAGATGCGAATTTATTTAATTTAGAATCTAATAAGGTATTCGTCGTTTCTTTGTAGAGCCCAAGGGTTTCTTCGAGTTCTGTATTATCTGCGTAATTCGTTCCTAGTTCTTTAAAAATAGGGATTTGAGTATGGAAAAAAAATTGCAAGCAAAACTCTCTTGCAGGCCTATAAATATTCATTAACTTCCTTAGTGGGGATGAGACCTAAAGTTCTTCTCATCATGTTTTATCTCTTTTACAAATTCTTCTACGTCTTGAAACTTTCTATAGACAGAGGCAAATCTGATATAAGCAACTGGGTCTAAGTTTCTTAGATACATCATAACTATTTTACCAATATCTAGAGTTGTAATCTCTTTTAGTGATAAGTCTAAAATATCTTTTTCTATATTATTTATAATTCTTTCTATTTGATCAGTTGAAATGGGCCTTTTTTGACATGCTTTTTCGATTCCGCCTTGAATCTTTGATCTAAGATAACTTTCGCGGCGTCCATCGATTTTAACAATATTCGGCATATTGATTTCGATCGTTTCATAAGTGGTAAATCTTTTTTCACAATCGCTACTTTCACATTTTCTACGACGTCTTACACTTAGACCTTCTTTAAGGAGTCTAGAATCAATAACTTTTGTTTCACTTTTTTGGCAAAATGGACATTTCATGACGGCAATCTACTCCTTTAGCAAACTCTTGTAAAGTAAAGCACTAGATAGGCTCTGCCTGGCATGAACCTTCCGTGTATTCTGTATGTCCTTCACATCCAGCTTGGCATGCATTTGGATATTCGATGCCGGCTGCACAAACAGGCTTATACTCTTTAGTGCAGATACACATATCATTTTCTTCAACAATTGGTTTTGGAGCTTGTTCTTGATTACAGCCAATAAAAATGGCCATGGTTATAAATAAAAACTTCATATCACTCCTTATTTTTTATATACCGGAAATTCTTTGCATAAATTAAGAACTTCATTTTTAATTGTATCTTTTTCAGAACTCTTTTTAAGTGATGAGATAATCCAATTTGCAATTAATTTCATTTGCTCTTCTTTCATACCTCTTGAGGTTAAAGCTGGGGTTCCAAGTCTTATACCGCTTGTTATAAAAGGAGACTGCTGATCGTTAGGAATCATATTCTTATTACAAGTGATATGAACTTCTTCCAGAAGTGCTTCCGCTTCTTTACCTGTTAAGCCTATGGAGCTTACATCTACTAAAACAAGGTGATTATCAGTTCCGTTCGAAACAATTCTTAATCCCAATTCTTTTAAAGAGTCTGATAATGTCTGAGCATTTAAAATAACTTGCTTTTGGTAGTCTTTAAACTCAGGTGCGAGGGCTTCTTTAAAAGCAACAGCTTTGGCGGCAATAACATGTTCAAGTGGGCCACCTTGGATTCCTGGAAATATATTTGAGTTTAATTTTTTTGCCCATTTTTCTTGAGATAGAATAATACCACCTCGTGGTCCTCTAAGTGTTTTATGTGTTGTGCTTGTTACAAAGTCTGCGATACCAATTGGAGATGGATGAAGGTCCGCAGCGATAAGGCCTGCAATATGGGCCATATCAACCATTAAAAGAGCTCCAATTTCATCAGCTATTTCTCGAAACTTTGTAAAGTCGATTTCCCTTGAGTAAGCAGAAGCACCTGCAACAATAAGTTTTGGTTTGTGCTCAATTGCTAAATTTCTAACAGTATCGTAATTAAGAAGTTCAGTTTCTTTATCAAGTCCGTAGCTAACAAAATTAAAAAGCTTTCCAGAAAAATTTACCGGAGAGCCATGAGTTAAATGACCACCTTCACTTAAGCTCATTCCTAGAACTGTGTCTCCTGGACTAAGGCATGTAAAATACACCGCCATATTTGCACCTGAACCAGAATGGGGTTGTACGTTAGCGTACTCAGCTCCAAATAGTTTTTTTAACCGATCAATTGCTAATTGCTCTGACTGGTCAACAAACTCACATCCACCATAATACCTTTTAGTAGGATAGCCTTCTGCATATTTATTTGTAAGGCAACTTCCTTGTGCTTCCATAACTGCCTGCGAGCAATAGTTCTCTGAAGCAATAAGCTCAAGTCCATCTTCTTGTCTTTGAAACTCTTTATTAATTATGGATTGTATTTCGGGATCAACTTTATCTAGCATAACTAGCTTCCTTTTTTGAAGATAAGAGTAGAGTTTGTTCCACCGAAACCAAACGAATTATTTAAAGCATATTGAATATCTTTTTTCTTCGCTGTATTTGGAACATAATTTAGATCACAAGCTTCATCTTGGTTTTGTAGATTTATAGTTGGTGGCATGACTCCCTCTTTGAGCGCCATAACACAAAAGACCGATTCAAGCCCGCCAGCAGCTCCAAGTAAATGTCCAGTCATTGACTTGGTTGAACTAACATCCAGTTTATATGCATGCTCTTTAAAAGCAGCTTTTATGGCATTTGTCTCGGCTATATCTCCTGCAGGAGTACTCGTTCCGTGTGCATTTATATAATCAATTTGTTCTGCAGCTATACCTGCGTACTTTAAAGATTGCAGCATACAAGGAACAGTTCCTTCTCCTTCTGGATGAGGAGCAGTAATATGATAAGCATCAGCAGTCGATGCATGGCCTACAAGTTCAGCATAAATAGTTGCGCCTCTTGCTTTGGCCTTATCGTAATTTTCTAAAACTAAAATTCCTGCTCCGTCTCCAATGACAAAACCATTTCGATCAGTGTCAAAAGGACGAGAAGCTTCTTGTGGTCTATCATTCCAACGCGAAAGCGCTTTCATTGAATTAAAACCTGAGATTGTAAGACCTGATATAACCGCTTCTGAGCCACCTGTAATAATTGCATCTTGTCTTCCAAGCATTATTTCATTGGCCGCTGCAGAGATTGCATGACCTGCAGATGCGCAGGCGCTAGAAGCTGCATAATTAATTCCACGAAAATTATATAGCATGGAAATTTTTCCAGTGGCCATATTAGGGATAAATGATGGAATAAAAAATGGGCCTACTCTTCTAGGACCTTTTTCATCATAAATTCGAACAGTATTTTCTATTGAAGGAAATCCTCCAAGGCCTGTTCCAATGATTGATCCTATCATCTCTTTAGGATAGTCTGCTTCTAAAAGACCAGACTGTTTGATTGCTTCATCAGCACTGTGAAGGGCATAATGGATAAAAGTATCAAACCTTGCCCATTCTTTTTTGTTTAAAAGATTTTCTGAAATTTCAAAATCTTTTACACGTCCAGCGAATTGAACTGGATATTTTTCTGGATCAATATCAGGGATAGTTGTAATCCCTGACTTGCCAGCAATTGCATTTTTCCAAACTGTATCTAAATTATTTCCAAGACCGCACATGGCACCTAAACCAGTAACGGCCACGCGATTGACTTTCATAAAATAATTCTAGTTTGCGTTTTGCTTAAGAAAGTTTGTAACGTCAGAAATTGTTTTAAGATCTTCTGTTTTTTCTTCTGGAATATCAATTCCAAACTCTTCTTCCATTTTCATCATCATCTCAACCATATCAAGAGAGTCTAGATTTAAATCATCAACAAAGTTAGTTGATGCTTGAACATTTGAAGTTTCAACGTTTGCTGCTTCACTTACAATTTTAATTACTCTTTGCTCTAATTCCATTATGTCCTCCGGTAATTTGTAGAGTGTGTTTGTATTTATTATATGTGCTATTTTAGTTAAATGTATAAACCCCCGTCAACCTTAATAACTTCTCCTGTAATATAACGTGATGCTTGGCTTAAAAGGAAAAGGCAGCTCATGGCGACGTCTTCGGTACTTCCATATCCTCCTAGAGGGATTTGTGAAATATATTTTTCTTTTGCAGTCTCGGAAAGTGCCTCAGTCATATCTGTTTCGATAAAACCAGGGCAGATAACATTAGAGCGTATATTCTTAGACGCAAGTTCTTTAGCGTAAGATTTAGAGTATCCGATAATTCCCGCCTTTGACGCAGCGTATGACGTCTGAGAGGCATTTCCCATTAATCCAACAACAGAGCTCATATGTACAATTGATACATTATTTGCTCTTAAAAAGTTTTTAGATAAAAAATTAGTAAGCATCATCGTCGATTTCAAATTGGTATCGAGAACAAAGTCTAAGTCTTCTTTTTTAATTCTAAGAGTAAGCTGATCTTTTGAGACACCAGCATTATTTACTAAACCTTCAATTGCTCCAGTTTCTTTGATAAAGTTTGTTAGCTTGTCTTGATAAGAGTCCGAATCATTTATATCAAATTGAAGGGCCGTTACATCAACAGCACCAGCTTGAATAAGTTCCTCTTTAAGCTTATTAGCTTCTTCTTCACTTTTTCTATAGTTAAAAATAATATGGGCTTTTTGTTTTGCAAGATTTAAAGCTATTTCTCTCCCAATACCACGACTAGCACCAGTAATAAGAATTCTTTTGCCCTCTAAGTCTGGAAAAATTGCTTTCATAGTAGTTCCTCAAGTTCTTGAAAACCGCTCTCTGAATCAAGAGTAATTGTTTTTAGTGTTTTATTAATTTTTTTATTAAGTCCTGTTAAAACTTTTCCAGGGCCTACTTCAATAAAAAGACTTTCTTCTGGAAGAGTGGAAATACTCTGAGACCATAGAACACTAGCACAAACTTGTTTCGTAAGATTCTCTAGGACTATATCTTTATTTGCTAAATATTGCTTAGCATCGATATTAGCAATATAAGGAATCGTTGCTGTTTGGATTTCAATTGTTTCTAAATGGTTTCTGAGTTTTTCTTCTGCTGGTTTCATAAGGCTTGAATGAAAAGGAGCAGAGACCTTCAAAGGTATCGCCATTTGTTTACCTTCATAATTATTTTTTAACCACTCAACAGCTTTATCGCATGCCTCTTTATGGCCTGAAATTACAGTTTGAGTAGGCTCATTGAAATTTGCACACATAACTTGGGAGTCATTACTTGAAACTTCATTACAAGCTTGTGCAACAATTTCTTGGGGAACTCTTACAATGGCAAACATTGCACCCACACCGACAGGTACTGCCTCTTGCATATATTTTCCTCGAAGGTGCACGGCCTTAACCGCATCTTTCAAATTCATTGCTCCACAAGCAACTAGTGCCGAATATTCACCCACTGAATGTCCTAGCACCCTTGATATTTTATGACCTTTATCTTCAAGTAGTCTTTGTAACTTTCTAAACATAAGAGTTGAATGAAGGACAATCGAAGGCTGAGTAAACTCTGTCAGTTGTAATTTTTCTTCGGGACCTTCAATCATAAGTGAAGGAAGACAAAAATCTAAAGAGTTTAGCTCTTCAGTTGAGTAAAGCTCTTGAGCTTCTAGTAAGTCTTTTCCCATACCCACATATTGAGAACCCTGTCCCGGAAATACTAAAGTAATATCTTTCATAAAAATCCTAGAATTCTAATAGCATTGCACCACTGGTTAAACCTGCGCCGAATGCTGCAAATAATAGTTTTTGACCTCGTTTAATTCTTCCATCAATAACCGCTTCATGAAGGGCGGCAGGGATAGATGCTGAGGATGTATTTGCATATTTTTCTACATTCACAATTACTTTTTCTGGAGGACATTTAAGAAGTTGTCCTGTTGTTTCTATAATTCTTAGATTTGCTTGATGGGGAATAAACCAGTCAATATCATCTAGAGTTAAATTATTTCTTTTAAGTAAGGTCGCACAATGAGAGGACATCGTTTTGACTGCATTTTTAAAAATAACCTGTCCATCCATGCTCATATATTGTTCTCTTTTCTCTAGAATCTCTGCAGTAACAGGAGATTTCGAACCTCCGTTAGGAAGTATCAGAGCGTCCAATTTTGAAGAGTCACTTGATAAGACGGAATCGTAAATTTTAGCAGTATCATTATCGTCTGCTCTTGATAGTACTACTGAGCCCGAGCCATCACCAAAAAGAACACAAGTAGATCGATCTTCCCAGTTATTAAATGTTGAAGTCATCTCGGTTCCAACAACGAGGATATTTTTATAAACTCCTGTTTGAATTAATGAATTGGCCATGGTCATACCATATACCCAGCCTGTACAGGCAGCATTTACATCGATACAAGCACATTTATTGGTAATTCCTAATTTATCTTGCAGGCAGCTTGCTGTATTAGGAAAAAGCATGTCTGGTAATGTTACAGAAAAAACAATCATTTCGATATCATTAGGTTCAAGTCCCGCATTCTCAATGGCTTCTTTAGCTGAATGATAGGCCATACCGCTTGGGAACTCATCTTTTGTTAGATCAGACTGCCTTCTTTCTTTAATACCTGTTCTTTGTATAATCCATTCATCAGATGTATCAACCATCTTTGACAAGTCATCATTGGTTAAAACTTTTTCTGGATGATATTTTCCGGTGCCGGTAATTTTACTTTGATACATAAAATTTTCCTTCATTTTAAGACAAAAAAAAATGCCTCCAAATTTATGAAAACTTGAAGGCAATTATAATTAAGTCTTATTCTATTCGTTGAAATTTAACAAAGTCAAATCTTTGTATTTACTCAGCTGACTCTTCCTCAGCATCTTTTGTTTTAACAGTAAATACTTCTTTTCCTCTGTAAGTTCCACAGCTTGGACACGCTCTATTTGGCATAGTTAAATCACCACAATTAGGGCATGACATAGGATGCTTTCTATATTCTTTATGATGCTGTCCAGCTCTTCTTAAACCTTTTCTCGATACAGATGTTTTTTTCTTAGGAACTGCCACTTTGTCCTCCAGTTACCAGTTATAAATAAAAATAAGTGCTAATTTTTAATATATTTGATTCATATTGCCAAGAATTTTCTCTAGTTTTCCAAAGATTCTTCTATTTGAGGATATTGATTCACTTCTAGGTAAACTTGTTCATGAATCATTTCATATAAATCAGCAACTCCACGGCCATGGTAGTATAGCTCATAAGTATCTTGATTTATGTAAATATCCGTTAATTCTTGGTAAGCCTCGTCCTTTTGAAACTCTTCCCCAATAAACGCGGACTTAAATTCGCCCATTACCGAGTCGTGCATATCTTTAAAAGATTTAACGCACTTGGTAGCAAATAAAGAACTATAGCTGCCTTCAACAAGGAGGATTTCTCCCATTTTAGGATCAAATATTTTTTTTATTTCTAAGTTGATTGATATTTTCGTTTTGTCTAAAAAACTAGGATCATCAACGCTTTCGTTTAGTTCATCTTGTAATTTTTTTACCCAATCAACGGAAGAATCTAATTGATAGAACTTTGTTTGATTCATCGGGTGCTTGGCCAAGTTAAATGGACTTGTAATGGTATTTTGGTATTGTATATCAGTCATACTAATCCAATATCCTATAGGACATATAGTGAAAAGTTTTATTTGTGGTTTTTCAGGTGCAGGGAAGTCTTTTTTACTAAAAGAACGTAAGCAAGCTGGGACGCCAAAGACTCTTTTTGTAGATTTAGACCAATATATTTTTGAGAATTATGCTAAAGGACATGAATGTCTTGGAGATTTTATCCGCTCTGTTGGTATAGATGAGTTCAGAAATTTAGAATATTTAGCATTAACTAAGCTTGTAGAGAATAAATCTATTATGATTGCATTAGGAGGTGGAGCTCTTAATGAGAGGACTTCAAAGTTATTAGAAAGTAATGGTTTTGAAGGGGAGTGGCTTGATACTCCATTTGAGATATGTTTTGAGAGAATACAAAATGATAAAAATAGGCCATTGGCCAATTTAGGTAAAGAAAAGTTATCTGAGCTCTTTGAAGAGCGAGCAAAGTGGTATTCAGTATATAAAAAAATTAGTTTATAGAGATTTAAAATGCTTATTGGTATTTTTATCTAATACCAGTGCATAATTATTTTTTTACAAGGAGAGTATATGAAGTTTATAGATCAAGAAATAGAAAATTATTGCGTTGAAGTTTCTAACCAAGCAACTGAAGTTTTAGATGAACTAGAGCAATATACCAGAGATAAAGTTTCAATGAGTCAGATGTTAACAGGTAAGCTTGAAACTTCTTTTTTACAATTTCTAATAAAATCTACAGGGGCAAAAAATATTTTAGAGATTGGAACTTTTACGGGCTACGCTACTTTAGCTATGGCCTATGCACTACCTAATGATGGAAAAGTAATTACGATGGATATTAATGATGAGGTAGTTGCAGTTGCAAAAGAATATTGGAAAAAAGCTAAACAAGATCAAAAAATTGAATCCAAAATTGGTAGAGCTTTAGAGATGACTCAAGATTTAAATGAAAAATTTGATTTAGTTTTTATTGATGCAGATAAAGAAAATTATTTTAATTATTTTGAGCTAGTTCAAACAAAACTATCTCAGAATGGAATCATTGTTGTAGATAATGCTTTATGGAGTGGAAAAGTTCTAGATCCATCAGATAAAACACCTGCGACAACTGCAATTGTAAAATTAAATCAATACCTTAAAGATTCTAAAGAGTTTCACTCAACTTTAATTCCTGTAAGAGATGGAATTTTACTTATAAAGCCTAAT
>CATLVU010000075.1 GCA_950061135.1 uncultured Oligoflexia bacterium
TTAAGAGCTTTTACGAAGAAGTTTTAAAACCAAGGCTTTTTCACCAAGCGCCAAAACCAATAATAGATAAATCAATAAAAACAGACCTAGTGCGCCAAAAAGATAAAATAGCTGAAGACCGAATCCAATTTCATAAAAACTAAAAAAGCTCTTACACCATGCAAAACAAACAAAACAAACGGCCATACAAAAAATCAGTTTCGCAATTCTTAAATTAAAATAATAGTTCCAAGAAATTTGAAAATATCGTTTAAAGACTATTGCTTGAATAATTATATTCAAACTTATTGATAAGCTCGTCCCCAATGCAAGTATCTTAAAACCATAATGGGGTGTTAATAAAACACAAAAAATCAAATTACAAATAATAGAAAAGATTGAACTATAAACAGGTATCTTTTGCTTATCAATTGCGTAAAAACTGGGAACAAAAATTTTATACAGGCCATAAAACGGCAAACCGACAGCATAAAACTTTAATGCCAAAGCAGTCATCAAAGTGGACTCATGAGAAAAAGCCCCTCTTTCAAATAAAATAAAGACTATTTCCTCGCTAAATAAATACATTCCTCCCATCGCAGGTAAAACCAAAAGAAAGGACATGAAATAACTTAGTTTAAAAGCTTGTAAGGCTTCTTCTTGATTGCCAGCCTTAATCTCTTTACTGAAATGTACGAGATGAGAATTTCCGATTGAAACACTTAATATTCCAACAGGTAGTTGAAAAAGTCTAAACGCATAATTAAGCCAACTAACCGCCCCAACAATAGTTGATGATGCTAATACAGTCGTTACAATCAAATTGATTTGAGTTGCTGCAAATCCTAATAGGCCAGGCCCTAGTAAAATAAAAACTTGCTTGGCCTGCTTTGAGAAAATTTTCTTGGGAATTATAGGATATAATTTATTTTTAATTAAAAATGGAATTTGCATTAGCGCCTGTAATAGTCCTCCCAAAAATACTCCCACTCCTAATGAGAGAATTGGATTTAATTGTTCACTTACAAAATATCCCGTTAAAAAAAGCATCGAAGCGATCACCACCACATTAAAGAGGGCAGGTGCCATAGCAGGAACAAAAAAGATCCCCAAAGAATTCAAACTTCCCATGAAAAGAGCTGCAATAGAAACAAAGCATAAAAATGGGGCCATGATTTTTGTAAGAAGAACGGTTAATTCAAATTTTTCTGGTGTCTCGACAAATGTTGGGGCCATAAGCCTTACTAAATCATCAGCAGCGAAAAAAATAATTACTGACAGCAATAAAGTTAAACTTCCCAACAAAATAAATAATGCCCACAAGAGCTCACGTCCATGCTCTTTGCTCTTGAGATTCTCTTCAACAAACTTTGGAACAAATGCAGAGGAAAATGCCCCTTCGGCAAACAAGTCCCTTAACAAGTTAGGAATTCTAAAAGCAATTAAGAACGCATCAGTGAGTCCCGAAGCCCCAAACATATAAGCAAGAACTTGCTCTCTTACAAGGCCTAAAATTCTACTACAAAAAGTGGCCACTGCCATTTTCAGTGTTGAGAGAATCATACTGATTTTATTTGTCATAAATTTAAGTATAAAAAGAAGTTATTAAGTTGTAAGTATTTATCTTTTCTGGTCTTAAATTCTCAAGTACTTCATTTTTTGTCCCCAAAACCCGAAAAGTATCTGGTGAAGACTTTATTACTTATCTTTTTCATACCTCTTCTTTCTTATTCTCAGAATGAGATCGAGTTTAATAAAGAAAATTTAGAAGAAGTGTTTAAGATACTCGAAGGAAAAAATGAACCTTTTAATCAAAAAGTATTTTGCCAAGAAGCTTTTCAATTTCTTAAAATAAAAGATTGTAGTCCTATAGCAGCAGCCATGCTTCTTGATCATTACGATGATACCTACGATTTAATTCAAAACTTAAAGAAAGAAATTGCAAACGAATACGCACAAAGGTCTAGCGCTCCACGAGAAATTCAAACACTCAATACTATCAAAAAAAGGCTAAATTGTATTGAGGAAAAATATTATCAAGCTGAACTTCATTGTACAGAGCCTACTGAAATAGAAAATTATTGTAAGCCTGGCTCAATAGCTTATGTACAATCTAAAGGTTTATTTTTTCTTGGAATCATTCCTTTAAAAGAAACAACGACAGGTCCAGAGATTAACTATTGTCCCCTTTACTTTAATAGAGAGTTTCTACTAGGTAGTAATACACCTGAAACAAAAAACTACAATCCAGGTGTTTTAATTCATGAACTTGCTCATCTCTGTGGTGCTGATGATCATAGATACCTTGAAATGAATGAGCCCCCGTTAGAAAATGAAGTTGTAACTCACACTTCCTATAGAAGGCACCCTAAATTCCCGCATAGAAAAATAAAGATGACCACTACTAAAAAATATCCGACAGAAGAAAATGCTGATACGTATTCCTATTGGGCAAGGTACGGTTTTTGTTTTCCAGGTGAATGTAACAACCAAGCAGAATAATCAGTGCCAAAACGATCTCGGCCGCGCTCTACAGCAATTTGATTAAAATCAATCACTTCATGCTACACATTATATATTTGGTCCTACGCTGCCCCTACAAAACTAACTTTCTCTTAAAAATATGCAAGTAAGTGTTAGCAAAAAAGGCATGAATCTTTTTTCAGTTGTGGATATGATTGTCTTGCAGGAGGCGCTTTGGGGCACTAAAGGTTCTAGGAAGGAACAAAACTTTATGCCCCCAAAACATACACAATTTTTCTCAGGATGAGAAGTTAAGATCAAAGGAGAGACAGTATGAACATCGCCATTTGTGTTGAACCAAAGTCCAATTCTAAAACCGATTACATTATCTGGTACCTAAAGTTGAATCAGTTCAATGAAGTCTACGGAATTGAAGTCATTTCAAAAGAAGATTTAATTAAAGACTTATTTGAGCACTTTTCAAGGACTGGCAAAAGTAATTGGAGATGCTTTCAAAAAGATCAAGAGAACTCAACACCAATTGAAATCTTTGACTTCGTATCTCTAAATCAATTTGAAAATACCCATTTTGGAAACCTTCCAAGTTTAAGTGAGTTCCAAAATGTCATTGATGGACTAAATTTAAAATTTCAATTTAAAAGAATTGCTTGATGCTCTCATAGGTAGTTGCTAATTTATCCCTATGAAATTAGTAACTACCTTTTTTATTCTATCTATTTTTGTGAGCTGTACTCAAAAAAAGAAACCTATAAATATCAATACTCCTGATAATGTCATCCATGTTACAAAAAAAGAGTATCTCTCCGTGGCACTTGATACTGCTCAAATTGTTGGAAGCTACTGGTGGGACACCGAGGGTGAGATGATGCTCGGCCGAGGAAAAAATAAAACTTCTCCTCTAAATCTTAACTTAAGACTTTCAGAACTTTTAAAAGAACTATCTCCTACATATTTGCGAATAGGTGGCTCTGAAGCTGATGCTCTTTTTTATAATATTAAAGGAGATCGTTTTACACCTAATACATTTGATTCAGAACTTAATGCCTCTACATGGAAAAAGCTTTTACATTTTACAGAACAATCAAACGCTAAATTATTTTTCACATTAAATATCGGTCCCTCATCTTGGATTGATAATCAATTAGATTTTTCAAACCTAGAATACTTCTTTCAAAATATCAAAACTCCCACAGACATAGAATTTGAACTTGGAAATGAAGTCTTTGCCTATTGGGCGATATTTGGTTCTCAATTTCAAATGACTCCAAAACAATATGCTGATTATTATT
Organism: uncultured Oligoflexia bacterium; assembly: GCA_950061135.1. Classification (GTDB taxonomy): domain Bacteria; phylum Bdellovibrionota; class Bacteriovoracia; order Bacteriovoracales; family Bacteriovoracaceae; genus CATLVU01. The sequence goes on from CATLVU010000075.1 coordinate 3,753, forward strand.
TGAAAACCAAGAAACTTTTAAAAGAAAACAAACTAAAAACTAATCTTGCTGGACCTGCTAGTGCTTATTGGCCTGTTATTGGAGAACCCCTTGGATTCTATTTTCACAAGATGGATGAATTACATCCACTCCTTAAAGAAAAATTATCACGAATTACATGGCATTATTACCCAACTCAATCATTTAGATGCCCTCTACAAATAAGAAAAGCACATAAAAAATCTTTTTTAAATCCCGTTATTTTAGACGAAATAAAAAAATGGGCAAAGGAACAACTCATTTTAAAAGAGAAATACTCACCAAATAGTGAATTATGGCTGGGAGAAACAGGTCCTGCACAATGCGGGGGGGAGCCCAATGTATCAGACACATTCCTATCTTCATTCTGGTGGGTCGATCAACTAGGAACACTAGCACAGCTCAAACATGATGTGATCATAAGACAAAATCTTATTGGTGCAGATTATGCTTTGGTGAATTCTAATTATTCGTTAAGACCTGATTATATTGTTTCATGGCTTTGGAAAAAATTGATGGGTACTAAGGTTTTAAAGCCTCAGAATAAAAATGAGAATTCTCTTGTTAGAATCTACTCTCATTGCCACCCTACTCAAAACTCAATAACTACTTTATTGATTAATCTAGAAAGTAAAAAGCAAACTCTTAAGTCTATAAATAACTCGCCCACCGCCCAGGTTTTTGCCATTACAACGAACCAGCTTAGCTCTCAGCGTGTTATGATTAACAATTCAAAAATAGTGCAGCTATCAGATTTAAAAAACTTGCCAGCCAGTGACAAAAAGTTCCCGTTAGATATTGCACCATATAGTATTAATTTCATACAAACTAGCCCCTCTGGCTTTTCTGCGTGCCGTTAAAATAAAATCTCTGTTAATCCCCTGATAAGTTGTTTTTCTTTTATCTCATTCGTTGTATCCTTGGGCCTTAAAAACCTACAGGAGTATCTTATGACAAAGCCTTTTATTGTCGTGTCAGACGGAATGGACAAAAGTATTTTTGAAGAACTAAAAAGCAATGCAGATCTAGAGGTTCATGGACCTAAAATTTCACAAGACGAATTAAAGACATTACTACCCAAAATTGATGGACTAATTATTCGTTCAGCAACCAAGCCAAATAAAGAGTTTTTAGATCAGGCAAAAAACTTAAAATATATCATCAGGGCGGGAGAAGGTACCGACAATATTGACAAAGCTTATTGCCAAGAAAAAGGCATCAAAGTTTCTAATACACCAGGAGCAAATAATAACTCTGCAGCAGAACATGCGTTGGCACTTATGATGACTGTTCTTAGAAAAACAGCTTGGGCCAATACTAGTATGCAAGCTGGTAAATGGGATAAAGCAGCTTTTACTGGTAATGAACTATGGAACAAAACTGTCGGTATCATGGGCTTTGGAAGAATTGGACAACTTTTATGTAAGCGTCTACAAGGATTTGAGCCAAATGTTTTATTTTTTGACCCATTTGTTGAAAAAACAGAATTTGATTACGCAAAAAAAGTTGATTCATTAGAAGAGCTCTTTTCAAAAGCAGATATCGTTTCAATTCACACTCCTTTAATGGATGCAACCAGAGGTGTTGTAAATAAGGATCTTCTTAGCAAAATGAAAGCTAATTCAATACTCGTCAACTGTGCTCGAGGAAATATTGTTAACGAAGATGATCTATTTGAAACATTAAAAGAAGGAAAGATTAAAGGTGCTGGCTTTGATGTTTTCGCAAGTGAGCCACTTGAAAACTCAAAACTAACAGAACTAAATAATATTGTACTAACTCCACATCTTGGTGGAAGTACTGATGAGGCGCAATTTCGCGTTGGTGAAATGGCAGCTCATCAGATTAAAGAATTTTTCTTAAATCAAAACTTACTAAATGAGGTAAAAGCTTAAATGAAAACTCTTGCAATTATTGGGGCCCAATGGGGCGATGAAGGAAAAGGAAAGATCACAGATCTTTTAGGTCAAAAGGCTGATTTGGTTATTCGCTTTCAAGGTGGAAACAATGCAGGCCATACAATAATTGTCGGAGAAAAAAAAATTGTTCTTCACCAAATACCTTCTGGGATATTACATCCTAGTTGCGTATCGGTTATTGCTCATGGAGTAGTTTTTGAGCCAGAGGCTTTTTTAGAAGAGCTTGAAAAAGTAAAAAAAGAAATTGAAGTAAGTCCAGACCGACTAAAAATCTCTTTAAATGCTTCTGTTATTACGCCTTACCATAAACTACTTGATGCTCTTCGTGAGAACAAAGCCGTCAAAAAAATAGGAACTACAGGCAAAGGAATTGGACCTGCTTACGAAGACAAAGTAAGTCGTAAGGGTGTAAAAGTTAAAGACCTGCTAAATAAAGAAGCTCTTATTACAAAGCTTAAAAATACCTTTGAAGAAAAAGAAACTTTATTCACACATTTATATAAGTCTGACTTTCCTTCGATTGAAGAAGTTGCAGATAAGCTTTGTAAGTATGGTGAAGAGCTTGCGCCTTATATCACAGATACATTTAGCTACACTGACAAGGCACTTAAAGAAAATAAAAAGATTCTTTTTGAAGGGGCTCAAGGAGTCTTGCTTGATATTGATTATGGCTCATATCCTTATGTAACATCATCTTCAACAGGTGCTGCAGGAATTTATACAGGAGCAGGCATCTCTAGTGGAAAAATCGATGAAAAAATCGGAATAGTAAAAGCTTATACCACTCGTGTTGGAGAAGGGCCTATGCCTACCGAAATGACATGCGAAAAAGGCGATCGTCTTCAACAGATTGGTAATGAATTTGGAGCAACAACAGGAAGAAGAAGAAGATGTGGCTGGCTTGATCTTCCAAGTTTAAAATATTCTGTGAAGGCAAGTTTCATCACTTCGATTGCACTTACAAAATTAGACGTCCTAAGTGGCTTTGATGAACTCAAAGTTTGTTATGCATATGAAATTGATGGAAACGAATATGATTGTGCATACCCAGGCCTTGATCTTGAAAAAGCTAAGCCTTTGTACAAAACATTAACTCCATTTACCCAAGACTTCTCTCAAACAGATTATGTTACAGAACTTAATGATTATATTAATACAATTGAAGAGAATTTAAATATACCTGTTGGTATTTTGGCCTTTGGCCCTGAAAGAAGTCAGATTCATTTTAGAAAAGAGTATTTTTAAAATAAGGTAATCGCCATTTAGTTAAGGCTTTAAGAGCTGTTAGCGCCATCTGTTCAGATTTATTAATATCACCGATCACACCATCTTGATCTACAATCTGATCTAAAGCCGAATTTAACTCTGCTGTTTTATTTGGGAGTTCATTATAAATTGGCAACAATAGCTCTCTTGCCTTTGCGAAGATTGGTGCATATTCAGTTCCACTTTGTGCTGCAACTTCGTAACCTTTAATTATTTGATTTAGGTTTTCTTTTAGCTTTAATAGTTTTTTCTTTTCCTCTTCAAAGTTGAATCCAATATTCTCATAGGCCCAATTTTTAATTTCTCTGCTATCACTATCATGAATATAAAAATCTTCAACCCCATCAAAATCGTAACCATAAAAAACAGGCTTAACTCTTACACCCTGACAAGTTGTTTTATAAGCATCATCTCTTTGGTTACTAATTGAAGTTCTCGTCGTACCTAAAAAATCTTTCACGCCATCAATAAGCATACATTTATACTTACAAGTAAAAATCACTTCACGAGGAAAACCCTGTTCAAAGTCATTTTGAATATAAACTTTAGAATGAAGTTCAGGTCTACAAAAACCTGTTTTTAAAACTTCTGATACTGCATTAATTGAAAAAAGGAAAACAGCAATCGTCATAAATTTCTTCACAACAACTCTCCTGTTAAAAACTTACCATCCACCATCGTAGCTTTAACTTTTACTATTTTGTTTGCCAAGTCTTGATCTGAGCGAAGTTTAAATTTTAAATAGTTTGAAGTATAGCCTTCAAAATGCCCCTCTTTTTCTCTTTCAAACAAAACAGAATGTTCTTTGCCAACGTTTTGTTTTGTAAACTCTAGTAACTTATCTTCCCCAAGGCTTATTAAGGTTTTAACTCTTTCTTTTTTAACTATATTTGGAATATGATTATCCATTCTACTTGCAGTGGTTTTTTGTCTCTTTGAATAGGGAAAAACATGAAAATGAGTAATAGGTAATTCTTTTAAAACTTTATAAGTCTGCTCAAAGTCAAGCTCGCTCTCTCCTGGATATCCCGCAATAATATCAGCTCCAATTGAAGCATCAGGGAAATAACTCTTAACAAGCCCTATTGTTTTAACATAATAATCAATCGTATATTTTCGGCGCATGGACTTTAAAATATCAGGACTACCCGATTGTAATGGAATGTGAAAATGGTCTTGATAAATACCTGACTTTTTCAATGTTATTAGAAGCTCTTCATCAATTGTATTTGGTTCAACAGATGATAAGCGTAATCTTTCAAGTCCTTTAACAGCTGAAATCTCTTTTATTAAATTTATTAACCTTTGGCCCGATGTACTTTCAAACTCTCCAATATTAACTCCTGTTAATACTACTTCCTTAAAGCCATCATTTACCAAGCTTTGAGTTTTCTTAACTGCCTCTTCAATACTAATAGTTCTTGAGCGCCCTCTTGCATGAGGAATAATACAAAAAGAACAAATATAATTGCATCCATCTTGAATTTTTAAAAATGCTCTGGTGTGACTATCAGAAGTTGTAGTTTGGGCCCCCCAGAACTCTGTTGTATTATCAATATAAACTTGCTCTTTTTCTTCTTGTTCTAGGTAATCGAGTGCCTTGTATTTTTCATTAGTCCCTAAAATAAGATCAATTCCTTGCATTTGGCTAAGCTTCTCTGACTCCATCTGGGCATAACAACCTGCTACGATTATTTTCCCCTCAGGGCTCTTTTTATGGGCCTTTCTAATCAAATTTCGACAGGAGGAATCAGCACCGTCTGTCACGGTACAAGTATTAAGATAAGTCACATCAGATTGCTCTCCAAAAGGCACAATTTTGTATCCCTTCTGAATAAACTGATCTGCGATCTGGCCTGTCTCAGAAAGGTTGAGACGACACCCCAGAGTATGAAATGATACTGTTTTTTGCAAAATATCTCCTTAACTGCTTCATATATAAAACATATTTAATCCCAGGTCGACAATTTTTGCTCATTGAAACTATTACAACTTTTTTACAAAATAAATTCACAAAGCTTCATTTATACGTTGACAGAATTACGCGGTCGAATTAGATTAAATATCACATTTTGAGACGGTCTCGTAGCTCAGTTGGTTAGAGCATCTCCCTTTTAAGGAGAGGGTCCTGTGTTCGAGTCACAGCGAGATCACCACTCAAAATTTAATTTAAATATTTTTGTTTTCAAAACTATTTAAGTGATTGACCGATTTTTGGATATGCTCCCATCGTCTAGCCCGGTCCAGGACATCGCCTTTTCACGGCGGTAACAGGGGTTCGAATCCCCTTGGGAGTACCATTTTATTATAAGCCCTTGAAATAATTAAAAAATTCAAGGGTTTTTTTGTTTGTGTTCCATTTTGTTCCAGTGAATCTCATTTTATTCAAATTTTTAATCTGATTTTATTAACTTTAATCCACTAAAACTGGAACAGATTCTACCTTGATGGCCACTTGCTAATTTTTCGACAAACTCAACTGCCTTTTTATTTAGCTCTTTTGGAGCGTCAGTATAAGTCTTCTCTACTACCTCTCGAGATTTCCAACCACCAACTGCTTGAGCAGCGTCCAAGCCTAATTCTTGTCTAACAATATTTGCCATCGCCTTTCTAAGAATATGTGTTGATTTAAACTGCTCAAAAAGACCTGCTTTTTTTAACGCTTTATTATAGTTATATTGGATTGCTCTATAAGTAACTGGTTCACCATCTATTTCAAAAACAAAGTCCAATCGTTGTCCTGTCGAATCTCTAAAAAACTCACAAGGTATTGCTGATCTTTTCTGATGCCTTCTCTTAAAAATTTCCAACAAACGTGAATTCATATAAACAATTCTTTCTTCTCCGTTTTTTGGAATTTCTTTTAGGCGAGTAAACCTTTTGTTTTCTCCCCAGATAGCCACATCTGAAACGCGAATAACACCACCCTCAAAATCAATACTTTCCCATTGCAGTCCTGCAACTTCTTGACTTCTACCGGCCATATAAAAATGAGTTTCGGCAAAGTCTCTCCAAAACTGATTATCAAAAGCATCAAAAAAAAGTCGAACCTGTTCCAAACTCATTTTTTTGCTATTTCTTTTTGGTAAGCTTCTAATAATTCCCATCGCTTTATGCCGCTTAAGAATTGGCATGACAAACATTCCGTCATAGTTTTCTCTATACCAGTTAAAAATCGCCTTAAGGCATTTTAAATCATTATCAAAGTTTTTTCTTTTTTTATGCTTAACCTTTTTGGCCTTAGCAACTTGCTTGCTCATAAATAAATCTATCAACTCAGGATTTATTTCAACCATCTTAAAAGACATTAAGTCAGGAAAGAAACTATTTGCGAGTTTGATACGATCATCAATTGTTTGCTTCTCCAAAAAAGGAAAATACTGCTCTTGATAAAGTTTCCAAACATCAGCAAATGTGAAGCGTTGGTCTAGCCCGTTTGGACGACTTTGTATTTTTACAAATAAGTCTTTATCAGTGTTTTCTTTTTTCCCCTTCACTTCAGTGTTTGTTAACAAAGGATGAAAGTTTGAGCGCCACCTTATGGCCTCTGAAACACTTTTAAAGGTTTCACAATACTGCTTACCATGAATAGTTTTACGTGCGACGTACTTGCCTGTTACGCTGTCTTTTCTTATGCCTTTGTAATTTTTTAAAGCCTTAAATCTTTTATTACTTTTAGTCATTTCAATCTCCTTCTAAAACCCAATTAAGGATTACTTCCGGAATGAAATAAACAAACTTACCCTTCTTAATTTTCGGGATCTTCTCATCAGATACTAAGTTATAAATATGTCCTATTGAACAACCTAAAAACTTAGCAACATCTTTTACACGCCATATTTTTTTGTCAAAGAGCAAACCTCTTTTAGCTAAAGAGGCTTCGTCACTATAGAATTGAATGTCCGTTTTGTAATTAATATTGTTATCCACAAACTTTCCTTAACTCATTAAAAATAAGTTTAAACCTTCCATTTTTTATATCCGTACTTCTTATTTTTTCTTTGCCTCTTTCTATTTTCATCTATCCCTCATCATTTACTTCCTTCTTCTTACTCCTTAAATTGGGCTCGCCTAATGACTTAATAAATTTATCCTGCGTAGAAATTGACTCCATCTCTCGAATTACGTGAGAGAGAGGGAGTCAATTTCAAGCACAGAATTTAATTAATAATTTCAACAATATGGCGAGCCCTCAAAAATCGCATTGTTGACCGTTTACACCCCATTTACATTCACTTTTTACACCTCCTAGCAGTTTATAAGTCAAAAACCGTGCCAACTCCTAAAAGATGAAAACAATATAATTTCAGAAATTTACAGGCCGAAAAATTTTGAGTGATATCCGTTTGATAATTTTTAGTTGTCCAATTGATAATTTGAAATAAAACAACAACAAACCACGTTCCTGCTCTCCAAGACACTGAATTTTCGAAGTTTACCGAGACAAATTCTATATATTAAACACTTATACCCTGCCAACTTTTGTTGCCCATTGCTCAAGCCTTTAAAATCTCAACCCTGCGAATTTTGATTCAAGCTATCAAGAAAATATTCCGAGTCATATAATAGGAAAATAGTTATTAATCTCAAGGTTAGACGTTATGATTAGATTCATTCTTCTTATGCTTTTACTTGCTACAAGCTGTACTAAAAAGTCAGAATTAAAGTTTACAGGCTTAAAGGAGAAGAAAGCCCAAAGCCTAAGAGCAGTGGCCACTAATATTAAAATTGAAAATAACCAGCTTAAAGTTACAGGCTCAGGTCTTGAAAACGTCACTAAAGTTGTCGTTAAAAGTAATGATGGCTTTAACGAAGAGTTTTCTATTGAATCAAAATCAAATTCACAGCTTATCGCCAATGGACTAAAAGCTTTCTCTTTTGTGGTTGGTAAAGCTTTTTCTCTCGTTTTATCTAATGCTCATGGTTCAGCAACTTTTGATATTACTTTTACTTTGCAAGATGGAGCCGTTACTGCATCAAAACTTGCAGATATGGGAGCGGCCGATGGTGATGTTCTAATTTATAACCAAACAAATAATGAATGGGAGCCAAGACCTCTTAGTGGACTTAACCTTCTAGGGACATGGGATGCTGATACCAATGACCAAGATCTTGCTGACGGAGGTTACGGAGTAGCTCCTGCACCAAACTCAGGCGATTACTATGTAGTATCGGTTTCAGGTTCAACAATGATCGATGGAATCAACACATGGAATGACGGAGATTGGGCAATATTTAATGGAACTGCTTGGGATAGAATTGTAAATTCAGCGGAGATTACTAGCTTTAATACTAGAACAGGCGCAGTCACTCCTCAAGAGGGTGATTATAACCTAGATGAGCTAGGAGATGTTGATCTTACTGTGGCCCCCCTAACAGGACAAGTTTTAAAATATGATGGAACAAAATGGATTGCTCAAGATGATGAAGTTTCTACTGGTGGAGGTTCTGGAACAGGTGAAGCGACCAATGTCGTTTTAAATGCTGATAGTGATGGAAATGGAAGTGGAGAGATTCAATTTAAAGTCAATTCTGATACTAAAGCGGTCATCGATAACAATGGAAACTTAGCCCTTGGTTCAAATTCGGCTTCAGCCAAACTTGATGTGTTTGCATCAACCCTAAGTCCAATTGCAGTTTTTGATATGGCAGATAACACAGCTTCAAACTTTGTACTCAAGCAAAACACAGATGAATATATTAACGTGGACACCACGGACACAGCTGAGAAGATAACTTTTGGAAATAGTACAACAAATCCTGATTTTATTTTTATGGGGGGCAAGGTTGGGATTGGGACGGCAACGCCCGCTGCTTCTCTTGAAGTCGTACAAATTAAAACAACAGGTACAATTAGCACTTCAGG
>CATLVU010000076.1 GCA_950061135.1 uncultured Oligoflexia bacterium
ATCGCTCCTCCTTTACCAAGTGGTTTAACTATTGATTCGACTAATGGCACGATAAGCGGTACTCCAAATGAGAGCTCTACTGTGACCGCCTATACAGTAACAGTGTCTAATGAAACAGGAGAAGACAGTACTACTATTAGCCTTACTGTAAATGGTGCTATGGGAATGGGTACAGGTAATGATACTAATCTTGTAACTTATCGCTCAGTTCAAAACTTTGTAGTTGATATAAATAATGATCAGATTGATGATTATTTAAAATCAAAATATGATTGTTCGGAATCAATAGAACTTAATTTGCCTTTATGCTTTAATCAATTAAAACTTCTTATTAGTAGACATCAAAGAACTCATGAACAATTCGAATTAGCCGAGCTTGAAAACTCAAGTTATTTAATAATCAAAGGAACAATATTATTTGCAATCACTCCTGCAGATTTAAACCTTGACCAAAAAATAGACCAATTTATTTTCATTACATATGATTTAAAAAAACAAGAAATTATAAAACAATTAGTTCTTGATTCTGATGTTTATAAGGTTTTAAACCTCTATTCAATTTCTGACAATAAAATGGTCCTTGAATACAAAGATTATTTTGATATTCCAAAACGAACTATTTTAAACATCTAAAATGTCTTTGCTTTCAATTATTGAGTAAAAATTAAGGCACTTTACGATTTTGCCCGACTGTAAGTCCACGAAATCACGTAAAAAATTAGCAACATGAGATAATTTAAATTATTAAAAAAGAATTCCGATAAATATAAAGGAATTTAAGGTGAATTAGAAAAAATGAAAAGTATTGTATTATTAATTTTTTTATTAGCAGGATGTCTTCCACAAGAGAAAGTTACTCAATGTGGAAGTAATGAAGCTTTTGATGCGACTAAAAGACGTTGTGTGCAAACAAGAGCTGTATCGGATACAACAAACATTGCGAGTATCAGTCCGCTAAACTCTTATACATTAGGACCATCGGATAGTTCAATTACACATTCTATTACAGTCTCAGACCCATTTGATAATGGTTTTACTGTTAAATGGTTTCTAACCTTTCCAAATGGGAATACTATTCTTTTTGGCACCGGAACAAGTGTTGTTTTAAACCCAACAAATTTTGCAGCAGGTGCCTATGTTTTAGAAGTCCAATTATTTGATGTCACGGGAAACACTAATATTGATTCACGAAGTTGGTCTATAAACCTTAGAGACGAAGAAACACCGAGTATCGCTCCTATTACTTCATCTCCTTTTTCTACAAGAATGACTAGTTCGCCTACAAATATTAGTGCTAATATCTCTAACTCTGATGGAATATCAAATATTAACTATCAATGGTTTGTTAACGGTGCTGCTGTTGCAGGAGAATCAGGAACCTTCTCATCATCCTCTACAGCTTTAGACTTTGATTTTGACCCTCGAAGTACAGCTTCATATTATATTGGAGCTGGTAGCTATACTGTTACACTGCAATTAACTGAGGATATTTCTAACTTCCAATATGACAGCTTTACTTGGTCAATCCAAAATAACCTTCCTGAGTTTGCGACTGCCAGTGTTGCAGGGACTACTCCTTTATCAGGAAGCTCTATTACTGTAATTGATGAAGTTGAAATTACCAATAATGGATTTTTTAATTCATCTGGTGCAAATGTCGATTTTTGCGTCCAAGTAGACTCGATTGACGGAGTTGATAATAACGGAGTCTTTGTTGATTTTAAAATAGATGGAAATAATATTGCTAGCGCAACTGAAATTCAAATAAGCTCAGCGAGTACTGCATTTTGCCTAAGTGATGAAAATGATTTTAGTTATGATATTGCAACTCAAATATCAGAATTGCACGACCTTGAAGCTGTTGTATATGATAAATATACTGGTACTTCAGACAAGCCTGACTATAACGGCTTTACAGAGATATCTAGATTTAAATGGTTTTTAAATGTAAGAGCGAAAAATACCAATCCAACGATTGTTATTGACTCTGCTAATACAACCTTGCCATGTGGCTCTAGTACAACCACAACAGGTACTGCTTGTACTATTACTCAGGATACTCCTTTTCAAATTGCAATAACTGTAAGCGATGATGATTATGACCCGGCTGACTTTAGCGGTGGTGGAGATTTTGAAAAATTTAGAGTTGAATTTTTTCTTGAAAACGAACTATTAGATAACTCTGCTTCTTTATCAAGTTCAGATTGTTTCCATGATTTTACTCAAACAAATAATTCTACAAGATATATATGTACTTTAACTATTAACTCTTACGATACAGAAGGGCCTATAAATGCCGACTTACAAAGTTACTCAGTTTACGCTCAAGTAACAGATGAAGATAGCCCTTTTATCACCCCAGATAACAGAACATCAAACACTGTAAACTGGACTATCAATACTGTTAATCCATCAAATACTGCCCCTGTCTTAAATGCATTTGCTCAAGATAATGGTTCTACTCCAGCGGGAGATGATGGTCAATCATATTTAGCATTTCAAGCTTCTCCTGCCACAGCAATTGATCTTGACGGCGGTTCTGTAGACGAAAATGATACGATACAATTTTTTGTTAGTGTTAGTGATGCGCAGAGAGATTCACATACTATAAGAGTTGATAGATGTGCCGATGTTAACTGTGATACAGTTAGCGTTCCATCGATTGTATCGACAACAGTAACAGCAGATAGTGATGATAATCCAGTGAGAACAGCTTTAAACTATATGATTCCTGAATCTACTGTAACTGGAACTAATCAAGCCAGTGTTTTTTATAGAATTACTGTAACTGAATTAAGCACAGAAGATGGCTCTGCTGTTAACACTGATTCTGAAGTCATTACAGTTTTAATAAATAATAATAATCCTGATCCACAATTTGATAGTAATAATTTTGACCCAGCTCAACCGGCAAATTTAATTGCCTTTCCAGGGTTTCCAATAACTATTGACCCAGTAGCAATTACAGATGCTTCTGTTAGTGACGGTGATGAAATTGTTTATCAATGGATGATCAATACAGGTGGTGGCTATGAACCTATTTCTGGTGCAGATCAAAGAGTACTTGTTTGGACTCCAGGCGCTGAAATAGACTTTGCAAATCAGACTGGTACAGGAGTAAGTATTAAATTATGCATCGGAGATGATGGTGTAGATTCAGCAGGTGCAGACAAAGACCCAATGAATGGAGCTGGCAACGATTGTAATAATGCTCTACTAGATACTGGTGATTGGGATTTAGCAGTTTATTCAAATATGTTCGAAGCAGATGGTAACGGAGGAATAATAACTGATCACACTCCAGAAGGAGAAGCTGCGATTTGGGTAGATACAAGTCAAGCTGATCGTATTGTTACTTATACCGCCTACTCAGCTACTAACAAGCAAATCGTTGTCGAAAAAAGCGTTGTTTTTACTAATAGTGCATTCACGGCGCAAAGAACTGGCTCAATTGCAAATGCAGAGGAGTTATTCTCAGTATCATTTAGCTCTACAACATCAGGCTCCGCTCCCGCAAATATAACAAACTTATCGATTGCAGGTGATACTAATTCAGACTCATTATACATTGCCTATATGGCAGACATTAGCAGTGTTGATCAAGTTCATATTAGAAGAATCGATATTAGTGGTGGCAAGCTAGGTCTTAATGATGATGGGAAATTTGATTTTTCATATACAGGCCTTGATGCTGGTGTAACTGTCAATGGAGATTGGACTAAAGCAGTTGTTGGTGATGAATTAACCATCACTGCAAATGATTTTACTGCTGGTGATGTTCAATTTAACTTACATGGCTCAAGTGTTACTTTTGAATTTGGAACTGACTTTTGTACTGCTGGATCTCCATGTGCTTCAGCAGGAGATATGGCCGCGCAACTTGCAGATTTAATAAATAACTCCACAAGCGCTGTACTTCAAGGTTTTACTGCGGATGTAAATGTTAATCAAATAACCCTTGAGGGTGTTGAACAAAATGATTTTCTTGAAGCAGATATTGAAGCCACAGATATTGGGAAGATTGTAGTTAATAGTGTTGCTAACAGATGGCAACTACCTATCATTGATGGCGGACTCTCAGGAGCTAGTAAATTCACAGTGAGAATGTTTCAAGGTACTTTAGGACTTAATCTTTCATCTTCAGGTGCTACAAAAAACAATATCAATGCAACAATCCAAGCTGAAGAGATTGATAATGTCTTAGGCCCTGATGGAAGAATGCTAATAGCAGTTAAAAGCTTTACAAATGGGAATATAGGTTTATACGAACTTGATAATGGTTCTACCACCATTGAAGAAACTGATCTTGATGTATTTGGTGATTCGAATATCTCAAACATTAGAATCACAGCAGGAAACAACACAACAAATAATGATAATGCTTTTCTTATTGGATATAATAATGATGGAAGATTAGCGTATGCAAGATATAGTGTAGATGCTGATGGTTATGACATTGCTGGAGGCAACCCTACTTTGAGTCTGGATCTAGATGCTGGCTTTGATTTAGCTGATTCTGCAAATTTACAGTTTTTTGATATTGCACCAGGTGTGCTTGATAACCAATTATTCATTGCAGTTCTAGATACTAACGATGATGCTTATTTATTGGAAGTTAAAAACTCTTCACCAATAATAAATTGTAATTATGACGGATCATCAAATGCCGATATTTCTAGATGTACAAAAATAAGATCAAGAACAACGTCTAGCCTATCGCAATTACCAATTGTATTACATGGCCCTATTGAAGATGTTATTATTGGGGATGCAGCAGCTACTACTAATGAAAATATAAACTCAATTTTACTAGTTGGGTTTCACGAAGACACTTCTGGGGCAGATGAGCTAATTCAAGGTATATTAAATATTGATGCTGCGACTTTTACTGCTGACGAAACTAGTTCTGGCGGTGTTTACCAAACACCATATGTCGCTCCATAGGAATTTTTTACCATTTTCGTCCAGTAGTTTACTCATGATAAAATTAGTCTATGAGGATTATTTGTTTTCTTTTTATTGCTTTTTCTAGTCTACAAGTATTTAGTTATGAACTGATATTCATTCAAGGCATCTCTGAAAGTAAAAAAACTTTTGTAACAAGAAAAGGAACAAGAGATGGCATTACGGTAGGAAAAAAGTCTACTTTTACTGCAAATAATATAAGTGTCATTGCAACCGCCATTAAAGTAACAGGAGAATATACTCAATGGAAAATAGAGAACCAAAACACTAAAATTCCATTTAAGCGAGATGAAATAGTAACTATGTATGATGCCACTGAGTACCTATGGACCTTAAATCCTGAATCAGTTAAATCAAAATATATTAAGTCCGAAATTTATGAACCTCGTTATGCAGTAGAAACCCATCTATCATTTTCACGTGGCCTATCTGAGTCTGTTAGTAATGCTGATACAACTGTAACAGAAAGAGGCGGCTACCAATTTGAGGGCTATATTCAAAAAGAATTTAATCGTAACTATGCAATAGCACTAGGTCTTCGCTACACAAAAGAAATAGTTAACATCGAAACAGCAAGTTATAACCAACAAAGATTTCTTGGAATGGTTGAAGGTAGATATTATTTTGATCAATTAAGAGATTTTTATAATTCTAGAATATCACTTGCATTTGGGCTCGGCCTAGGCCAGTCCTACACAGAAACAATAGGTCAGGCCAGTTCAGGGACTTCTGCAGTTCTTCCATCAGTAAAAATCAATTTTAATTTTCCACTTTCTAAAAATTACGATATGAGTTTTTATGGCGCTGTAGAATCAGTTCAGACAAGAGAAACTCTAGCAGATGCAACCAAGCAAACTACCAACCTTGTTAATAGCAAAGCTGGCATTGCTTTTAGAGTTTATCTTTGAGGAAAATTCCTTTCAATTGAAGAGAAATTGCTATTAGAACAACTTACAAATGAATAACCTAAACGATTTCTATCAAAATTCGAGCAATACATTAGCGCTTGATCAATAACGCGATCAATTGCTCTGAAATTACTTTGAATACAACTAGTGAAACTATACTGAACTTCATCTCCATAATTACTACAGTATTGTAAAAAAAGATTTTCATCAGCAAATTCTCGCTCAATGGTTCTAAAATTACTGTTTACACATGATTGATAACTATAGCTTACTCCATCCCCAAAGTTAGAACAGTATTGTAAGTAAGCAAATGAAAATTGTGAATATAAGATACTAATAATTAACAAAAGCTTTTTCATAAAAATCCTTTTTTAGTTTTTATTTAAACAGTTTAAATCTTCAAATGATCTAGTTAATCTTTTAACAAATGAAAGCTCACCCTCCCGAAGCCATTTTCTTGGATCGTAATACTTTTTATTAGGCTTATCATCTCCATCAGGGTTACCAATTTGCGCTTGAAGATATTCGTGATTCTTAGAAGCATATTCTCTCACGCCATCCCAATAGGCCCATTGTAAGTCTGTATCCAAATTCATTTTTATAACGCCATAACCAATCGCTTCTCTTATCTCTTCTTGAGTAGATCCTGACCCACCATGAAATACAAAATTCACAGGGTTTCCTGACAGGTTATATTTTTCACAAATAAAAGCTTGAGAGTTTTTTAAAATTACAGGAGTCAACTTTACATTGCCCGGCTTATACACACCATGAACATTTCCAAAAGAAGCAGCGATAGAAAAATATGGTGATACTGCATTTAACTTTTCATAAGAAAATGCAACTTCATCTGGCTGAGTATATAATAGAGAATTATCAATTCCTGTATTATCTACGCCGTCTTCTTCTCCACCTGTAACTCCTAATTCTATTTCTAGATGAGTTCCTATTTTTTTCATTCGTTCTAAATATTTACAACTTATTTCAATATTCTCTTCAATAGGTTCTTCAGATAAATCAATCATATGAGAAGAAAATAATGGCCTCTTATTTTGCTCATAAAACTCTTCGCCTGCTTTTAATAGGCCATCAATCCAAGGTAACAACTTTTTTGCTGCGTGGTCAGTATGTAAAATAACTGGTACATCATAAATTTTTGCCATTCTATGTACATGATATGCACCTGAGATAGAACCCTCAATAGCAGCAAGCTCATTTGTATTATCCAATGACTTTCCAGCGTAAAAAGAGCCTCCACCGTTTGAGAATTGAATTATAACAGGAGAATTTAAACTTTTAGCAGTTTCCAAGACAGCATTTATAGAATTTGTGCCAACTACATTAACTGCTGGTAATGCAAAACCTTCTTTTTTAGCAGTTTCATATAATTCTAATACATCGTCACCAAACAAAACACCTGACTTAAACCGTCCCATAATCTCTCCTTCATTTATTCACAAATTGTGACACAAAATATTCAATTCTTAAAGGTAGATTTATCTAAGATCAATTAGCTTGGGAGTTTTTCCAGTTCGTTTATTAGCTTTTAATTCTTGTTTACTAATTTTTATTCGATTTTTTAAATACTCTGCGTCATGCGTCTCTCTCAAGTCAGCACAATTATTTAAAAGTCTTTCAATAAATACCTCAGAACTCACTTGGTTCATTCCAAAAATATTCATTACGGGATTAACTTCATTTTCTATCTGAATTTGAAAATCTTCGGCCCCATAGGCGGCTGCAATTTCTACAAACTTAATTCTAGATGACCATATAAATATTGTTTGATCTTTACGCCCCAGAATCTTAAATTTTGTTTTCGAACGATCACTATCGTTAATTAACTCTATTAAATCACCAGTACTGTAATCAACAATAGGCATTGCTTTTCTAAACTTTGATGTTACAACCCCTTCACCGTCAATGACCTTTAAATCCAACATATTATCAAATAAATAATGCTCATTAAGTTTACAATCACGTGTTTGATATCCAATAGGGCCTACATCAACAGAGGCATATCCAGCTGAAAAAATATCTTCAATCAGCAATTCATTTTTCAAATAATCAAATTGTTTTTGGGTTAATTTCTCACCAGCGTAAAAAACTTTTTTAACTTTACCCTTAATCGATTTTCCAAGCTCCAGAACATTACTAGGGATGCCAAATAATGTATTTATATTAAAATCATCAATAAGTTTGATAATTTGTTCTTTAGAAGCATTACCACCTAGAGGAAATTGTACAACATTCAAGTCGTCCAAGGCATATTGGATTGCACTAAAAGAAGACCAAAGATTTCCGGCCATAAAAAGATTTAAAACTCGATCATTGTTATTAAGACCTAAATCATAATAAGAGTTTGCTAAAGTTTTACTGATTCTTTGAAACTCATTGTTAGAGTAAAAAACATATTTAGGATTACCTGTTGTGCCTCCAGTTCCATAAACAATACCTTTTTTATTTCGAATAATACTTTCATTAACAGTTTCTTTTGAAAATGAATGAGTACAATGCTTATAATCAACCCATGAGGACTCATCGCAGACAACCTCAGTCAATTCCAACAAGGAAAATCTGCCATCGTGGGATGATCCCTCAACTGAGTTTAACATCTGCCCTATTTGAGTAATTCTTTTAACACCGGCACTTGTTAGTTCAAATCGATAGAGTGGATACTCTTCGTTTGAAACACCCAAACCACATGTCTGTAGATAATAATCATATTTATCAATTGCTGAGACTATATCAACAAGACTCTTGAAACTTTTAATAATAAGATGCCTATTTAGAGCACTCGAACGCAAATGCAAAGTTTCATCAAAGCTTATAAAAAATTTTTGCTCATATCTATATGGTAAATTATCTTTAAATTCCAAAAACTCCGATCGTGCTTTTTCTTTTAATTTCTCAAGCGCTTCATCACTACTAACCGCTCCAAGAGGTATATCAAAACGATCCATAGCTTTGGCAAGATTGTCTAAGAACCATTCCTTATCAATATCATCTTGCAAAAAAAGATTTTGAGAGTTGGCACAAGCATGTTGATCCCACATACAAATATCTGTAGCTAATTTTTTAGCAACAACTTCAATATTATTTTCTTCTAGAAACTTATTGGTAATAACTTGAAAGGAAATCTTAGGTCCATGTTCAATAAACTTTACAGCAAGAGGCAGATCTTTTTTTAAAGACTTAACTGAGCTCTCTCCTCCCCAAGCAATAATAGCATTTACATTTTTTTTAAAAATTTGCTCACAAGGATGTTCTCCTCCTTTCCAACTAAAAAAAGCAAATTTATCAGCAAGAACTTTATCTTTATCAATTTGTATAATGGAGTCTATAAACAGCTTAATAAAGTTTTGCATAGAAGCATCAATTTTCAATATGCAAATATTTTTAGTTATAAGTCCCATAATTAATGAGTCTACGGCACCTAAAACTACATTACTGGCAGTAATATGCAACAAAACACCGTGAGATTTATAATAAACTTCTCCTGAATACTCTGGAACTACCCCAAAATCATCGAGTAAATTTAAATCTTTAAACTCAGCTTGAAGTCTTTTTCTTAATGACGATTTATTCAATAATAAAGGAAGAACATCAAGCATATAACAATTCATCTTTGAATCAAAAGAAGTTTCTAAAAACTTATGTGCCTGCTGATAATTATTTGAATTATAACTCCAAGAATCACCTACTTTATCTAGAACATCGATAATCCTCTCAATATCTTGACGTCGATACTCATTTTTAAGTTCGTGAGCCCTTTCACAAATTGAAATAGGGTTTGATAAGTCTTTGTCCCATCTACCAAAACAATACATCTTAAGCTCTCATTACTTCTAATGCTTTAAGAGCGCAGCCCTTATTTTTATTTACACCACCACGACCCAAAATCTCGATATACTCTCCACTATCATCCTTATTTTTAACTGCCCAGTCTGTGGTTAAAAGGTTGAATGCAGGATAAGAAGTATTGTAAGTACAGATAAGTTGTAATATCCCCTTTTCTCCATCTTTCAAAACTTTTAAAGTCTTTGGATCACGAATTAATACTCTGGAAAAATTAGGTATTCTCATTTTTCCTTGCTCACAATCTAAGTACGGGACTCCATGTTCTACCATCCCGAACATATCTCTATTATTTTGAGGTAAAATATTTAACTTCTTGTAAACTAAATCTCTAAACTTAAACTTATCAAGCATTAAGTTTTGCTCAGTTTTCCATCCTCCCCCAGTCTGTACCCAAGAGTTTTCTGGCAAGATGAGAGATTCTTTCATCTCACAAATTGTTTTATACAAAAAAGCAGGAAATCCTAGAATCCTTACAGGTATATCTTCCTGTGCATAATCTTTAAGTTTCTGAATCACCTTATTAACATCAAAAGTAAAATCATTTTTTTTATTATCAAACTCTAATGCATAATAGACTTCATTCTTTTGAGTAAAGCTAGTTAGCAACTCATCTGTGAACGCAGTTCCAACATCATTGGCAATTTTCGGATCATAAGTAAAACATAAATAATTATATTTTTGATCATCTACTATCTTCAGATCTTTATGAATTTTATAGGCCATTTTTTTAACATTATCTAATGACTCTAGATTTAAATGAATCAAGGACCTTTGTCCCGAAGTACCTGAGCTACCGAGTGTTAATACAATTTCAGAATACGGCCCTGTTATCTGCTCAAAGTCTTTAAAGATATTAACTAATGTATATGGAGCGCTTTCTAAATCTTGAACGCTATTAATATCTTTTGGATTAATTGCATTTTTATCCCATAGGAATTTAATAAAAGCATTATTGTTGTAATGAAATTGTGCAGTTTCACGAAAGCTTGCTAAAAAAATATTATCGTCTTTAACAAAAGAGTTTTGACTTGATAAAAGCTCAAAGCCTTTCATCTTCTTCTTCCTAAAAATGTTTTTTCCCACAGATCAACATATGCATTTAAATATTCTTCATTGGTTCCAGTTAACTCAATATTCTTAACATCGATAACCTCAAAGGAGCGACTAAAGACAACATAATCAAATCGTTTCTGTCCTTCCAATTGAAAAGCCGGAACATAAGCACTAGGTAAAAATTTTGCCTGACAGAGCTTATCAATAAAATTCAATCTATTTGCACGACTTATAACTTCAATATATCGAACACCACGATCTCTAAGAATATTACAAACTGTTAAGAACAAGTCTGTTAAAGAAACTTCTCTGTCCATCTTAAGACCAGCAAAAACACAATGCTTATCAGCTTCGTTTTCATGAATAAAAACTTCAACTTTTTGATCAGGAGAAGTAATTAAGATATTAGGTTTGTGAAAAGGTAAAAAGCCTAAATCAATTTCTCTTCTCGCCATTAGGTTTTGAAAGCGATGATTTAAAAACTCTTTAGCTTCAACAACTTCTAAAACAGGTACCCCTCCTCGATAATCTTTTTTAAGCCAAGATTTCGCTTCATTCATTTCAGGGAGTCCACATACCTTTTGTGCTATTTTGAAAAGTGGATATGTTGCTGGATGTTGATCAAAAGATGTATATCTTTTTTTAAAACAATCATTGAAAAACATCGCACCTAATGCATGGGTTTCATATTCAAATGTTTTGTGAACGTTTGGAAAAATCCCCAGTTCTACAAAACCCATTTTCTTTGTAAGATGCTGAGCCGCTAGATTAACTGTTCTAGTAGTTATATAAGTTAAATCACTACCACTGGTATTCTCTCTTAAATAATTAACACCATAATCTAAAATCTTTCTTGTTATATTATTACCACGAAACTCTGGGTCTACGACAGCACCACCAGCTTTGCTTAATAAATGCTCTTCATCATACATAAAAAGCACAGAGCCAATAATCTTTGACTCCTTTTCTGCAACAAATAAATATCGATTTTCTGACTTAATTAAAGCAATAAGATTATCTACTTTTGTAAAAGTAGAATCGGGATAAGTCCCCTTATAGGCCATTGAATACAGCTCTAGTAAAGATGATATATCCTGAATATTTGCTAGTCTTATTTCCATGGGCACGTTTATATATGGCAATGCAGTATTTGGCATTAAAAAGACCGTCACATATAAAAATTACAAGAACTTACACAAAAAAAGGCCCTAATTAGGGCCCTTATTATTTGAAATAAATTTAAATTTCAATTAAGAAAGAATATCGTGCTTTCTGATAGTCTTTCTTCCATTTTCTTTACATCTTCTTTGAGCTTGCTCTACAAGCCAATAAACGTAATCATTTAATCCTTCAAGAGCATCTGCAGATACATTAAAAGTTTCTTTTCCAGAACCTTTTAAAGCTTCCTTAGTTTTAGATCCTACTAGTAACATTTCTTTTGATTTAGACATTTTATATTCTCCTTTATATAAAAAACGATAAAAAAATGTTCAACCCAACGGCAGAAAAAGTCAAAGAAAATAGCTTATAATTTGCATTATTAGGGCTGTATTTAACAAATAGCGCACTTAACGCGAGGCAAAGCTTGACACATTTAAAATTGTTCGTTTCACAAGTTCGTCTTTGGCCAAATAAGAGCCCCAGGCAATATGTGGAGTAAGTAAAAGTCTTTTAGAACCGAAAATTTTTTTAAAGGGCGAGTCTATACTAAGTGGCTCATGGGCCAATACATCAAAAGATAGCCTTATATTTGTTTTTAAAAAATATTGAACTAAAGCATCTTCATCAATGATATTTCCACGAGCGACATTTACTATGACTGCATTGCCTTTTAAAAGCATAAACTGT
>CATLVU010000077.1 GCA_950061135.1 uncultured Oligoflexia bacterium
AAATTTCTTTATCAAGTTTTATAGTTCGCTCGCCATAACTTTCATCTTGAGGATGAAAAGGAGCTTTAATTTCTTTAGGGGCCTGATCCCAATTTGTTATCGTAACCTTCAACGGCTCAAGAACCCCCATGCAACGCTTTGTTGTACGGTTTAACTCATCTCTTACGCAATTTTCTAAAATAGAAAGTTCAATAACTGAATCTTGTTTTCCAACCCCTATCTGCTCCATAAACTTTTGAATCGCCATCGGAGGATAACCTCTACGTCTGACACCGCTAATGGTTGGCATTCTTGGATCATCCCAGCCATCAACAACTTTTTTCTCCACAAGTTCAAGTAATTTTCTTTTACTCATAACTGTATAATCTAAGTTTAATCTTGCTGACTCGTATTGGTGTGGGCGGCTTGGAGCAGAAACATTCTCTACAAACCAATCGTAGAGTCTTCTATTGTCCTGAAACTCTAAAGTACAAAGGGAATGAGTAATTCCCTCAATTGCATCGCTTAAACCATGAGTAAAATCGTACATTGGATAAATGCACCATTTATCGCCAGTTCTGTGATGATGAATATGTTTAACTCTATAAATTATCGGATCACGCATACACATGAAAGCTGATGCCATATCAATTTTAGCTCGAAGAACACGCTCTCCATCCTTAAACTCTCCAGCTTTCATTTTTTGGAGTAAGTCTAAGTTTTCCTCAACACTTCTATCTCTGTAGGGAGAATTAGTACCTGCTTTTTCAAACGAACCTCTTGAGTTTGCAATTTCCTCTGGAGTTTGATCATCAACATAAGCAAGCCCCTTATTAACGAGTTCGACAGCAAAATCATATAATTTATCAAAATAATCTGAGGAGAAAAAAAGGTTTTCTTTCCAGTCAAAACCAAGCCATTTTATATCTTCTTGAATAGACTCAACATACTCAGTACTTTCCTTCTCTGGATTGGTATCGTCAAAGCGTAAATGGCACTTGGATTTTGGTGCATTACTAAGTGCCAATCCAAAGTTTAAGCATATTGCTTTAGCATGACCTATATGTAGATAGCCATTAGGCTCAGGAGGGAACCGAGTGATCACCCATCCATCATGAGTATTCTTATTTAGGTCTTCAGCAATAATATTTTCAATAAAATTTCGATGTTCTTTTTTATTTGTCGGTATTCTTTCAATCATAAAAACTAACCTATACCCCTAATCTTTTTTTCAATAAACTCACAGGCGTTAGAGGAACTAATACTTTTAAGTCCGGGCCATGATTCATGCCTGTTAATACTCCTCGAAAACCCATAAAAAGTGGTTTGCCTTTTATTTTTAATTCCTTCTTACAGTAATTCATCCAAGAATCTAAGTCTTCGGCTTGAATAAAGTCAGTATCAATTTTCGCAAGCTCTGCTTTTACATGATCTTGAATTTGCGGAGTTGTCTCCCACCCCATTATCTCATCAAGTTCACTTGATGAATTTAAGCTCTCAAATAATACATATTCATTTATTTTACTTTCAAATTCCTTTAAAAGCTGAACCTTATCTTGAAACAAACTCACAAATGACAATTGCCATTCTTTAGTTTGGGAATGAAAAAATTCATTTTTTATAAAAGGTCTAACTTTTTGTAACAATTCTTCGGCTTCCATATTTTTAATATGCTGTCCGTTGATCCATTTTAATTTTTCTACATCATAGATTGCATGAGATTTTGAAAATCTAGTTAAGGAGAAGTCATTAGCAATATCCTGCCAATTAAAGACATCTTTTTCTTCGGGATGAGACCATCCTAAAAGACAAAGATAATTAAATAGCGCCTCAGGTAAATATCCATCTTCTCGGTACTGGCGAACAGAGGTAACTCCATGTCTTTTTGATAGTTTTTGACGATCCTCACCTATTAATAAAGAGACGTGAGCAAACTCAGGGATATCAAAATCAAGAGCTTCATAAATCATTAATTGCCTTAAAGTATTATTGGTATGATCCTCACCACGAATAATATGAGTCATTTTTTGAAGAGCATCATCAACAACATTACAAAAATTATAAGTAGGCATTCCATTAGACCTTAAAATAACAAAGTCTCCAACCATTCCTGCTGGAAACTTAACTTCACCCCGAACATAGTCTTTAAAACTATAGGCCTTATCTGGTACCAAAAAACGAATAGGCGCTTTTTCCCCAGCAGCAACTCTAGATTTTGCTTCGTCCCAATGCTCAGCTTTTTTCCATTTTCCGGTATAGGGTGATGTTCCTTCCGACTTAGCTTTTTCACTCATAATCTGAAGCTCTTCATCTGAGCAAAAATCATAGAAAGCTTTTCCCTCATCAAGTAATTTTTGAGCATAGTCTTTATAAAGTTCTAACCTTTCCGATTGTCTATAAGGAGCAAACTCTCCTGGGTTGGCAGGGGATTCATCAGCTTGAAGGCCCAACCATTTCAAATCTTCCATTTGATTTTGTTCAAACTCTTTTGTACTACGCTCTAAATCTGTGTCCTCAACTCTTATTATAAAACTTCCTTGCATTTTCTTTGCAAACAAAAAATTGTAAATGGCAGTTCTTGCATTTCCAATATGAAGGTTCCCAGTTGGTGACGGAGCGAGTCTAACTCTTACAGACATAATATCCTCTCAATAGTTTTTGAAAGAAGAATACTATGGAAATTAGTTATAGAAAAGAGAAGAGGGCCAAATATGGCCCTCTTGAGATTATTTTTTAGTAAGGTGTTACTGTTAAGGTATCTTTTTTAACAACTTCGCCTCTATGAGAATAAGTAACTTCTAATGTAATAGGCTTATTTCTCCACTTTATCCAGAAGCTATAAGTAAATCTGATTTTCTTTACTTGTCCACGACCTAGAGATCCTGTGTTTTGAGTCATAACAGTACGACTAGTATTAATTCCTCCAGTATTAGGTCCTACAGGCTTTAAACTTACAGTGTACCCTGCCGGTAAACTTTCAACTGCAGGTGATACTTCAAGGTCTAAATTATGCATGATCGTATTATTTCTCCAACGAGTAACAATCTGAGGAGTTCTATCAAAGTTATAAGCAATATTAGCTTTAGGGTTTACAATGGTTGTTCCTGAAACAGTAAATGTTTCAACTCGCTGTGCTTGGTATTTATTACCAGGAAGTATTACTTTACCAGATAAGAAAACTTTTTGATTTGAAGGAGCATCATTTCGGACATCAAAGCTTAATAATTGCTTTGTTGTTATCGACTTTCCTTTGAGGTTATTAATTAAGACAGACCTTTGAGACAGAACGATATTAGAACTAGCTTCAGTGATCACGACTTCTACTGGCTTTTGTGTCGCTACAGGTGAAATATTTTTAAGTTTTAAAACTACAGACGAGCTCTGCCCTCCTCTAAGATTTACTTTCGTTAAAGATGCACTAACTAAAGTTACGCTGGCTTTTTTACTCGTCCAATCTCTAACTTCATTTTGAGCTTGAGTTTTTGCAATATCTGTTGCGATTGGTAATCTTGCATCATAAGCATCAGCTTTTGCTACAGCAAAAGTCTCTGCATAGATTTGCTCTTGTCCATCGCTTAGCCCATCGTTTTTAGCAATACTAAAAGCTGTCTCATAACTTTGATCATAACCAGCAACTAGTGATTCTTCTCTCGCAGTTTCTAAATTATCAGCTAGGATCACAGGAAACTCTGACTCAAAGGTTGCAAAGTGCTCATTAGTATATTTACTTTTAAAGACCGATTTATAGTTTGACTTACAAGCTGCTACGAACTCTTTAACTCCCTTGTAAACACCATTACAATTTGCTGTTTTATAAGGGATTGTAGATACATTTTCATAAGCATTAGCAGCTTGGGAATATTTGTCTACTTGATTTTGAGCAATATTGAGTTTTTGATCAAGACTTAAAATATTAGAGTCCAAGCTTGTTCTAAGTTCTTGTGAACTACGAACTTCTAGAGATGTAACAGGTGTTATCTCATTGAAGCTATTTATCTCAACTACGTTTTTGATCATACTTTCACTTAAAGACTCTTCTAAAGTTTTGTCTTGAGCTGAATCACTTAGGGACAAAGGAGCAAGCATTTGTCCTATAGGACCTTCAAGTAATTCTTCATATAGACTTTGGAAAAACTTTGGTTTTAGCTCTGTTTGAGCATAAGAATTTGCAGCATTCACACCTGCATTCTGCCCTGCAATTTGTCCTGCTCTCAATTGCTCTTCTGAAGCATAACCAAGTTCATGCCCATTAGCATAACCTTGCACTTCTGCTCTAATGTTTGACCAGTATTTAGCTTGCGCTGATCCTAGGTCGCTTCCAAGTTCTTGCCCTAATTGAGTACCTCTTTTTTGTGCATAAACTCTTCCTGCATCGTTTGCTAGTTCATAAGCAATATCAGTTTGAGATGCCCCTAAAGTCTTGGCATCTGCAAGCTTCTGCATATATAAACTATATCTTGCATTATAAGCATACTCTTCATTTGAACGCTGAGATCTTAATTGTTGTATTTCGCTGCTTACTGTTTGAATTGAATAATCAGTATCTGATATATCTCTTAAGGTACGAGTTAACTCACTATCTCTTTGTGTTAATACTCTACTAGACTCCGAAAGATCTCTTTCAAGAGAAGGAATTAACGAGTTTAACTCTGCCAGACGTCTTGATACATGGTTTAAAGCATTTCTTAAACCTTCCTCTTCTTTTTGAGTTGTTGAAAGTCTTTGAGAAATCTCACGCTTTCTCTGCTCTAGCTGATGAAGCTTTCCTTCCTCCTGATCTAAAGTTCTTTGTAATCTTGTAAGCTCTTGTTGAGCAGTTGTAACTTTTCTTTTTTGCTCTGGCAGCTGTCTTTGGAGTGATACCAAAGAACTTTTTACAGATTGTAGTTTTGTTTTATTACTTGCAAGGCTATTTTGAACTTTACTCAATTGGCCTGCTGATTGTTGCTTTTTTTGTCTTAACTGAACAATTTGTCTTTGAGTTGCAGTTAAATTTTTTGAAACATTTGCTAATTGTTTCTGAAAATTTGCTTTATCTGCTTTATGCTTTGCAATTTCTTGCTTAACCGCTTGCCTCTCCTCTGCAGTTGAGTTGTTATTATTCATTCCATTAAGCTTCGTTTGTAATTGTTGAATTTTTTTGGTTTTATTTCCAACTCTTGTTGTAAGATTCGTTTTTCTTGTTTCTAAGTTGGATTTTTTACCCTGCAGATCACTCAATTGTTTTTGAGCTTGAGCTATCATTTGCTCTAGTTTTTGTACTTGAGCTGTTCCTTGTCTTATTTGAGTATCAAGATGATTCACTGTATTTTGCTTACTTTTTATATCTTGCTCTAAAAGATTCAGCTTTTTACTTTGTTCAGTATGCTCATTTCTTGCTTGGCCTACCCGTCTAGTAAGAGGTGCAAGTCTTCTTCTTTCTTGATTTAATTCACCTGTAACACGGTCTAGTCTACGAGATTGCTGATCCATCAATCTTCTTACTTCCGAATGCTTAGCCGATAAATTTTGCTGACGGCTAAAAGCATTTTCTTGCTCGACTCTGGCTGAATATATATTACTCTTTAAAGACTCAATATGGTTTTCAAGCTGATAAATTTCAGACCTAAGATTTGATTCAAAAGACTGTAAATCTCTTAAATGATTTTGCAAACTTGATAGGTCTGCCTCTTTCGCTGAAATTGCAGAGTCTGTTTGATTTAATTGATCCTCATAAGGAGGATAATTAATCTCGTCTGGTAGATTTGCTAATAAAGATAATGGAAATACTAATACACTGATTAAAACTGATAATCTCAAAACTGGCCCCCATGCTGTTTTGTTTTCGTTATGTTCTTTTTATTTTTCTTAAGTTTTTTCGTCAATCAAAGAAGCTGAATGTGAGTAGATATCATATGCATGGTGTCTAAGTGACACTTATCAGAATCAATATGGCACTAAATAATTGTCAGTAGGTTGGCTGTAATTTTATTGAGGTGTTTCTGTATCTGGTTCTTCAGGAAAACAAGAGTCAATTTTCCCATCTATTTCCACTTCTTCGCCACCAGTAGAAATAGCAATTTCTTTTATAATTAAATCTTTACACTGCTCAAGCATTTTTCTTTCACCAAAAGATAATTTCTTCATAGTTTTTAATAAAAACAATGAGCGTAAGACATCAGCAATTTCAAGAAGTGATCCTGTTTTAACTTTAGCAAGATAATCTCTATGCCTTCTATTCCATGTTGAGTTATCTACTTTTACATCATGATCATTTAATAAACTAAAAACTTCTTTAATATCAGTATCTGAAACAAGTTCTCGCAGGCCATCTTTTTTATTACTAGGAACCATAATAGTCATACCATTAGATATGATTTTTACTGAATAAAATGAGATTGAATCTCCACCTATTTCTTTAGTTTCTAAATTTAAAACCTGACCTACGCCATGGCCTGGACAAACTACATAACTTCCTATTTCAAACATTTTATTCCTTTTCATGCAATTACAAGATGAAAATAATCACATATATTGTTTATAACGCAAAGGGTTGTCATTCTCAATTTGATTGAAATTTTTACAAGATTTTATCGGTATTCTTTAAATTTTTCTCTATTCATTATAAAGGCATTTAACTTTATAAGTAGCTTAAAACACATAAAAAAAGGCACAAAATATTGTGCCTTTTAGTATTATTAAATATTAACTGTTTACTTAGAATCTATCAACTAGATCAGTTTTTTCGAAAAAGTATGCAAGTTCTCTTTCTGCAGATTGAGTAGAGTCTGAACCGTGTACAGCATTTTCTCCAATAGACTTAGCATATAGCTTTCTAATTGTTCCATCAGCAGCTTCAGCAGGGTTAGTTGCACCCATGATTTCTCTATTTTTCATAACAGCATCTTCACCTTCTAATGCCATAAGCATAACAGGACCTGAAGTCATAAAATCTACTAACTCACCAAAAAATGGTCTTTCTTTATGCTCAATATAAAAACCTTCTGCTTTTTCTTTTGAAAGTTGAGTAAACTTTGCAGCTGAAATTCTTAATCCATTCTTTTCAAAAATTGCGATAATATTTCCAATATTATTATCTAAAGTTGCATTTGGTTTTACAATTGAAAATGTTTTCTCGATTGCCATGATAATATCTCCTTAAAATTTTTAATCGTTTTTACACTTATTTTAGAACTTGCGCAACCTTTTCACCAAGCTCAGCTGGTGATCTTGCGATTGTAACGCCACATTCTTCTAAAATTTTATACTTTGCTTCTGCTGTATCATCACCGCCAGAAATTATAGCACCTGCATGTCCCATCCTCTTTCCTGCTGGAGCTGAAGCTCCTGCGATAAATGAAACGACAGGTTTACTCATATTTTCTTTGATCCATCTAGCAGCATCTGCTTCGGCATTTCCACCGATTTCACCAATCATAATAACTGCATCTGTATCTGCATCTGCTTCGAATAGTTTTAGGCAATCAATAAAATTTGTACCGTTAACAGGATCTCCACCAATACCTACACAAGTTGATTGTCCAATTTCTCTTTGAGTTAATTGAAAAACTGCTTCATAAGTTAAAGTTCCAGATCTTGAAATAACACCTACTCTACCTGGCATATGAATATGTCCTGGCATAATTCCAATTTTACACTCTCCTGGAGTGATAATTCCTGGACAGTTTGGACCTATTAATCTTGAATCTGATCTTTGAAGAGCTGCTTTAACTTTTACCATATCATTGATTGGTATCCCTTCTGTGATTGCTATAATTAAAGGTACTTTCGCATCAATACATTCCAAAATTGAATCAGCAGCAAAAGCAGGTGGTACAAAAACCATAGCTGCATTTGCACCTGTTTCAGCAACACACTCTCCGATAGTATTAAAAACTGGAATTCCTTCATGGGTAATTCCGCCTTTACCTGGAGTTACACCTCCTACTACATTAGTACCGTAATCACGACATTGAAGAGTATGAAATGTACCTTGCTTACCAGTCACACCAATTGTCATTAATTTTGTATCTCTTCCTACTAAAACAGCCATTTTATGCCCCCTCGCCGTTTGCAGCTTCAACAACTTTAGATGCTGCATCTGCAAGATCATCTGCTGGAATGATGGCCAATCCAGACTCACTTAATATTTTCTTACCAAGGTTTACGTTTGTTCCTTCCAATCTAACGACAAGAGGAACTTTAATACCAAGCTCTCTAGCTGCAGCAACAACACCTTCTGCGATAATGTCACATTTCATAATACCACCAAAGATATTAACTAAAATTGCTTTTACGTTAGAATCCTCAAGAATAATTTCAAATGCTTTTTGAACTGTATCTTTTGTGGCCCCGCCTCCAACATCTAAGAAGTTTGCTGGATTACCACCATGAAGTTTAATAATATCCAAGGTTCCCATGGCAAGACCTGCACCATTAACTAGACATCCAATATTTCCATCAAGGGAAATATAAGACAGTCCGTATTTTCCAGCCTCTAACTCTTGCTCACTTTCTTCTGTTGGGTCACGTAGCTCTTCAATATCTTTATGTCTGTATAGAGCATTTGAATCGAAGTTTAATTTTGCATCTAATGCTAGAACATCTCCTGACTTTGTAGTTACAAGAGGATTAATTTCAGCAATGGCGCAATCTTTTTGAATATATAACTCGTATAAACCAGCGAAGAACTTAATTGCTTTTTTTGCCGTATCACCGCTTAGACCTATTCCGTAGGCAAGTTTTCTTCCGATATAAGGAGTAAAACCAACTGCTGGATCAATAGCGGCTTTAATAATTTTCTCTGGAGTCTCATGAGCAACAGTTTCTATTTCAACACCACCTTCTGATGAGGCCATAAATGTGATTTTGCTTGAATCTCTATCTAAAACGATTCCAGCGTAATACTCGTGATCAATATCACAACCTTCTTCGATTAGGATTTGGTTTACTAATTTTCCTTCAGGCCCTGTTTGATGAGTTACAAGAGTCATACCTAAAATATCTGAAGCATACTTTTTTACTTCGTCTAAACTCTTAGCAACTTTTACACCGCCGCCTTTTCCTCTTCCACCAGCATGGATTTGAGCTTTAACAACCCAAACACTTCCACCTAGTTTTTCTGCAACCTTAACTGCTTCTTCTGGTGTTTTTGCAATATCACCATTAAGCACGCTGATGTCGAATTTTCTCATCAGGTCTTTGGCCTGATATTCATGGACATTCATGAAAACTCCTTAAATATTTGATTTTCTTCCAATAAGTAAACTTTTGTTAATTGGAACTCATTATAGACATTTTTAACTTGTAAGCAACCGATAGATAGCGATAATTTAAGAAGATTATGGATACTCACAACGAGGAGCGTAATATATGAAAAAGTTTTTGCTACACCCCGAAACCTTCAAGCTCGATGGAGGCGCGATGTTTGGCATTATCCCAAAACCTCTTTGGTCAAAAAAAATTATTCCTGATGAATTAAATAGAATTTTAATGTCGCTAAGAGTCGTACTCTTGCAAACTAAAAATAAGAATATTTTAATTGATACTGGCATAGGACAATATCATTCAGAAAAATTTAAGCAGCAATTTGATATTAGTTCCAACGGAAGCTTATTAACATTACTTGAAAAACAAAACTTAAAAGCAAGTGATATTACTGACATAATTCTTACTCATTTGCATTTTGATCATGTGGGTGGTCTTACTGAAGATAACAAACCTTTATTTCCAAATGCGATGATTCACGTACATCAAAAACATTATGAATATGCATTATCTCCCACTCAACGAGATAGCGGCTCTTTTCAAACCCATTTTTTTAAACCTGCTTTAGATGCTTATCAAGAAAAAAACCAAATACATTTTTTACAAGATGAAGATGGTGTCATTTTAAAAGACGAATCAGAAGAGATCACTTATAAAACGAGCTTCGGCCATACCCCTTTTATGATCCATCCCATCTTCGATCAACATATGTATATGGCTGACCTCGTTCCCATGAGCCACCATGTTCATGTGCCTTGGGTAATGGGTTATGATATTGAACCAGGGGTTACTACTGTTTATAAGGAAAAGTTTTATCAATATATTTTAGACCAAAACCTGACGATGATTTTTGAACACGACAATCAAGTATGGGGCGGTAGCTTAAAACTTAATGAAAAAAATAAGTTTGTTTTAGATAAAATTAATGACTTTGATGGCTCTAATATCTTAGAGATCAAATAGATTTCGAGTTGAAATAATTAATTTATCTAACCTTTTAATTGATTCATTTCTGATTTGAATAATTTTTTCAGGTTCATTCGTCTTAGAAAAATCACTAATTGCATCAGTACTAATGACTCCGATCTCTTTAGCAAGATTTGTGAGCTTAGAGTAATTATTTAGAATGGTTATTTTGTCTTGAAATTTTTCTTTGGATATTTCTCTGTATTGATCCTCATTATCAATTACAAAGCCAGTAAAAAATACTCCAAAATTATTTTTATATTCGTCTTCGAATATTTTTGCCGTGATATCAGATTTAACACGATTTAAAGAAGCAATAATTTGCTTAACCATCATTCGGATTGTTTGTAGTTTCTGAACAAGCTCAGTCTCAAATTTTTGAGAATTTCTAATTAGTTCTTTTTTATATTGCGCATGCATGACTTTGAATGAAGATTCGGAAACACTAGCAATTAACTTTGTTGACTCAACATTATCTAATTTTTTTTCTTTTAACTTTATAAGGCCAAATAACTTCTTCTCTAATCCTTTTGGAGTTAAAATGGAAAGATCATAATATCCATCTATAAAACGAGCTCCTTTTTCAAAATAAATATTATCAAATTCAACAAGATGTTTATTCAAATTTCCTATTGCTTTAAACTTCACTTCAGGGCCTAAGACTTTATCTTCTATTGAAGTAAAAACTATTTGAATAGGCCCCTCAAACTTTGATGATGTTGCTGCCCAAAGTCTTTTTTTATCTTTTGATAGCCTAAAGAAAAACTCTATTTCTTTACCTTTATAATTATTAATTTTCTCTTGAAGGTATTGTCTTGTCTCTAGGCTTAGTTCTGCTCTAGGAGTGATTTCAATTTTCTGTGGTACCTGAAACTTATTGTAAAAAAATAAGAGCAGTAACGCTGTCATAGTCGTAGTCAAAGTGATTGTGACAAAACGGTAAGACTTTTTATTTTCTACTGTTTTTTCAGTTTGAATTTCACTTTCTACAGGAAGTGGTACTTTTTCAATCTCAATTTCTTGTACTTCAACTTCATCCTCTTCAAGTTCTTGGATGGTACTTTTAATTTTTCCTTTAATGCTTTGTTCTGGCATTTTATTTTCAATTTTTTTATCAACAAGTTTTTCTACATGAGCAGAAATAGCGAGAAAATCATTGAGTCTCTGTGGAGTCTCCATTGATTCATTCCAAATCTCAGCTTTTACAGAGATTTCTCCATCAATATACATTTGCTTTATTTCATCTTTTGAAAATGGCCCTAAGTGATGATCATCTAGAATAACAAACCATTTTTCCATTTATTTAAACTCTCAGCTTTTATATCATTTATATTATTGATATTAGTATCTCTTAAAAGTTAAGGAGAGACAATGGATCAGTTTTACAAAGATTCTTTTAGATCAAACTCACAAACCAGTACTATTTTTTTTTCTAGTTCTTGTGATCGAGGTGTTATTCTCAACAAAGGCAGGAATGGTGCAAGATACGCACCTCAAGCAATTTTACATTCTTTTGGAAAATTCAACCAACACAAAGAACGAAGTTTTACTCTAAAAAGTCTTAGCTCAAATCAAAAAGAACTCTCATTACACGAACAGCAATTACTCAATATCACCGAGATCACTGAATCACTTAAGGGCAAAACTGATCAGCAACTGATTCATTTGGGTGGAGGGCATGATCATATCTACTCCTTTGCAATGGCCATCGAAAAAATATCAAAAGACTCCATTGTGATTTTAAATCTTGATGCTCATCTTGATACACGGATTAATGAACCAAATTCGGGAACTCCCTTTAGGCAACTGGATGAAGACCTTAAAGGTCCTGTGCATCTTATTCAGTACGGGATTCAATTTGTTTCCAATTCCAAAAGTACGGCTTCGAATTTAAAGAATATAAAACAAGAAACTTTTACGATTGAACAAATCGAGGCTCAAACCAAATCCTTTAAGAAAAAAGATAAAGTGCTATTAAAATTATTAAATGAACTATCTAAGAAAGCTTCAACTCTTATCATCAGTCTTGATTGTGATGTGATCGATGGTGGACAATTTCAAGCTGTAAGTGCTGTTAACGGCAGAGGTATTCCTTGTCAGTATTTATTAAGCTTATTACACGAAATCAAAAAAATTGATTTTCAACACAAGCATTTAGGAATTTACGAATACAATCCTGTCTTTGATAATCTTTCAAATTTTGGATCCAGATATTTAGCACAATTTATTGAAGAATTTTTGGCATAAAAAAAGCCCACTTATTGAAAGTGAGCTTTTTTTGAGAGACATAAGGAGAAGTTATAAAAAAATCCTATTTTTACAACCCCAACACACACACGCCTT
>CATLVU010000078.1 GCA_950061135.1 uncultured Oligoflexia bacterium
AAAAGAAAAGATGAAATACTTACTCAATTTATAAACCTATCAAGACAAACCATCCGTAATCGTCCCAACCTTCAAGAAGAGATCGAGACCTCTCTAGAAGTACTTTGTGAGGATTACTTAGGTCCTAATACGGATGAGAACAATGCTCAAGCGGCTTAGTTTTTTATTCATTTTTTATTTCCTTTTTAGTTACCAAGCTATTGCGTTAGATAATTTACAATTCTCTTTTAGAACAGGCCTTGTTAATGGCTCTTATTCGAACCCGCTGCAAGAAGGAGATGAAGAAGCACAAGGTAACGTAAGCTCCGATCTAGAAAATGGCGGTTTTTCAGTTGTTCCTTCAATGGATTTTGAACTAGAGTTGTTTGAGCATTCAAGAAAGTCTTATTTGGCGCGCACAATAATAGCCATGGATCTATCCAGTGGAAAAATGAATTATAACTACCTTGGTGTCGGCTTTCGAAACTATATACGGGGAATCGGAATTCCAAGAATTTTTGTTGGAAAAGATCAATACATAAAAACAATACCAAAAAGAAAAATGTATTATGGATACGATCTTGGTCTTTCACGAGTATCTGTTGTAAGTTTCGGTAGCGTACTTAGTGCAGTTAGTACTGGTATTGATTTTGGTGGACATTTTGGTTATACACAGCAAATGGGGACAAATTGGGGATTTAACGCTCAGACAGGACTCTCTTATGCATATGGTATCAGTAACGTGTCGGCTTCTGGAATTAATATAAAAATGCTCTTTGGAATAAGTTACTCTCTCTAGTTTCTATTTCTAAAAATTTACTACACATACCCATTCAGATTAATTACACTTTAATTATTAAAATCTTTAACAATTGAGATATTATGAACTTTTATTCAATTATTGGCTTTTCTTTGGCAATTGGCGTCCTTGGTGGTGGACTATTTCTGTCAACTGATAATGTAAAAATATTTTATGACTCAGTCAGTATGTTTATTGTTCTTGGAGGAACACTAGCTGCTGTTTCTATTTCCTTCCCTCTTTCTCACGTATTTAAATTATCCAAAGTTTTCTTAGTTAGAGTCTTGAAAGGTAAACAGGTAGATTATAAATCTACAATTGCAAATATTATTCAAATTTCTGAAAAATACAGAACAGGTACACCAGTAGAAAAATTAAAAGAAGAATGCAATTTTTATTTTTTTAAAGAAGCATTACAGATGCTAGAAGATGATATCATAGATAAAAAAACATTACTATTAGTCCTAAACGAGAGGATTGAAAATATGTATCAATTGTATATGCAAGATAATAATAAGTTCAAAGCAATGGGAAAATATCCTCCTGCTTTTGGAATGATGGGAACAACAATTGGTATGGTTGTGTTATTAGCAAACCTTGGAGGGTCAGACGCTATGAAAACCATAGGTCCTGCAATGGGGGTATGCTTAATTACAACCTTATATGGTGTAATCATTGCGAACCTAATTATAATTCCAATTGGTGAGAATCTAGAAGACTCAACTAAAGAGATGTACCTTCAAAATAAAATTATCGCAGAAGGCTTTAGGCTTATGCTTCAAAAAACAAGTCCTGTGGTATTAGCAGAAAGGTTAAATTCTTTTTTACTACCAAGTGAACGATTAAACTGGAAAGAGGTATTAGATAAATGATTGAGTCTAATGAAACTGAAGAAGATGAAGTATTCATCTCTTCAAGTAGTACTCCACCACCTGCAAGTTCAGATTCGGATGATTCATCTGGATGGTTAACTTCTTATGCAGACTTAATGACTCTGATTGCTTGCTTTTTTATTTTAATGATGGCCTTTGCAAATTATGATCCTGCTGTTTTTCAAAGAAAAGCGGAGCTAATGGCCCAGTTTTTTAACGGTCAAACTGATGTTCAAAATGATAAAATGGCAGTTTTAATGGACGAGCTTAACCAAATATCAAATAAGCTAGAAATAAAACATAACGACCAAGGACTGAACATTACAATGAATGTAAAGTCCTTATTCAGAATTGGAAGTGCCGATCTTAATGAGGACTCAGTTATCCTAATTGATAGTGTGATAGATAAAGTATTTGAAATTAACAAAGATGTTAGAATTGTTGTTGAAGGCCATACTGATGATATTCCTATTATTGGCTCACGAGTCTATCCATCAAACTGGGAATTGAGCGGTGCTAGGGCCTCAACCGTAGTAAGAAAATTTGAAACTAAAGGTTTTAAACGCTCCGAACTTGTTGCTGTTGGCTTTGCTGATACTAGACCTGTTAAACCAAATAAAGACAGAAAAGGAAATTCTATCCCTGAAAACCAATTACAAAATAGACGGATTGTTTTAAAAGTTCTACATCCCTCTAAGGCAAATGTTCCTCTTGGACTTGGAGTCTTATTTAATGCGAATACTAGCCCCGCATCGAAATAGATTGATTTAAATTCTGCCTAGGAGCTTCCAAATAAAATGCTCCATTGTCATAAATTTTAAGTACTGCTTGCTGTCCCACTAATTTATTATCTGCAATAATAGGATTAAAAGCATTATTTTTGATAAAAAAACTTTTTACAAACGAAGCATCACTAAAAGATAACAAGCTGTGCTTTGAACTTGAGATACTACTTATTTTAGATTGATGATTTACATGCTCTTGACTCAAAACACTGAATTGGAAAGATATAAAGTTGCCATTACTAACAAGTTTTATCTTACTTGCTAATGGCCGTTGTAATTTATCACATGTACTTAACCCATTTTTAATTATAAAATAAAACAAATTATAAGCAGAATGTGAATCACAACTAACATGAATTGATTCATCTATATCCAAACTCATTTCAATTTTAGAGGCCATAAAGAAATGATTAAACTTCTCTAGTACATTCTCTAAAGATTCAGCTAAACATGTCTTTTGATCAGAAACAATTAAATGAGTTGGAATAGGAGGTACCAACTGCTCTGATGTTTTTTTGTTTTGCTCTAGATTATTCAACTTATTTATTGTCTCGAGGCGATGCTCCATCGAAATAGTTCTATTTTCATTTTCTTTTTTAATATATAAGTCATTAATGAATTTTAAATCATGATCATTTTCCGAAACAAGTTCTTCTCGTTGATAAAAATCTCTTAGCTCATCTGATAATTTCTTAACTGTTTCCGAAACAAAACTTAAAGACAACAGAGGTAGTCTTTCACCAAGTATATTATTAATTTGATTCAAGTCCAAATTTCCGTTTTCTAAATTTTTAATTTTTTTAATGTCTCTATTTAAACCATATCGAACTTTTTTATTGAAGAGATCTTTTCTAGAAGCTAAATAAAAACTTAAAACTAAACTTAATAAAAAAATAGAGAAGCCAAGCCAAACCACAGGCTTTTTAAAAGGATACACTTGCTTTTGAATTGTCTTATGTAACTCTAAGACTTTTGTCATAAGCCTGACATATGAATTTTCAACTATTGAAATTTCTTTATGAGAATTTGCAATATCTGTTTGAAGTAGAGTAAAAAACTTAGAGGTATTTGTTTGATATTCATTCATTGCAATTAAAGCATTTTTACTTATTTGCTCTAAATTAATTATATCCGTACTTACTTTTTTAATACAATTCATCGTATTTTTAAAAAATGATTGTTCTAATTCTAGCGCCTTAAATTTTTTTTGAGTTAAGGCCCTAATAGTACCTTGAACACGACCTTGACAATTACTAAGACCAGAATCAATCGCCATTACTGACTTATAAGTATTTATACTTGTTTGTGCCGTAAAAAACTGTCCCATGACAAAGATAAATGTACCGATTGAAAAAGCACCAAGAATATAATGTAAATTTCGATTAAATAGGTTATTCACATTTAAATTATATCTAAATTCCCCAAGGGTTTTCAGTGAGAAAAATTATCCATGACAAGAAAAAGTAGAAAACTCAACTAAATATTAAGTTGAATCACTAAGCCGTAAGTCTCTGTATTAAGATGATACTCACGTAGACTATGTCCATAGCCTTTAGTATAAATTAATCCCCAATAATGATTTTTATTCAAATGCCACAAAATTCTATTTTCGGAGTAACCGTAAGTTGTGTAAAAGTTTCTTCTAATTAAGCTTTTAAGGATTACTCCTTTAATTAATACCCCAATCTCTAATTCATTGGTTCCGTAATAATCTTGCATCGGTCTTTTTCTTTCTTCGAACTCAGGATCGTACTCCTCCCCTTCAATTTCAGACCAAGTTTTATAAGATAACTTAAAGTTTTTAGATACAAATTGAAATTTCAAATACACTTTATCCCAACTACGACTCTTCGGATCTTCCATCCCATTTGACTCATGTTCATAGCCAAGGTCAATGAAGTTAAAATTATCACCCAAGCGGTAAAAAACTTCAGGGTTATAGTTTGTTTCTCTAAAAGGCCTAGAGTTATCGTCATCAAAAACTTGAAAAAAAGACTTTTGAGTATAGGCGACCACAACTTTTCCTTTAGAAAACTGAACAAGATCGAGTTTAAAGCTTAATTGAAACTGAACTTCTTCGTCATCATTGGCATCGTAAATTTCTTCATGCTGATTTAATTTACTATATAGAATGAAATAATTATCTTTGTGTAAGGAAAAACTCACTGTCTGGTTTTCTGCAATACCAGACTCTTGAGCAGTCGCCTCAAAATAAAAAAAGACTAACAAAATAAAACCTAAATTACTTCTCAAAAGCTTCCACCCATCTACCTACTTCCCTCTTATCGAAGTCTTTAACTGATTTAGTCCCCCAAACTACATTAGGCCAAGCTCGGTCATTTTTGTAGCGGGCAATAATATGAACATGTAACTGCTCTACAATATTTCCAATAGTTGCAATATTAATTTTATCCGGTTTTACTAAATCTCTCAATTTTAAAGCAACAAAATTAATCTCATTGCTCAAAATATTTTGTTCATCTTGGGCCAGATCATACAACTCTTTAATATTTTGCTTCTGAGGCACAAGTAAAAACCAAGTCAAATCACCATCTTTCAATAACCTGAGCTCGCATAAAGTTAACTTACAAATTAACACTGAATCCTCAGATAATTTTTTGTCTAATTCAAACATATCACCTCAGTCCTTATTAACACATATAGTTTTTAAGTTTGTGAATTCAGTAAAACCAGCCTTTGCTAATTCTCTTCCAAATCCACTGTTTTTGATACCACCGAAAGGTAGCTTTGGATTAGATTTTACATAATCATTCAAACAACAAGTTCCAACATCAATATCATGTTCAACTATGCTTCTGAAGTCTTCAATATTTTCAGTAAAAATACCTGCACCAAGCCCATAATCAGAATTGTTTATTTCTTCAATCGCATCATTAATATTTTCATAAGAATACAAAGATAAAACAGGACCAAAGACTTCTTCATGATACAAAGGCATCTTCTTACTTATATTCTCTAAAATAGTAATTGGATAAAAAGTACCCCCCTCTTTAGGAATACTTCCTTGATAAACAACCTTCGCTCCTTCCACAATAGAAGTTTTAACGATATCATCTAATTCATCTCTTAAATATGAAGAAGCCATAGGTCCTAAGTCAGTATTCTCATCCAAAGGATCGCCTAGTTGATAGCTTTTTACTGCTTGCTGAAGATACTTTTTAAAGCTTTCGTATACCTTATTATGAATTATTAATCTTTTTGCACTAATACAACTTTGTCCATTATTTAGTAATCTACTCTCTAAACATTTCTCAGCAGCATTTTTTAAGTCTGCCGTTTCGGTTATTATATAAGCATCAGACCCTCCCAATTCGAGAACTGCCTTTTTTAAACTTTCACCAGCAAGAGAACCTATTTTTTTTCCAACCTTTGTACTCCCCGTGAAACTGACTCCTTTAATTAAAGGATTATTTATAACTTCTTGAATAGCATTGCCTTTTAAAATTAGGACATTAAATAGATTTTGAGAAAATCCCTCTAGTTGGAATAGTTTTTCTATCTCAATTGCAGTTTGAGTTACAGAACTTGCGTGCTTTAATACAACCGTATTGCGGGCCATTAATGTCGGTATTGCAATTCTCATAACCTGCCATAAAGGATAGTTCCATGGCATAATTCCTAAAATTACTCCT
Source organism: uncultured Oligoflexia bacterium (assembly GCA_950061135.1). GTDB lineage: Bacteria > Bdellovibrionota > Bacteriovoracia > Bacteriovoracales > Bacteriovoracaceae > CATLVU01. Next base: position 6,089 of record CATLVU010000078.1, read on the forward strand.
AATGGCTCATTGATGGTATAGCTTTCATCCCATTGTGTTTTGATCTTTTCTTGTTTACAAAAATCGGCAAGGTTTTCGTGATAATAATCACAGAGGGAAATACACTTTTTTACTTCTGCTTTTCCATCCCTAATAGGCTTTCCCATTTCTATTGCCATTAGATGGCATAAGCTTTCTCGCAGCTCAGTTATCTTTATTTTCAAAAGCTCTAGAAAAAGAAGTCGTTTTTCAATATCAGACTTTTTCCAATCTAAAAAGTCTGCATTTGTACTATAAATAATACTTTCAACTTCACTATGAGTATTCGTTTGAAACTGATTAAGAACTTCCCCTGTAAAAGGATTTACAGTAGTAATCATAGCGGATTACTTTGTAAGTTCACAACCATTAATACTTAGATCAATTTTGTAATCTTTACTTAAACAGGTATAAAACTGATAAGTTTGTTGTCCATAAGAAGCACCTTTACGAACTGTTGTTTGCCCACTTTCGTCTCTTTCGCAAGGATTATTCATTGAGCAGTATTTCCCAGAGTCGTTACCAGTATTATTAATCGCAATAACAACACGAGTACCTCTTTCAATAATTGGCGATCCACTTGTTCCGCCATAAGTATCACAACCCTCATTGGAATAACGTAGTGAATCTGTAAAAACCCACCCAGCTTCATGTAGCTCAAAAATAAACTCATCTATAAAGCAAGAAAAACCTCTTTCCCAGTATCCTGAAATGATATCAATATTTGTTCCTAATTTAGGCCTTACATCATCAAGTAAAAAGGGATCAATTCCTAGCTTGGCAATATCCTCATAAGTTTCTTTTAAACGATAAATCGCTGAATCAGTTCCAGTCATTGTTCCATATACCAATAAGTCTGCTTTAACTTTGTGAAACTTCATTTTACTGTCAGCAATCTTCATTCTGCGATTAACTTTTTTATTTAATACATACTCACCAGGAGCAATAAATGGTCTTCCTAAGCAATGCCCATTAGTTAAAACGTAGGCTTGATCCGAATTAGGTTGACCTTTAAATTTAATCAATGAACCACTACAATTTGATAACTTAACAATCCCTTCAAAGTTATAATCACCTGAATTATTTAGGGCTTTTATAGTAGAGACATAATTATCTTCTGTTAAAGCATCAAAGTCCCCTAAAGGAAGTGCTAATACTGAATTGATGTTAAGCAATAGTAAACTGAGAAAAACGAATACTTTCATATATGGCCTTTAGTATAATTTAAAGATGCTTTATCACAGGCCTATGAATTATTAAAGTAAAAAAGAATTAACGCTTAGTGACTTTGTTAAAACTAGCATAGAATTTTGCGTGGCGAAAAAAACTTTGATAATCAAAAAGGTTTTCACTTCCAGAAAGACAAAACAATCCATCATTATTTAAAGTATTAAAAGCATTTTTCACAACATGTGATCGGGCCACATCATCAAAGTAATATAAAAGGTTTCTACAAATTAATAAATCGTATTGTTGCTCTACCATCCAAGGTCGAATTAAGTTTTTTTTCTCAAAAGTCATATGGTTTTTAATATTATTGTTAATACAAAACTTATCACCTTTGCGATAAGTGAACTTTTCTATTTGATCAGGTGTTAGTCCGCGGTTTATTTCTAAATGATCGTACTCTCCGCTTTTTGCCTGTTCAATTGCGCGATGTGAAATATCAGTCGCCCTAATTTCATAAGTGAATTTAGATCCACTATGGCAAAGTTCTTCCATAATCATGGCCGTTGTATAAGCTTCTTGTCCTGTACTACAGGCCATAGTCCATACAGTTATATGATCTTTCTTACATTCGTTTACAAAGTAAGGAATAATCTCATTTTTTAATGATTCAAAAAATTTTGGTTCTCTATAAAAAAAAGTTTCATTATTAACAAAGAGATCATAGAGGTCTTGTTCATTGTTAACGTTATGAGTATTTAAAAAACTCATAAGCTCAGCTTCAGTTTTAATTGAGTGAGTATCAACAAAATTTCGCAATCTTTTTTCTAAGGCAAATATATTACGCTCATTATATAACACACCCATATTTTCTTTAATCCAATTAATTAAAACACTCACATCACATTGAATTTGATCATTAATTTTAATGAGCACTTACCATCTCCTTTTTGATATTAGAGATGCTACTTTCATACCAAGAGACGTAATTGGATAAACGCCATCAGCAAGACCTGCATTAAAAACAGCTTTTGGCATTCCATAGACACTACAAGTACTTTCATCCTGAACTAGAACAGTTCCTTTTTCTGCTTTTATTTTTCTGGAACCTATCAGTCCATCTTCCCCCATACCAGATAAGACTACTGCTAAAGCATTCTTATCATAAACTTCTGCAATTGATTCAAGTAAGGGATCAACGCCAGGATAAATATTGCCTGGCCCAGGTCTATCACAATACTTTAATACAACTTCTAATCTTTGCCGTTCTACTTGTAAGCTTTTTCCACCATGAGATAAATAACAGCAATTACTACTAACAATATCTCCCTCTTCACCTACTTTGACTTCGAAACTACATTCTTTATTTAACCTTTGTGCAAATTGAATAATAAACTGATCGGGCATATGAACGGAAATAAACATTGGTATATGCAAGTCAGTAATTTGTTTTAAAAATTGTTCAATTGCTCGAGGTCCCCCTGTTGAAGCCCCTATTCCAACGGCCGAAATGCGTTCAACAATATCAGCTTCAATCTTTATTTCTGTTTTCACTGTTTTAGCAGTAGGCTTTTCTAGGGAAAAGTAGGGACTAATCTTATCTTGTATGTATTTAAAAATTTCTTTTTCAGGGATTCCTTCTGGTTTGGGAACTATATCTAATGCCCCCAGATTTAATGCCTTCAAAGAACTTTCAATACTATCAACAGACATTGATGAAAAGAAAACAACAGGAGTTTTTATATTATCAGCAATTAAACTTTCAAGAAACTCAATCCCTGAAATTTCTGGCATATTTACATCAGAGATTATTAAATCAAAACTTTGGGACTCTATTTTTTCTCTTGCAACAAAAGAGCTTGCCGCTGTTTCGACAAGCTCTACAATTGATAATTCACTTAAAGCTCTCTTAATTAATGACCTAACAATAATCGAGTCATCAACTGATAAGATTTTCATCTAAGCAACATTTTTTCCACTAAGTTTTTCCATATGAGACTTTAGATCTTTTGATAATCCTGTTAATCCCGTTGATGCACTCAATGTTTGATCCGAAGATGATCTATTTTTCTCTGCAAGCTCAGAGACTTCTTTTATCGAACTAACAATTTGATCAATACTCTCTGTTGATCTTGAGATAATTCTAGAAACTTCACCTGTTGTAGCATTTTGCTCTTCAACTGCAGTAGCGATAGACCCTGCAATATTATTTAGCTTCTCCATAGCTTCAGCAATTTCCGCGATATCCCCAATTGCCGTATCTGAGTCTTTTTGAATTGCGGCAATTTTTTGTGTTATATCCTCTGTTGCTGTGGCCGTTTGGTTTGCCAGCTCTTTTACTTCATTAGCAACAACTGCAAAACCTTTTCCCGCATCTCCAGCTCTGGCAGCTTCTATCGTTGCGTTTAACGCTAATAAGTTTGTCTGCTGAGCAATAGAACTAATCACTTTAATTACATTTCCAATTTCTTTGCTTGAAACACCCAATTGTTCTACCGCCTTATTAGTTGCTTGAGCTTTTTGAAGCGTATCCTTAGACATACTGGATGAATCATTTGCTGCTCTAGAAATTTCTTTAATAGCATCAACCATTTGATCAGTATTTGTTGCGACAGACCTAATTCCATTTGAAACATTTTCTGCTTCATGGGCAGCTGTCTCTGACTTTGAACTTGTCTGAGAAGCAGAGTGATTCATTTCTTCAGCTGTATTTGTAAGCTTTAAAGCTTCTGAGTTTAAATTATCTGCTGTTTTTTCTATCTCTTTGATTGCTGTTTTCAAATTCGTAATATCAGTAGCAAACTTAACAACTTTATAAACTACTCCATCAGCGTTAAAGATAGGGTTATATGAAGCTTGGATCCAAATTTCCTTGCCACCTTTTCCTAATCTTTTGTATTCTCCTGTATCAAAAATTCCTTCATTTAACTTTTTCCAAAATTGTTGATATTCATTTGATTGAGTATATTCAGGCTCACAGAAAATCTTATGATGCTTCCCTTTGATTTCATCTAAACTATAACCTAAGGTAATAAGAAAATTATCGTTTGCCTTGATTATTGTACCATCTAAATTAAACTCTATCACGGCCTGAGCTTTATCTACTGCATTCATTTTTCCTTCAAACTCAGCATTTCTAAGCTTTGAGGCAGTAATATCAGTAGCAAACTTAACAACCTTAAAAACTTTACCATCTGCATTCAAGATTGGGTTATATGAAGCTTGAATCCAAATTTCTTTGCCACCTTTACCGTATCTTTTGTATTCTCCTGCATCAAACTCACCTCTATTTAATTTATTCCAAAACTCTTGATACTCGTGAGAATTGGCAAGTTCCGGAGAACAAAACATTTTATGGTGTCGACCTTGAATTTCATCTAACTCATAACCAACAGTTTTTAAAAAGTTCTCATTTGCCTTTAATATTGTACCATCTAAATTAAACTCGATCACGGCCTGAGCTTTGTCTACAGAGATCATTTTACCTTCGAACTCCGCATTCTTAATAACTGATTCTGTTATATCTGTTGCGAACTTTACTATTTTTACAACTTTGCCGTTGTCGTCGTATACAGGATTGTAAGAAGCGTTGATCCAAACATCTTCTCCTTCTTTATTCTTACGTTTATAATTACCAGAGTCAAAATTACCTTCGTTTAATTTTTTCCAAAAATTTTTGTACTCTAACGAAGAAGCGTATTCTGAATCACAAAAAATTCGGTGATGTTTCCCTTTAATTTCATTCAAACTATAGCCTACTGTATTTAAAAAATTCTCATTTGCATGAAGAATATACCCATTTAAATCAAATTCTATAACAGCTTGAACCTTATTAATTGCATCAATAATTCCATCTCTGTCATCAAAATTTTCAATTTTCTTTGCTGTTGTCATGCGACCTCTCCCTTATTGTTTTCATCACTTAATTTTACTAAAATAGTTTTGATATCCACCACTCTCATTAATTTATCTTCGGTTTGAAATATACCGCTAATACCCACGCAATTGTCTTTGGTCGCACTCACTTCCTTTGTTGATACATGATCATTTTCTAAATGAATAACATCTCCAACTCTATCAACCACAAGGGAATATAAATCCCCATCATATTCACAAACAATCGTCATAAAATCCTCAGGCACTTTGTAAGCTTTATCAAACACACGCCCCAATTCAATTCCTGTTGCAACCCGCCCTCTTAAGTTAATCAATCCGATAATTTCAGGCATAGATCTCATCAAAGGAGTTATTTTAACTTTCTTTGTTACTTCCTGAATATTCATAACATCCATTCCGTAAAGTTGTTCATCAATATAGAACGTCATAAATTGCTGAAGCATTAAGCAGCTCCTTTTAATTGTGTAAGGATTGTATTTTTCAATAAATCTTCATCCACTTTTTCTATATAGTCGTTAAGACCAATTTTTTTACCTTTAGAAATAAACTCATTATTATAATTTGCTGAAAGTGCTACGATTGGCTTATTTTTATAGGCATCCATATTTCGAAGTTTTTGTGCTAACTCAAAACCATTGAGTTTAGGCATATCAATGTCCGTTAACACAAGATCAAAAGTCTCTTTTCTTGACTGAATTATTCTAAGAGCATCTTCCCCATCAACGGCCAGTTCAACTTCAATACCCATTTTGTCCAGTATCTTTTGTATATATTTTCTGAAAAATGAAATATCTTCTGCATATAAAACTGAGTAAGACTTATTCTTTAGCATCTTCTCGTAGTTTTTTACTTCACCTAATCCCGAAATTTCAAAAATTCTATTTAAATCGAGTACTGAATATATTTTATTATCTGCGGGAGCCCTTCCTGTAAATCTTTCATCTTCAAAAACATCATCAATTTGAGAAGTATAAACTTTATGAACATCAAGAATCTTATCGACGACGACTCCAACTTGAACACTTCCATATCTGACAACAATTACTTGAAAAGTATCAACATCTTGCTCGAAAGAGCTTTCTAATTTAAAGAAGTTTCTAAGATCAAATAGGCGGAGCATGCTTTCTCTATACCGAATAACATATTGGTCACCAGACTTTGAAATCTCATTTCGATTAAAATCTTCCAATCTTTCTACAAGCCCCATAGGTATCGTTAATGTATCAGAATCTCCAAGTTCAAAATTTAACAGATCTAATGATTCAGACTCAAGACTATTAGTCTCAGAGTCACTCTCTAAGTTTTGTTTACGACCAGAGAATCTATTAAGCTTCGATAACACCCCTATTCCTT
>CATLVU010000079.1 GCA_950061135.1 uncultured Oligoflexia bacterium
AACTACAAGAATCATTAAAATAATCAAAGAGGAAATTACAAGTGCTCTTTTAAAGCTATCTAGAGATTCAGTAGTATCCTTATTCTCACCTTTAACTTCATATGAAATATCAGCATGATCTTGCATCAACAATGGTATCTTTTTTATGAGTTTTTGATTCAAAGCTCTTGCTGTTTGAATCTCTGGATCAACCTCTCCCGAAAGCGTAATGACTCGCTTACCATTCAGTCTCCTAATAACAAAGGCTCCTGATCTTCTCTCTATTTCTACAACATCTTGCAGTCTTATTTTCTGTCCATACTTGTTAAGTATTTTAATATTATTCAAAGTTTCCAAACTTTTCTTTCTATAATTTTCATCTAGCCTTATAATCACTTCAACATCATCGTCAGATTCCTTTATGGTTCTGGCAATCATTCCTTCATAGCTATTTCTTACTTCCCTTGCAATTTGCAGATTATTAACTCCTAATCTTCTCGCTTCGGCTTCTTTTATTTTCAAAACAATTTGATCCTTACCATCTTCAAAATCAGTCTCTGTTGATAGCACACCACTTTCTTTTTCAATTACTTTTTGAATATCCATTGCTGCTAATTTTATTTGCTCAAAATTTTCTCCATAAAAATCAATACTTATTGGCTTGCCAGTCGGAGGGCCATTTTTGATTTTGTCGATATTGATCTCGAAGTTTTCTTTTAACAGCACTACTCTTTTTGAAATTAAACTCACAAGATCATTCGTTTTTCGCTCCCGTAAATCTTGCATCGTAAGCTCTAAAAAGATAGAGCCGTAATGCTTTCCAGTTTTTGTTCCCGTTTTATTCCAAGAAACTCCTGCAATCGTCCTCACCCCTTTGTACTCATCTTTTTTTAGTTCTTCTAAGATGACTTTTTCGATCTCAATTAATTTTTGATTCGTTTTTGCAAGAGGAGTTCCAACTTCTCCTTTAACATGAACGTAAACATAAGTGGCATCATCTGAAGGAAATAACTCAAATCGCATTTTACTTGCTAGAGCAACAGCACCAGCAAATACGATAAAGAATAAAAACACTGTTGTTTTGGCATATTTAATTGCATAAGTTAGTACTTTTTCATACCAGAGCATTAATGGTTGGTACCATCGCTCTTTAGCCGCACTTTTTAATTTTGGAGCAAAGTCAGCCAAATGCCCCGGTAAAATTAAAAAACATTCTAGCCAGCTTGCGATAAGACAAATAATAATGACCGCAGGGACAGGCCATAAAAACTTGCCCATAATTCCATCCATAAAGAACAATGAACCAAAAGCAATCATTGTTGTAAGAATAGTCGAGGTAACAGGAGCAACTGTTTCCTTGGCTGCTCTTTTTGCAGCGGCCTTGGGCTCTTCACCTTCTTCCAAATATTGATAGTATTGTTCAGAAACGATAATCGAATCATCTACTAACATACCCAAGACTAGGATTAGCCCAAACATAGAAATTAAATTCACTGTTATGCCAAAAGACTCCATAAGAGTAAATGCAACAAGAAAAGCAAATGGCGCACCTAGTGCTGTTATAATTGAGACTCTCATATTCATAAAGAAAATCAGACAAATCAATACAAGAAAAATTCCTTGAATACCATTTTTTGATAAAACACTTAAGCGTCTCTCGACATAAAAAGATAGGTCTTGAAATTCATGATAAGAAAAACCTGAAAGTTTGGAAGCATCTTTCACTACCTTCTTAGCGAATTTCGCAGACTTGATAATATCTGACGATTTCTTGGAGAAAACCTTTAAATAAATCGCTTGTTCACCATTGGCCCTCTCATTAGTTGTTCGATCTTGAAAAACTCGCTCAATTGTTGCTATATCACTTAATAGAACTTTATTGCCTGAATCATTCGATCTGATTACTGTGTCTTTAATTTGTTCAACATTATTACTTTCTCTTAATGTTCGAATTAAAACTTCTTTATCCGTTTTTTTCACATTCCCTGCAGAAAGGTCGACGTCCCCATCCTTTACCGTTTCGAATACTTCCGCCAATGTAAGATCAAACTGATTAAGTTTTTTTAGATCCACTTGAATATCAATTATCTCATTTCGATAGTTTGAAAAATCAACTCTTGAAATTTTACTATCTCTTTCAAGATTAAATTGAAGCTGTTTAGCAATCTTTCTGAGTTCCATTTCTTTTTTTCCAAAAATTGCAAACTCTAAAATATTACGAGAATTAGATGCTTTTTTAATCACTGGTGCCTCAACATCATCAGGCACCTCTTTACTTATATCTGAAAGCTCATTTCTAATCTCATCATAAACTTCGTCCATCGATGCATCTGGATCAACCTTAACAGATACGACAGATGTTCCCTCCATACTCAATGAATTGACTTCTTCAATTCCATCAATCCCTCTTATTTTTCTTTCAATTTCTAATGATACTAATTTTTCAACTTCTTCCGCTGCCGCTCCTGGATAGATCGAACTTATGGAGATGAAATCAAAGTCAACATCAGGAAATGTTTCTTTATTTAAATGTAGTAGTGAATAGATACCTGAGACAATGATTAAAAATGTTATGAGGTTTACGATTAAAGACCTCTCAACAAAATAATCTATAATTTTATTCATTTTTAATCTTTATATAACTCTAAATAATCTAAAATATGTCCGGACAAATAAGCTACTTCAGCCTGAGCGGATTCAAGATTGTATAGTCTTTGGTATTTATCAAGGGAGGCAGATACAAGACTTTCTTCTAACCTTAAAATATCGTCAAGACTTCTCTGTCCTCTTTTGTAAAGAGTTCTTCCTTCTTTAGCGGCTAATAAAAGCAGTCTCTCTTTTTTCTTTGCTGCATTGTAAAGTTTGGAGTTTTTTTCCATACCTTGGGTCAAGAAGTTTAATCTATCTTTTAGGCTTTCTTCTTCAATTTTTTCAGCCAAAGATGCTTTAAGCTCCGTAAGTTTTTGTCTAGTCTCCAATAAACTTGACTTACGAGTTCCTATTGGAATTTTATAAGCAATAAAGATTCTACGATCTTCAAACTTGTTTTCAAAAAGATCATTTCTTGACTCTGTTTGATCTTCGTCAAAACTATTTTTTGAATACTCTCCACCAATTGAGAACGAATGAGAATTCGATTCTTTTGCTTGTTGGCTCTGAAGCTTAGCAAGTCGGTTTTGCAAGCGAAGCACTGATAGTTTTTTTGATTCAATAGCTTCTGGCGTTTTATAATCAAACGCTTTGGGCCAGTTCAATTTTTTTAGAATTTCTTGAGGTATTTTTCTACCAATCACAGACTCTAATTGTTTTTTTGATTCTTCAATACTTAGCCTTACTGATTCAACCAAAGACTCTTGTTCAATATAGGCCGACTCAGCTTGATATAAGTCAATCTTTTTACTCAGGCTATCTTTTACTCGCCTTTTAACATTGTCGAATCTTAGCTTAGATAATTTTAAGTTCTCTAAATGAACTTGATAATTAACAATGGATTGTTTTACTAGTAAGTAAGTCGAAAAAAAGTCAAAGCTCAATTGCTCTTTACTAAGCTGATCTTGTATTGTCGCTACTGATTTTTCGGTTGCAATAATTTTTTGATCTATTTTTTTATAATCATTTAAAATTTCATATTGATAATTAATCGCATATTTTGATTCTAGTAATTCTTCCAAACTAAAAGATGATAACGCTGATGATTCCCATGATGAAATATCGTACAAAGTCTCTTGATAGCTCACTCCAAAGGTTCCAAAATCAAAAGTATCTTTAGAAACACCCATAAGCATCGTTCTTGACTTCGTTCTTTGAGAGTTAAATGAACGTAAACTTTCAACAAAAGAATCACTATCATTTAGACTTACAGTAAAGTCCCATGCGTATTGACTCTCTTTGAGTTCGGCACTTGTAGTCAGTAGCTTAGCATCTGTTTTGGCCAAAGCTATATCTTTAGAGTTTTTAAATCCTTGATAGAGTTCTTGAAAGTAACAATAACCACTAAAGGAGTAAAAAAAGGAAAAAAGGATAATAATTTTCATAGTTTCCCACAAATTTTCAAGTAGTCGTTGTCATTTATCCCTAACTTTTTTATATATGGCCAGCGAGAAAAAAAGATTATCGCTGGGAGAAATCTCAGAGGAAAGTCCGGACACCGTAGAGCAGCATAGCGGGTAACGCCCGTCCACCGTGAGGTGAGGACAAGTGCAACAGAAAGAATGTACGGTTCGGCCGTAGTGAAATCAGGTAAACTCTATGCGGTGCAAGCTCATATAGGCCTACGCTTAACTATTGCTCGTAGAATGTAGGCGGGTAGAGTGCATGAGCCTTCAGGTAACTGAAGGCCTAGACGAATGATAGTCCCAGACAGAATCCGGCTTATTTTTTTCTCGCTTTTTATTTCTTTATACAAAAAAGCATAAAATTATCTAGAGCTAACCTGCGAGTATATTTGCTAACATTGCTACATTTACTATCTAAAATTGCTTTTTCAAGCTGTGAGCATTTATCAACAGCTTTAGTCTCCATAATATCTGCAACTTGCACCTCTACTGCATAGTAATATAAATCACTATCGCTAACACATTTTTTTGTATCAGCTCCAAATACACTTGAAGATAATAAAATTAAACTTACTAAAAATAATTTTTTCATAACTACCTTTTACACATCTCTTAAAAATAATGGGATTTTGTTTGATTTATTTTTCTTACCAAAGTAATACGCACCATAAAGATACAACTGCATATCTGCTGTTTCAGGAGTATCGTACAAAACGTAATTGGGTGCATCTCCGTCATATCCTTCTGCTCGAATACCAAACTCCCAGCTATCTGTATTTACACCCAAACCAACAAGCTTAGATACTTGAACTCCATTTGAATGCTGCTTACTTTGATATGCTGCTGTCGCACTCACTGCATATTTTTTATTTATTTGATAACTCACCTGTGCGCTTATTTGTCCGTAGGTAAAACTAGCATCATCAATACTGGCAATTCTTCCACCAAGCTCTTCTTTGAAATCTAAGGATAGTTTTCCTTTTCCATACGATTGTTGGAGCCCTATTCCTGCGTCTACAACAACACCATTTTCATGTCGTTTACGATCTACTTCTTCAATATGATTAGGCTGCTTCACGCTGTTTACATAATTCAATAATCTATGCACAACTCTTTGGTGAGTAGAGGCATAAAAAAGATTATCCGTTTCATCATTACTTAATTGATGCCAACCAAGCCCACCTTTCCAATACCAAAAATTATTTTGTTCAATATTATCTAGAAAAACTCCTACTAAAGTTTCATCGGTAAAAAACTGATTCGACTCATGTTTATCTGCATCTTCTTCCGTTACAAATTCGGTATACAAATCAGCTGAATACTTTAAAGTTACTCTGACACCATAATCTGTCATCCGAGTTCCAACCACTTTAAGCCCATGAGTATAGCCGACATCATCACCTGACTCTACAAAACTATCGTTAACTAATAAGAAAACAAAACTAAACTTTTTAGAATCACTCTGTGTTTCAAGCCCAATCTCATCAACATGAGTATCAACTTTTAAAACTGTATGCTCTTCTACGTTTGAAAAAGAGTAAGCGGCCCAAAATAACATGAACAGAATAATTAATTGCTTCATTTCACACCCTAAATTGTAATTTTGAGATGTTATAGCAGTGCAGTGCGCGCCGCGCAATTTCATTGTAATTTATACTTGATTTAGCGCCTTAATAGACGAGGTAGATAATTGAGACAACTCACTGGAAAAATAAACGGAATCTAGCCTAAAAACATCCTCATGCTCTTTTGGATCAAGATAAAGCACATAGTTAGTTATTTTATACTTTGTAATAGTGCTTTTAAATGAGGGTAATAAAAAGTATTCAGGATAGTTTTCTAGCCACGGGTATTGCTGTAATTGTGAATCCGTACAATTCAATATAAAAGTAGGAAGCTCCAACTGACCTTCAAGCCATAGACCATTTTTTCGTTTCGTCACAGCTATTTTCTCTTTCTTTTTACAGATAATTCTCAGTAGTGATAGCTCCTCAAATTTTATTTTTTTAACATCTGCGGTGTTTGGTATTTTTTCCACTAAATCTTTTTTAAGGGCCTGACAATTATCTGCGATAGGACATTGTTGGCAAAATGCCTGAGAACTTTTACAAATAACTCGCCCCAAATCCATAAACGCTTCATTAAGTTTTCTTGGCCCAATTTTTTCAATGTCTGAAATAATTTTATGTGCAGAAAACTCTGCCTGTATTCTTCTTTGAAGTTTAGGTCCTTTAGGATCTTCGTAACCATAAAAACGACTCAAAACTCTTTCCAAGTTTGCATCTACTGCGATCGCCGGCTTATTGGCGCCAATAGAAATTAAAGCACTCGCGGTGTACTCTCCAATACCATTGATTTGCATGAGTTCAGTTTTGTTTAGAGGTATTTCTCCCTGAAACTTTTCAATGATACTTTCAGATGCTTTCTTAAGATTTCTGGCCCTTCTGTAATAGCCTAATCCTTTCCATTCGCTTAACACTTCTTCCTCTGTAGCTCTCGCCAAGGAATCAATTGAAGGGAATCTTGACATGAACGAATCAAACTTATTTAAAACTGTTCCTACAGTTGTTTGCTGAAGCATAATTTCAGATACTAAAGTTCCGTAAAGCGTACGCTTTTCTCTCCAAGGTAAATGTGAATACTGCTTTCGAGACCACTCGATTAATTGATCAAACATAAATAATATTTTAATTATTTACATTTTTTAACAAGACTTTTCAATTGCTCTTTCATTGAGTTTGCATACATCGGTTTATCAAGACCTCGAATAATTCCGCCTGAATCCTCGACAAAAGAAACAAACTCTTCAAAAGCTTCAAAGACATCAGTCACAACAATTAAGTTTTTGGCATTAGATGCTTTTATATCCCTGATTAGATATTTTGTATTATTTGATCCTTTGTTCTCACACAAATAGGCAACATTAGAAACTTCTTTTTTGAACTCTTTTAGGGAATAAAACTTAACCCCTCCATCTGTGCAACTTCCGTTTAGAGACTCAGCAATTAGTCGTCTTTGGCATTTATCAGCTCTTATACCCTGATCCGATTGCTTCATTGTCGAACTTGTATCAACCCAGAACTCAAGCTTATGTTCACTCAGTTTTTTACTGCCTTTGGATTTACCACAAAAAATATCAAAAATGCTTTCTTTCTCACACTCAATCATATTTCGATCCAAAGACGTTGCTGTATCTAGAAATTCATATTCATTAACATTATCGACGGCTTCGTAGTCTACGGGCTTTAACCCTCCGGCCTGTTCTTTTTTATAAAGGCCCACTTGTGGATCAAAACAATACTCCCCTACAGACTGGCATTGCCTGGAGTCTTGAGTGTAAAGATGGGAACCAGCTTTATAAATAGATGTTTGCTGACTTGAACTCAAAAACCATACTTCTAGGTATTCAGGCAAAGCAAGTGCATGACTACTAAACAAACCAAGAAATAAGTAAAGGTATTTTAAAATCAAAAGTCAGCTGCTCCTTGCTTAAAGTATCTCAATAAAGAGTTTCCAATATCTACGATCAAGTCTTTACCTTCCATATCTAGATCTAAAAAATCGCTTAAAAATCCTTTTTGTCTTGGACTTAATTGATTAAGCTTTTCCCTAATCGTTAAATTACTATTACTCCCAAATGTCATTTTAACTCCACGGATATTCGCTTGAGTTTTAGTTCGAGTCTTATCTCCCAAGTCCCCTGCGAGTGCTTCCATTTCATCTTCCTCTTGTACTGTTTCGGAATCATCTCCCTCTTTATAAAACTGAACTAATTTTTTAAATGTAGCGGTAGAGTCTTCCTCTACAAAATCAATCATCTCATGAAGCGGAATTTGCAAGTATGCAACTATCGATGCAATCATTTGCGGATCATAATCTTTAGTTTTTTGGTTTAAAAAGCGACTCATCGTTGATATTCCAATATTAATCTGCTCAGCAAGGTCCTTTTGCGAAAGGCCGCCACGTAGTTGCATATACTTACGAACTACTGCTAAAAACATTTCAATATTGTCGGTTTCAAATCTAATCATAAATCCTCCTTTGCTTTTCACATAAGCAATTAAAATTCTTATCGGAATGAAATAAAATTTCTTAATGCAATTTTATTTCTTGACGCAACTAGTCAGGCATGGCATAATGAAATTGTACCTGACACACAGGAGAATAAAATGGAAACGATGATTATTGACTATGATAATACTATAAAAACAGCCACTTATGCTTTTAACAAGGATTTAAAAATCAAAAATCAAAATTTTATCTACCTTACAATTTCAGGTGCACGATTTGAAAACTGTACTTTCGAGAACGTAATATTCAATACTTGCAATTTTCAATCGGTGCAATTTTTAAATTGCAAGTTTATTAACTGTAAATTTTTAAATTGCAATTTTTTATCTAACCACCTGAAATCATGTTCGGCTCTTTATAGTGCAATAACAAAATGCAATTTTGAAATTTGCACTATGTACGAAAACAATACTATGTATTCATCATTTACAAGTACCAAGTTTAGAGAATGCCAAATTAATGAATCTTTGAATCTGAACTTTGATGAACAAAAAATTCCAGCTTAAACAAAATCTCTCGTGAGCACGGAAGCTTACAATTCTCTCTCATAACCACAAGTAGGCCCAACTCTCTCTGGGCCTACTTCATTTTTATGGTTTCAGTATTCTTAGGAGCTTCAAAAACAAAATAATTTTCAGGAAATTTCTCTACGGAGTTTAGCTTTTTTAAGATCAAGGTTAAACTAGGAGCTCCGTTATTATAAACCAATAAAATTTCTTTCAGGTTCTTTATATTTTTTTGCTTATCATAAGAAAATACTGCCTGAGAAACCTGTAATTGCTCGCTAGCAGCTTTAGTAAATTTAATAATGGTGCTTAATTTTTTTTCTTCGATTGTATAAAGCTTATTATTCTTAGTACCACTTTGAAGAGCATCAAAAATTTTTGAATAACAATACTTACTGGACTCTCCGATTTGTAGTTGTCCTTTCTCTCCATCTAAAAATGGCGCTGTATAAATCCACACTTTTTTTTCATTACAGATATACGTTACATCGCTCACTGTTTTTAATTTTATTCTAGAGGGGAATTGATAATTAAGCTCTATGGCCTCTTGTTTACCTGAAACACGCCCTTCGGTTTGCTGAATAAAGTCCGCTTTAAAGGCTCTTGGAATTAAAGTCGCAGCATCAACCGTTGATAATAAAAAATAGGTTAGAATTAAAACTAAAAACCATCTCATATTAATGTAGCTGTACCGATACTGCTTGAGATACACCCGGCTCTTGCATTGTTACTCCATAAAGAGTGTCATTCAATTCCATCGTTTTCTTATTATGTGTAATTAAAATAAACTGAGATTCAGAACTCATTTCTCTTAAAAGCTCATTAAATCTTCCAACATTGGCATCATCTAATGGAGCATCGACCTCATCCAATAAACAGAACGGCGATGGCTTAACTAAAAAGATAGAAAAAATTAATGAAACAGCTGTCATTGCTTTTTCACCACCACTCATTAAGTTAATTGACTGCATTTTCTTACCTGGCGGCTTAGCAATAATATCAATACCGCACATAACATCATTAAGGTCACCAACAACCTCGAGTCTTGCTTCCCCTCCACCAAAAATGATCGGAAAAACTTTAGTAAATCTCATATTTACTTCATCAAAAGCTTCTTTAAATCTTACTTTTGATTTTTCATCTATATGATTGATGGCCGTCTCAAGGTCTATTAAAGACTTTTTAAGTTCTTCTTCTTGCTCTTTTAAAAATTCATGACGAAGTTTCTGACGATCATAATCTTCAATCGCCTGCCAGTTAATTTGACCAAGCCTGTTTAAATCAGACTTATATCTTTTAAATTTATCTTTAGACTCTCTTACTACTGCAGGGAACTTTTTATCAAAAGTATATTCAATTTCATCGGCTACAAAAGACTCTCCATCTTGCTCAACCAGATAAATAGATTCAGTACTACTTAAATCCTCAAGCTGCTCATCACTTAACTCAAGATAAGCTGCAATGGATTTTCTAAGGTTAATACTGTGTTTCTCAAAACATTCCTTAATAGTTTGCTCTTCATCCAGAATAATTTGTTCTATTTTAAGCTTTAACTCAATGATTGATTTTTCTTCATTATTAATATTATTCGCAAGCTTTTGCGCTTCTTTTTCTCTTCCATCCATTGATGTAAGTAAGTCTTGCAATTGATCTTTTAAATCCTCAAGTGCAACTTTCTTAGTTTCAAGCTCTTCCGCTGTTGTTTCGTTTTCTTGAGCAAGGTTTTGAATTTCTGATTCTAATGTTTCAATTTCAGCTTGAGAGTTTTCTATAATGATTTGATTTGACTCAATTCTTGTCGCATATTTTGCTAATTGAGTTTCGTTATCATGAATTTGTGATTTAAGACCTTCAAGTTGAGAACTAAAAGACTCCTTTTGTGCCCGAAGCTCAAAAAGCTCCGACCTTGTTTCATCATAAGTATTTTTAAGCTCAGTAATTTCTTCATTCAAAAGTTCTACATCAGCTTCTAATGTCGACTTTTTCTCTTCTAAAATATCTCGCTTAGAGTTTAACTCTTCTTCGCTTTCAATTAACTCTAGCTTTTCTTTTGAAATATCCGTTTTTCTTGATTTTAATAAATTCAAACGAGTCGTATTCGTATTATGACCCTGCTCCGATGTTTTAAGCTCTGAATTTTTAGAAGCATAATTAAGTTTTAGCTCATTTAACTTTGCTTCCATTTCAGATGATTTATTTTTCAGTGAAGAAACTGTCTCTGAAAGCTCACTAACCCGAGTTTCCTGTTCTTCGATTACAATATCTAAATTTGCCGTTTTTTGCTCTAAGTCTGTGATTAAATTATTTCTTTCAACCACTCCCATTTTAGAAGCGTTAGGGTCTCTTAGTTGAACAGAGATAATACCCGCTTCTTTTTTAACTAAAAAAGCACCATCTTGGGATACGATTGATTTAAAATTAATTTCAGGGTTTATTTTCCATAAAAGAGATGGGTCATCTATTTTCGCAACAAAATGTCCCTTAAGCATTTTTCCAATTTTATCTTTAAACTGGTGATCTTTTATCTCTACTACATCTTGAATCGAACAAATTTCATTACAACCAAATAATTGTAGTCTCTCAATAATATCTTCAAGAGCAACACCTTCTTCTTCAAGAACTTTAATATAATTAATACTCTTAGACTCCTGAGAACTAAACCAACTTGTTAGTTTTTCTTCATTCGAACTAGAGATCAAAGAATCAAAGGTATGCTCGAGCATTCTCTCGATTGCCTTTTCATAACCTTCAGTTGAACCAATAATATCGGCCATTAACCTAAAATCTTCACTTTGCTCTGTTGATAAAAATTGCTCCGCATTTTTCCCCGGGCCATCATCATCAAAGCCTAATTCTTTTAGTGAATCTAAGCGAGTTTGAGCTCTAAGCTTTTCATTCTTATTCTCTCTCAATTCTTTTTCTGCTAGATTTAAATCTTCTTTTTTTACAGCGAGCTCTTCTTTTAAAGTCGCAAGCTCATTTGTTGTACTCTCAACGCTGTCAAATAAATTACTAACCTCATCTCTTAAAGAAACAAAGGCATCAGTTTTATCTGCAGTCTCTTTTTCTAACTCTTCTATTTCAGTAAAGATATCTTCAAGCTGTTTTGAAAAATCTGCAACCTTTGAAGTATTTCTATAAATAATTTTCTCTACCTCTTCCCACTCTTCCTTAAGCTCAGTTAAAACATTTTGTTTATCTGTTAAAGCTTCTTCTTTTTCGTTTAAGCTTTCTGCAAGGTTCTCAACTTTTTCCTCAAGAAGTGTAAATTCATCTTGGTCAAAGTTTTTATTTTCAAATTCTTCAAGTTTTAACTTTAAACTTGCAAGCAGCTCTTCTCGCTCGCTTCTTTCTTGAGCAATCTCTTCAATATCATTTTGCTTTGATTCAATTGAATTTTGCTTTTCTATCAGACTACTTTCTAAGTACTTTAGTCTCTCTTGTTTTTTAGCAAGCTCTGTTTTTTGCTCGTTAAAGACTGTTTGTTCATCTTCAACTTTAGTCATTAACTCTGACTTTTCAGCTCTTTCGTCTTCCAAGGCAAGATCTAATTCTTCTTTACGTGCCTTGTTTTCCTCTATGCTTTTTTCAGTATTGATTAATCTTTCATTTGAAGAAATAAAATTAGTGATTAGTTCATACTCTTTATGAGACTTCACAATTAAACCGTGATGCTTAATTCTCTCCTCTAACCTCTTTGCCTTCTCTGCCTTTTCTGCCTGATCTTCAAGTTTTTTTAAGTTCTTGTAGATCTCGGTTTGAAGATCTGACAATCTATTCAAATTAGTTTGAGTTGACTCAATTTTTTTCAATGAGTCTCTTTTTCTCATTTTGAATTTAGTAATATCGCACAGACAG
>CATLVU010000080.1 GCA_950061135.1 uncultured Oligoflexia bacterium
CAATGCCTCAAATGCCAAATGACAAAGTCTTTGCCTATTTTATAACACAATATTTTCCTGTCGGTATCAAAGGCCTAATGGTGGCAGGAGTGCTGGCAGCGACTATGAGTACACTAGACTCGACCATTAATGCTCTTAGCTCAACCTTTCATGCCGATATTTTTCAACGAAAAGTTGCGAGTGAAAAACTTAAAACAATTTTTAGAAATGATACCCTACTTATAACTTTCATCTTAATGATTGTGGCATTTATTGCTTCTAAAAGTGACGGAGTTCTACTGTTAGGGCTTAAAATTACTTCGTGGACCGCTGGTTCATTATTGGCGATATTTTTTGCCACGGTTGTTTTGAGGATTTCAAAAATAAGTACTCAGTTAGTTCTAGGAGCATATATCACAGGTCCCGCACTAGTTGCGCTAAACACCTTTGTGCTAAAATGGGACTGGAACTTTAATGTTTACTTGGGCTTTGGTGCCAGCTTAATTTTTTGCTACCTATACTCTAAGCTTGCTCAGCAAGTAACTCCTTAGGTATACCTTTAGGAATTGCTGATAATAAGCGCTTTGTGTATTCTTCTTTCGGTTTCAGATAAACTTCATTGGCCTTATCTACTTCTACAAATTTTCCTTGGTTCATAACCGCCACTTCATCAGAGATGAAATTAACAACAGAAAGATCATGAGAAATAAAAATATAAGTCAGTCCAAACTCTTCTTGAAGATCTAAGAGTAAGTTTAAAACTTGCGCCTGAACAGAAACATCTAGTGCTGATACTGATTCATCACAAATTATAAACTCAGGATTTACAGCTAGTGCACGGGCAATAGAAATACGTTGTCTTTGTCCACCAGAAAATTCATGAGGATATCTCGATAGCTGACTTTCAAGAAGGCCTACTTTATTCATTAACCACTTTGCCTTCTCAACTCTTTCAGCTTTATTAGCCCCAATATTGTGCAGATTCATAGGCTCCATTAAAATTTCACCAACTGTCATTCTTGGATTTAGTGAGGAATACGGATCTTGGAAAATAATCTGTATCTTAGATCTCATTGCTCTCATTTGTTTTTTATCAAGCTTAGTAATTTCAATACCATCATAGATGACTTGGCCTGCCGCCGGTTCAATAAGTCGAAGTAAACTTCTTCCTAAAGTTGTTTTCCCGCAACCTGACTCTCCAACTAACCCAAGAGTCATTCCTTTACGAAGCTTAAAAGAAACATCGTTAACAGCAACAAAATGATCTACTGTTCGTCCAAAAATCCCCCCTTTGATAGGAAACTGGACTCGAAGATTATTTACTTCTAAAAGAACTGGATTTTTCTCTTTATCAACTTTATAAACTTTATCAACTTTCTTAGTTCGCTCTTCATTAACTTTAATTTCATTCCCATCATCATCCATAAAGTCACTTACTGTTAATAATCTTTCTGGATTTTTGTCTAGTGCTGGACGACAAGCAAGTAGCCCTTTTGTATAAGGATGCTTTGCTTCTGTGAAAATATTCTTAGTTGTCGATTGCTCAACTAAATTAGATCGATACATAACAACAACATCATCAGCTATATCTGCAATAACACCTAAATCATGTGTAATGAATAACATTCCCATATTGTATTTTTTTTGAAGATCAAACATTAACTCCAAAACTTGTTTTTGAATTGTTACATCTAGTGCAGTAGTCGGCTCATCACAGATCAAGAGTTTTGGCTCACAAGCAATCGCCATAGCGATCATAACTCTTTGTTTTTGACCACCACTCATTTCATGAGGATATTTTGCAATACTTCTTTGCGGATCAGGAATTCCAACCTGATCTAATAACTCTATAGCTCTGGCCCAAGCTTCTTTTTTATTCATACTCTTATGAAGCATTAAGGTTTCACAAATTTGGTTCCCTACAGTAAAAACAGGATTCAGAGATGTCATCGGCTCTTGAAAAATCATGGCAATATCATTACCTCTAATTTCACGCATTCTCGCTTCTGATGCTTGTACTAAGTCTTCACCCTCAAATAAAATCTTCCCACTAGTGATTTTACCAGGAGGATTAGGTATTAGCCTCATCGCCGCCAAAGAAGTTACTGACTTTCCTGAACCCGACTCACCAACAAGGCCTACTGTTTGACCTGGTTGGATATCAAAAGATAAATTATTAACTGCTCTCACAACACCGTCTGGCGTAGAAAATTCAACTGTTAAATTTTGAATACTTAATAAACTCATTTATTTACCCTTTAACTTTGGATCAAGACTATCTCTAAGCGCATCACCTAAAATATTGAAAGCTAATACAACAACAAACATTGCTACAGTTGCACCTGCAAGCTGCCACCAAACACCTCTTGCTAATTCTAGTTTTGCATCATCTATCATTGTACCCCAACTAGGCTGTCCTGAAACACCAAGTCCTAAATAAGAAAGAATTACCTCTGACTTGATTGCTACTTGAAATTGCAATGAAGTATTTATGATAACAATATGACTAACATTTGGAAGTATATGCTTGAATAACTTTCTTCCATGCCCTAGCCCTATTGAACTTGCAGCTTGAATGTACTCTCTATCTCTATGCTTAATAACTTCACCACGGATAAGTCTTGCAAGTCCGATCCAAGTTGTAAGCCCAAGAGCAATATAAACTGTAGTAATTCCTTTACCTAAAATAAAAGCAATACTCATAAGAAGCATAATTCCTGGAATTGAAGAAAAAACAGTATAAAACCAAACAACAAGCTCATCAATCCAACCACCAAAATATCCAGCAACTGCCCCTAGTGCAATACCGATTGGAATAGCAATAATTGAAGAGAAGAATCCAACGCTAATTGCAACTTGAGTACCATGAATTACTTTTCTTAAAACACTTCTCCCGAATATATCAGTCCCAAGCCAGTAATCAGCACTTGGAGCTGCGTAACTAGGCCCTACTTCCTCTGCCCAATTTGCTGCTAAAAGTCCACAAGCAGATAACACTGCGATAAGAATATAAAAAATAACGATTATAAGTGAAGCAACAGCTATTTTATCTCTTTTCAACCTATACCAAGCATCAATCCAAAGAGATTTTCCCTTAATCACTTTTTCTGAGTCACCAATTGTTTGTTTTGCTAATACTTGTTCCATATATCTTTAACCTTATTGTAACTTAACTCTTGGATCCACGACTGTGTATAAAATGTCTTGAATCAAAGTAAAAACAGCGATACCAATCGCTGATAAAATTGTCATCGCTTTAAGTACAGGAAAATCAGAAGAGTTTAATGCCGTGATTGTCATCCCTCCCAATCCAGGAATACTAAAAAAGCTTTCAAGTAATAAACTTCCAAGCAATAGGAATGGAAGCTGAACAACTGTGTATGTTACAATTGGAATCATTGCATTTCGAAGTACATGCTTAAGCATTACTTTCTTCTCGTTAAGTCCTTTCGCCCTCGCTGTTCTGACATAATCTTGGTAGATTTCATCTAAAATCATTGTTCTATAAAAACGTATGTCTGGTCCCAAAGTTAAAACAACCCAGATAATTATTGGCAAAATTACATAAGGTACAAAATCAGGAAAGCCATACTCGTAGCCTGAGATTTCAAAAAGCCCAAACTCATAGGCCAGATAGTTTTGAAACACAAGAATATAAACAAGTACCGAAATACTCATCATACAAATACAAGTCACTCTAATAAAAAGATCAATCCCTTTGCCTCTATAAAAAGCAACTAAAATTGCAAATAAAACACTTAGTATAGTTGAAATCACAAAAGCAGGTATTGTTAATGTTAACGATGGAATTGCACCTTGAATCATCATTGAAGAAATTTCTTGCTTTGTTGACCAAGACCTTCCAAAGTCAAATGTAAAAGCCGATTTAACAACATCAAGATATTGCATAAAAAGCGGCTTATTCAATCCTAATTGCTCTCTAAGCTCAGCAGCTTGCTCTACAGAAGCATGCTTTCCTAATAATAGATAAACAGGGTCGCCTGCAACAACATTAAAAAGAATAAAGATTAAAAAGCAGACCCCTAGCAATACAGGAATCAAGTACAAAATTCTTCTAATTATATAGTTCCAACTTGAATTCATATATTACCTAAGCTTTCCTGACTTGATTGTTTCTTCTTTTTTCTTCATATCTAAATTGTAAAACTTCGCATTCGCTCCGTTAGCAAACGTTGAGTATTTATAATTTTGAAGCCATCCATGCTTAGCAACGAAAATTGTTCTATGAACACCAAAAATTAATGGAACTTCCTCAGCTATCATCTGAGTCAATTCTTCATATAGTTTTTTTCTCTCTGGAGATTGCTGCATATTTTTAGCAACTTCAAACTTTTGATTAAAAACAGGATTATTATAATTTGAACCGTTTGGTCCCGGAGCAGCGTTAGGCCCATATAATAATTGTAAAAAGTTTTCTGCATCTGGATAATCCCCGATCCATGCCATTCCATAAATTTGAGTTTGGCGTTTTTTCACTTTTTGAGTTAATTGTGGCCAAGTATTAGTTACAACTTCAATTTTAATACCAATTTGATCCATGGCCGCTTTTAAAAACTCACCCATCTGACGAGCAACTGTAGTGGCTGTAGTATCGTACTTGATAACAGGAAGCCCTTTACCTTCTGGATAACCCGCTTCTGCTAATAGTTTCTTAGCTTTTTCAATATTAAATTGCTTGTACGGGTTTTTGTAATTTGGATCAAAGCCTGCAATCCCTGGAGGTACAATTGACTGAGCAATAATACCTTTTCCATAATAAAAAAGCTTATTTGCTTCTTCAGAATTATAAGCCAAGCTCATGGCCTGTCTTAGTTTTTTATTTTTGTTAAAAAGTGGATCATCATGATTAAAAGCAATATAAGTCACATCCATGTCAGGAATGATATTTAAAGCAATGTCCTTTTTAGCATATGTATCAGTAATTTTCTTATCAGGAGTTACAACTTGATCAAAGTTATCCTTAGGTACTTCCATTAAATCTAACTTACCTGAATTAAAATTTAACCAACGTGGCTGGGATTCAGGCTGAATCATAACTTCAATTCGGTCTACAAGTGGAAGTTTTTTTCCAGCATCTTTTAATAAACCTTTTTCTTTATCGCCTTCAGCCCCTTCCGAAGGATAGTAAACATCTCTATAGTTAGGGTTTTTCTCGTAAACGATCTTATTTGATTGAGTAAAAGTTCCCGTAATAAATGGGCCTGTTCCCACTGGATGATTTAAGAACTCTTCTTTATACATATCAACAGCTTCTCTAGGAACAGCAAAGGTATAAACCATAGCAAGGGAATATAAAAACTGTGGATATGGGCTCGTTAATTTAAATTGTAACGTGTACTTATCTAAAGCCTGAAGTCCCTCTACTTTATCAGCGTAATTTGCATCCTTACCTTTATATTGGTCTCTCCACTCATTTAAACCTTTAATTCTTCCATCAAGTAACCACCAACCAGTTGAGTTATTCTTAAGATCAGCCATACGCTTAATTGAATAAACAAAGTCTGCAGCAACTAACTCTCTGCCTTTTCCATTAGGAAAACATTTGTCATCGTGGAACATCACACCTTTTTTAATCTTGAATGTATAAGTTAATCCATCGTCTGAAACTGTAGGCATTGATTCAGCTAAATTCGGTTGTAATTCATAAGGACGCTTTAAGTAATGATATTCAAGAAGGCCTTCATACACTCTATTAATGTTGTTACTAGAATAACTATCGCCAGCATTAACAGGATCAAACCCTTTAACTTTTGCTGCAACTGATAATTGAAGTGTCTTTTGGGAAAAGTCTCTTTTTTTAGTACAAGAAAAACCCAAACCTAGAACCATGGCCAGTAGTAAATAACGCATCAATATGCTCCCTTATCTGTGAATGACATCCAATTTGATAAACAAATTAAGTCTGTTTTATAATAACCGACATAGGTTGTATAAGATTGAGCAACCTTTGACAAGAAGTGCAATTTGACACCTAGGACCGGTTACAGCTGCTATACTTTAGGTCAAAGCTAATTTTTTCTGACTTCCACTGAACCAAAATTCTAACAAGCCCAAAACCTTGACTCTGTGTGTAATTCTCTAAACTTCCTTGGACATAATCTTTGTATGCGAATAATAACTGAGAAGAATCTTTATAACGCCAATCATAATAAAAGGATTTCTCTCCTTTTGTCCTGGCCTGAGAAATATCGCTCATGAACATTTCTAAAGCGTTTAAAAAGATTTCTACTGCCTTGGGGTCAATATTTTTTTGAGTTAATAAAGATTCTTCAAAGGAAGAACGTAATTTACTTTGCCCCGCCTCACTCCAGTCGAACTCAATAAACTCATCAGGTCTGAATGGAATATTAAATGATAAAAGCCAATTGGCATGGTCTTGATCGTAAGCACTATCAAAAGAGAATACATACTTATAGGGAGTATAAACAACTCGCCCCTTCCCACTGCCTACAACACAAAATGAAGATAAGTCTTTTGCTAAGTCTCCAGAGAGCTTTTCTTTATTAAAAGTCGCGCAGGAGATTAATAAAAAAGGAATAATTAAAACGAGTCTCATTACAGGAATGATGCCCTGTATGATTCTGTTTAGCAACATTAAGGATTATAAACTGACCTACTTAATTGGTGTTGGGTAAAAGCTAACTCCCCAATATTCCTATTAAATTTTTTAGTTAAATATGGCAGCTAGGCTAATTGAAAGAATTTATGAATAAATCCAAGTGCTTGAATATACTCCAACACCATTGTTCGCGGTCAGTTTGTAAGGGTTATTCAAATGACGCTGGCAGTCTGTTCTTCTCTAGTTCTTTTAAAATTTCAGTTAGCTCTTCTTTTTCTTCTTCAGACTTAACTTCTGCAATTGCTTTTTTGATATAGGACTGAGCTTTTTTAAAGTTTTTTAAAGTCGAGTACACAACAGCTAAGTGTTTATTGATCGATATATCATCAGGAACCTTTGCCGCAGCTTTTTTGAGCTCCTTTAATGCTTCTTTAACCTTACCTATTTTAAAAAAATACCATCCAAGCGAGTCTCTAATATATCCATCTTCAGGCATAATGTTTATTGCCTGAGAGATATACTTATAGGCCTGGTCAAATTCAATTCCTCTCTCTAGTAATGAATAACCTAGGAAATTCAAAGCATGTGCATTTTCTGGTTCAGATTTTAAAATGCTTTGAATTAGAGTTGTCGCCTCTTTAAATTGTTCTTCTTTTTCATAAAGAGAAGCTAAATAAAACTTATGATCGGTTGAGAAACTCTTGTCACTTTGTACTGCCTCTAAAACCTCGATTGCATGGGCCATATTGTTTGCACTATCTAAATAAGTTGCTTTAATCATGCTGAACTCAAACTTAAATTGGTCAAGTTCATTAATCTTTTTATCAATATAACTCAAAAACCTCTTTTCTTTTTCTTCTGAGATTAGTGCCATTGCAGAGAGAATATGTGCCATTTGTAATGCTGAATCATGATACAAAGCACTTTGAGTTGGTATTTGAGAATAAGCTTCTAGAGCACTCTCAAATTCCTTGGTTTCTTGGTGTATCGCACCTAAGTAATAAAGTAACTTATCATTGCCCGGTGAAAACTCTAAAAGATCCTCAAAAGTCTTAACTGCTTTATCAAACCTTTGCGTGTCAGTATATAAAATCCCTAGTTTCACTCTTAGGTTTAAATCACTTGGATCGAGATCACTTAATCTCTCAGCATAATCCACAACTTCGTCAAACTTTTCTTGTGTAAATAATAGCTCAACTAATCTTGCAAGAATATCTGCTGCTTGTGGATTATCATTTATATAGTCTTTATAAACTTTTTCAGCCTTCTTGGGATGTCCTCTTTCTTCTAGAACAACTCCTAATGCCATAACAGCATCATGAAACTCAGGCTCTTTTTTTACAGCTTTTTGAAAATATTTTTGAGCAGTTAAAAATTGCTTTTTATTAGAATAAATTTTTCCAATATAATATGAGAAAATTCCTTTTTTAGGAGAGCGGTTTTCACAGCTTTTCAAAAGGCTTACTGCCTTTTTTGTTTTTTTATCTAAGGCATATGACTTGCCTAAGAAAATACAGGCTTCTTCATTTTTTGGGTTACGGGCCAAAACTTCTTTGTAAATTCTTTGAGAAGAAGAAACATCCCCTAGGCTAGCATAAAGCCCTCCTAGTAATAATGCTGAGTTTTCGTCATCTTTACCCGATTTTTCATAGACAACTTCCAGCATCTTCTTAGCTTCGTCTAATTTGCCTGTACGTACTAAACTTACAGCATATTTCTTCTTTATATAGATGTCGTCTGGAACTAATTTTTCTAATTGTTCAAAAATTAAATTCGCTGTTTGATAATCACCCTCCATTAGTGCTGCACTCGCCTTTAAATAGAAATCACTGGCCAAAAACTGTACTTTATCTGGGCCCGAAGCTTTTGCAGCGATCGACAATTCTTCAAGCCTTTGAGAGACCTTTTTTAAAGTTTCTTGATTCAATTTTTCGATTTCTTCAGGCGATAAATGCTTTTCAACTTTTGTCTCATTCGTGTTTTTTAAATGATTACTCGCGCAACCACCCAAAAATAAACCCATATAGAATAAGATCAAAATTTTAGACATAATAACCACCATTACAAATAAAAGCGATAAACCGCTTATTTATCTATATCGGGGCATCTTTGTTCCAACCTTAAAGATAGGAGAAATAGCGCCAGATCATGAATTTTTTTCCTAGTTTTGTGGCACAATGCATGTAAAAAATACTAAACTTATTTTTTTTTGGCCCAATACATAAAAATTTTGACTAAGTGGGTTGACTTTAACGAGTAGTCCCATGTATGTAGTTTTCGAACAGAAATTGAGTAGAGCGTTATTTTATAAAGTTCTACTATTTTTGTAGAATATTAATTTTTATTAAATAAGTCCGTTTTTAGATTACGGGGAGCAAAAAACAACAGGGGAAAAAAAATGAAGGATGTAAGAATCATTAAAAGGTACCAAAACAGAAAACTTTATGACACGTTTCAATCTTGTTACGTGACACTTGAAGAAATCTCTCAAATCATTAGAGAAGGAAACGAAATTCAGGTTATTGATAACAAAAGTAAAAAAGATATTACTTATACAACGCAATTACAGCTTCTAGCTGACCAAGAAAGAAAGTCTTTAAAGCAAGGTGATACAGAGCTTCTTAAGAGAGTTATTAGAGCCGAAGAAGGAACTCTTACAGGTTATATCAGAGGACTTGAAGCTCAGCTAGGTCTTGGATATCCAGTACCAAACTTTGAAGAAAGTGCAAAAGAGGACTTTACTTCAAATGCTTTTATGAATACAAATAGTATTAACATAAACGAAACGAGCACTACGCTTAACTAAACAAAAGTTTTTTGCATGTTAAAAAATAATTTGTTGAAACTCATGGCCATTGCCATGAGTTTCTTTTTTAGCTTACAAGTAATTGCAGATGAATCTTCAGCAGAAGAACAAAAAATAATTTCTGCAACTAAAAGAGAAATTCAAAAGCACTCATTAGGCTTTGGTCTTGGACAAACCTTTTTACTAGGTAACTTTGAGAACAAGGGCGATGACACAATCACTTTGGATCTATTTTATAGCTACACAGCTAGTTACTCTTTTGACTTACTTATAGGCGCACACGCATCTTCTCATAGCCTAAATGACACAAGTGTGAATTTAACAGGCTACACAATGAGTATTAAAGCTCGATCTTATGAATTTGATGCGTTCTCACCTTTCGTCATTGGTGGCTTGGGATTCTACATGCCTACGATTAAAGAAGAGGATGGTGAGAAGAGTGATCCTAAATATACTTTCGGCTTTAATGTTGGTGGCGGTGTTGATTTAAGACTCAACCACAAATTTATTGTTGGATTTATGGCCCACTACCACAAACCTTTCGAAGTAAAACAAGACGACACAGAGAATGTAAGAGGTTCTTATTTAAAACTTTTACTTACAACAATGTATTTGTTTTAATCATCTCTTAAATGCAAGAGAAATTTTCACAGTTCTATATATTCACAGGAAAAGGTGGTGTTGGTAAAACAACTCTATCCCTAGCCTTTTGTAAACAACTACAGGAAGAAACGAAAAAAAAAGTTAAGTTGGTTTATTTTCGATCTAATAAAATTGAAAATGACTCTTCTTTCCAAAGCTTTGAAGATATGCAATTTCAACAGCTTCAAAATGAAGGAATTGAAATCGAGGGCCTTGAGTTACGAAAAAGTATTCAAGAGTATATGGCCCGAAAACTTAAATCAAAAACTATCTCAAGCTGGATTTTAAAAACTCCTTTTTTCACTTCTCTTGTTAATATGCTACCTGGTTTTAACTTTGTCGTTTATCTAGGACAAATCTTAGATGATTTAAATGATGACCCAGACCAAATCGTTGTCCTTGATGCTCCGGCATCCGGCCATGCTCTAACCATGCTACAAGCAGTTGCAAATTTTAAAGAAATTTTCCAAAGCGGCATAGTTTATAATGATACCAAGAAAATTTTTTCCCAACTTACTGATCCCAATTTATTAAAAATTATTATTATTACCCTGCCAACACAATTGTCAGTAAATGAAGCAAAAGAATTAAAAAGTGACTTAAACGAAATTGGATACAAGAATATACAATTAATTACAAATTCTAGTTTTTTATATCTTGAAAATGAACAAGAGCTTCCTCATTTTTTAATAGAAAAAATAAAAATTGAAAAAGAACTTCTCAATGACTCTATTTCTACATTTAAAATTCCTTTTTCATCTAAGCAGACTATTAAAGATTTATCATCTGAGATCGCAAGCTCTACGAAGGTCATCATATGAAAATTGAAGTTTTTTGTGGAACTGGTGGCGTAGGAAAAACAACAATGGCAGCAGCAAGAGCAATAAGTCTTGCTGAGAATCAAAAAGAAGTATTGTTAATAACAATAGACCCTTCCAAGAGATTAAAAGAGATTCTAGCCCTAACAAATGATGATGCAGGCATAGTTAAAGAAGTCGACTTGCTCGAAAATAAACTGTCAGTACTTTTAATGAGCCCGGAAAAAACATTTCAAAGAATGGCGCAAAAACATGGTCGCCCTGAAATTACTCAAAACAGAATACTTAAAATTTTAGCTGGTCCTTATGGTGGACTTAATGAAATCCTTTCTTTAATAGAATTAAACGAACAAATGCAAGCTAACTATGATGTTATCATTCTTGATACACCTCCGGGCTCTCATTTTTTAGATTTTTTAGAAAGCTCACATAAAATCAAAGTGTTTTTTGATAAATCTTTTGTGGAAATTTTCCAGTACTTAGGAAAGTCAGTTGATTACCAACATCTAAATCTTGGAAATAAGGTCATGAAGTTTTTTGTTTCCTCGGGGGTAAAGAAACTCCTTGGGTACTTAAAGTCCGTCACTGGAGATATTTTTATTAATGATTTTATTGAAGCGATTCAAGCAATTTATATTACACAAAAATCTTTCTTAGATGCTACAAAGGTCGAAGAACAATTAAAAGACAGTGAGATGACTCAATGGTTTTTAGTTACAAGTGTAGAACAAAGTAAACATAAGCAAGCATTAGATATCAAATCAAAAGCTGAAAGCTATATAAGTAATAATAGCGTTTGTTTAGTCTTAAACAAAAGCTTGAAGGAAAACCTTACTTCTTGGGAACCTCAAAATAATAAATTAAAAGAGATCAAAGAGAGTTTTCTTAAAAAAGAGAATTCATTGACCGCAGCATTAAAATCTCAGTTCTCTTTATTTTTGTCATTTCCTGAGATATATAGTTTAGACCCTATTAATCATATAGAAGTACTAAAAGAAAAATGGAATACAAATTCAATAAAAGGAATTTTATGAAAGGCTTTGAAAAAACTAATATTATTTCTGCAATTGGGAATACTCCAATCGTAAAACTTAATAATATTACTAAAGATCTTGATGTTAATATTTATATTAAACTTGAATATATGAACCCAGGAGGATCTATTAAAGATCGTATGGGTGTTTATATGTGCCAAAAAGCGGTTGAAAGTGGAGACCTAAAGCCTGGAGGTACTATTGTTGAATGTACATCTGGAAATACAGGTGTTGGTGTTTGTTTATTTGCTAATACTTATGGATATAAAAGTGTCTTTGTTATGGCGGATAAACAATCTAAAGAAAAAATTGATAACCTTAGAGCGTTTGGTGCAAAAGTTGTAGTTTGTCCTACGAATGTAGCTCCAGAGGATCCAAGAAGTTACTATCATGTATCAAAGAGACTTAGTGAGACGATTCCTAATTCTTTCTATGTAAATCAATACGACAATCTCCACAATAGAAATACTCACTACACATGGACTGCCCCCGAAATGTATGAGCAAACAAGTGGAGACTTTGATGTGTTTCTTGCCACAGTTGGAACTGGAGGAACGATTTCAGGT
>CATLVU010000081.1 GCA_950061135.1 uncultured Oligoflexia bacterium
TAGAAGAAGACCAGAAAAAAGAGAAATATTACCTGATCCAGTTTATAATGATCTTGTAGTTGATTACAAAGGACTAAATAAAGATGGAATCATCAGAGAAACAAGTCTTGAAAAACTAGCAAGTCTTAAACCTGCCTTTGATAAAAAATCAGGCAATGGTACTTTAACCGCTGGAAATTCTTCATCTCTGACAGATGGGGCAAGTTGCTTGTTTTTATGTAGTGAAGAATATGCAAAAGAAAACAATTTAACAGTAATGGCAAAAATTACTTTTGCTCAATCAGCAGCTGTAAACTATATCGACGACGAGGGCTTATTGATGGCCCCAGCCTATGCTGTACCTAAAATGCTAAACAAGGCAGGACTTACTCTACAAGATTTTGACTTTTATGAAATTCACGAAGCGTTTGCAGCACAGGTATTATGTACCCTTGAGGCTTGGAAATCAGATGATTTCTGCAAGAACCGCTTAGGTCTAGAAAAAGCTTTAGGTGAAATAGATTTATCTAAATTAAATGTCAAAGGAGGCTCTCTTGCACTGGGCCATCCTTTTGCTGCCACAGGAACAAGAATAGTAGCAAGTCTCTCTAAATTACTTCATCAAAAGGGCTCTGGTAGAGGACTTATTTCTATCTGTACCGCAGGCGGAATGGGCGTTACTGCCATTATTGAAAAATAAAAGCAATCTTGTCGATTTCTTAATAAAATGCAATACTCTGCGCTCTTATTAAATGGCGTTATAGCTTTATAGAAAGGGCCCAAACTATGAATTTCACCTCATCTCAGTTCACTGAGAATATAGGACAAAATTATAAAATTATTGCAAAAGGTGAAACTTCCTCTAAGGAAAACTTCTTAAAAGAAGTTAAGCATTTAATTCAAGAAACAATTTCATCTAATGGGCACTCCCCTCTCACAGACATGACTCTTAAACATTTTTCGACTGAAGGAAAAATGCTACGCCCTACTTTTGCACATGCCCTAGCACAGTCTTTTGATATTGATCCTGCTTTAGTTATAAACTGGGCCACCACTTGTGAATTACTACATAATGCCACCCTTATTCACGATGACTTACAAGATGGTGATGAAATAAGAAGAGGCTCTCCAACAACGTGGAAGCTATATGGGAGCGAACAAGCAATTAATGTTGGTGACTATTTACTATTAATTTCTACAAGACCTGTTTTGTTAGATGGACAAGAGATTCCCAAACAAAAACTTCTTGAACTGTTTACTTCAATGAGTGCAAGAGTAGTTGGAGGACAAGTTTGCGAGTTTGAATTAAACAAGCTTGAAAATAAAGATAATCTTTTAAACCAATATCTCAATTGCATCGGTGGAAAAACTTCAACTTTATTTTCGGGTTTAGCTTTAGGAGTTGGGCTAATTGCGAATGAATCAGAACAAACACTCAAGTCTATTGAGTCCATCTTTTTTCAACTTGGAAATATTTTTCAAATTCAAGATGATATTCTTGATTTATATGGAGATAAAAAAAGAGGAGCAATTGGTTGTGACATTAAAGAAGGTAAAATTAGTTTTTTAATCGCCACTCATCTTGATAAAAACCCAAAAGACTTTGAATACCTCAAAAATCTATTAACTAAAAATAGAGAGCTAACAACTGAAGAAGATATTTTAGAACTCATTACT
Organism: uncultured Oligoflexia bacterium; assembly: GCA_950061135.1. Lineage (GTDB taxonomy): Bacteria > Bdellovibrionota > Bacteriovoracia > Bacteriovoracales > Bacteriovoracaceae > CATLVU01. The sequence continues at coordinate 1,657 of CATLVU010000081.1, forward strand.
ATATTTGAATCAAAAGGGACTAAACAAACTGTTCTTAATGCACTTAAAGAAAGAATTGAAACATTAGAACAAGATGAATACTTACAAAATAATCTTGTACTAAAAGAAATGATTCAAGATTGTATTTGCAAAATTCTTTTACCTGTTAAACATTTAATGGCCTACGAATGTTAAGTACTACTCTATCTGATACTAACCGAGTTCCAGCAAAAGTTTTGCTTTTTGGGGAATACTCGATTCTTTATAATTCTCAAGGACTAATTATTCCTTACGATGGTTTTTTTGGAGAATTAAAATTTAATGGAGCAAATACAGATAGTCACCAAACTATAGTGGAGCTTTATTCATATTTAAATAAGAACAAGAATAATATTTTAAATTTAACCGAGTTAAAAAATGATTTAGAAAAAGGTTTGTTTTTTGAATCAAATATCCCAATGGGGCAAGGCCTTGGTTCTTCTGCTGCAATAACAGCAGCTATTTATCAACAGTATTCTAATTCAAAAGCAAAGATTTCTGACTCAGAATTGCAAGATTACCTAGGAGAGATCGAATCTTTTTTTCACGGGAAAAGCTCAGGATTTGATCCTCTTGTTTGTTGCTTAAAGCAAAGTATTCTTAGGAACTCTTGTGGAAAAATTCAAAGTATTAAGAATAGCGACTTACAAAACAACACGCAGATTTTTTTAGTTCCTACGGGGAAAATACGTCGAGGCTCAAAAGTAATTAGTTCTTTTTTAGAAAAAATGAAAACCCCCGAATATTCCAATTTATTAAAATCAAAATATATTCCATTAAATGATTCATGTGTTAAAAGCTATGTTGAAAATCCACAAGACCTACAAGAAAAGCTCAAAGAACTATCTGTCTTGCAACTAGAGTTGTTTAAAGAACAGATCGATGAATCATTAATTTCACAATGGGAAAATGGAATTGAAACAAATGAATACTTTATGAAGTTATGCGGAGCTGGAGGCGGAGGCTACTATCTTGCTTTCAGTTTCCAACAAAGTTTTATAGCTCCAAAAGATTGGATAAAATTACAAGTTTAATATGAACGCGGCGACTATCTTAAAATTCACTGATGTCACAAAAAGATACTCTAAAACGGTAGCTGTTAATAATTTGAGCCTTGAAATTAAGCAAGGTGAAAAGGTTGCTCTTTTAGGAAGTAATGGCGCTGGTAAAACTAGTTTTCTAAGTATGGCCGCTGGTCTTAGAAAACCATCAAGTGGGTCTATTCAAATCCTAGGTTCGTCGGTTTATAATCCACAAACAAAACCTCTTGTTACATATCTTCCACAGGTTTTAGACTTTCCAAGCAATATTACTGTTAATGAAATTATTGATCTTGTCAGTACTCATTACCAAACAGACTATAACTTTTTAAATGATCTACTAGAACAACTTGAATTAAAAAAACTTTTAAAAAGAAAAACTTCTGCCCTTAGCGGGGGAGAAAAGCGAAAGCTTGGCCTTGTTTGCACTTTGCTGGGTCGCCCACAATTTGCAATGCTTGATGAGCCTACTGCAAACATTGATGTAGAAGGCTGTGTAAAAATAGAAGAAATACTCAAAAATTATTTTAATCAAAATAAGACGTCTTTACTATTCTCATCACATCAAATGCAAGAAGTGGAAAACCTCGCAGATAAAATTGTTATTTTAAAGGCGGGAGAAATTATTACTCAAGGTCCAACGTCCCAGATAAAAAAGGAATTTGGACTTAAAAAGGTTTCTTGTTATTCAACTCAAAATATCAAAACTACTTTTGCTGTCTCACAAACAAATAATGACAATCAATATGAGTTCCTTTGTCATAATAGTGATTCACTCTTAAAAGACATCATTAATAAATATGACGATGTATCTGATATTGATATCAAAGAACCATCTTTAGATGAAATACTAATAAAACTATGGAGTGATAAATAGGATGTTAATCTTAAAACATGCCAAATGGATGATTTTAGAACTTCTTCGGGCTCCTGCTTATGTCGTTTCTACTATTGCCTTCCCTGCATTATTCTATGTTATCTTTGCAATACCAGAGTCTAAAGATATGGCCTCTTCAAATCTATTACTAGCATCGTTTTCTTGTTTTAGCGTCTTCGGAGTTATCTTTTTACAATTTGGAGTTGGCATTGCCCAAGAGAGAAGCAAATCTTGGTACACATATTTAAGAACATTACCCATTAGTCCTTTTAAACTAACTATTGCTCGCTTTATAAGTGCTATGTTTTTTTCACTCCTCGCAGCCATGGGGATAATAATACTTGCTCTCTGTTTCACACATGCACAATTATCATTTAGTGAATGGATTATTTTTATCTTACTACTGCATATTGCAGGCCTTGCCTTTTGCTTTATGGGCCTTGCTTTAGGTTATTGGACTTCTGAAAAAACGTCCTTACCTATTGGTAACCTTATATATCTTCCATTGTCTTTTGCCGGAGGACTATGGAAACCACCAAGTATTTTACCTGAAATGCTTCAAGAAATATCCAAATACCTTCCGACAAGATATTACGGAGAAGTTTTATGGGCCTTTGTGGCCAAGCAGAATATTGCACAAAAAGACGTAATGGCCCTTACAATTTATGCCATTATTTTTGCATTAATTGCTTACTGGGGCTTTAAAAGAGATCAAAGTTTTAGGCTAAGTTGATGAGAAATTTTTCAATTGAACACTTTCAAAAACTAGAATCTTATATCCCCGTTGATCTTCTCTCTTTTTCTGGTTTTACAATGGCCTATTTGATTGTCTTATTTTTTATATTGGTAAGATATTTTGCAATGGTAGGAATCAGCCATTGGATTTTTTGGGAAAGAGAAAATCAATTCGGTGTCATTCTACATGATAAAAAATTGCCACAAGAGCAAATTAAAACAGAAATTAAATGGTCTCTTGTTTCCAGTCTAATTTTTGCTCTTTCAGGTGTTTTAATGGGAATCTCTTGGCAATTAGGTATCACAAAACTTTATTTGCAATTTGATCATTATACTTTGTGGTATCTTCCACTAAGTTTTTTCCTCTACTCACTAATACATGAATTTTATTTTTATTTCACTCACCTATGGATGCACAGACCAAAGCTTTATAAAATCATGCATGCTGTTCATCATAAAAGTGTTAAGACCTCTCCTTGGGCTTCTTTTTCTTTTCACCCTTGGGAAACAATTGTTCATGCATTATTTTTACCAATACTTATTTTAATTATTCCAATACATCCAGTAGTAGTTATATTTTATCTAACCTTTATGACTATCACTGCGATCTCTAATCATCTAGGAGTAGAAATTATTCCTTTCAAAGTTGTTAGAGATTTTTTTATCTCCGGTGAACACCATTCAAAACATCATAAAAAAATGAAAGTTAATTTCGGTTTATATTATACATTTATGGATAAACTAATGAGAACAGAAGAAAGGGAGCATTAAAATGAGTGATAAGGCCGTTGTCATAGGTTCTGGTTTTGGAGGACTTGCTAGTGCTGTAAGACTAATAAGAAAGGGTTACCAAGTAACTATTCTTGAAGCTCAAGATCAGCTTGGAGGACGTGCTGCTGTTTTTAAAGAAGAGGGCTACACTTTTGATGCCGGCCCCACAGTTATCACTGCCCCATATCTTTTGGATGAACTTTTTATGCTACTTGATGAAGACCCTAAAGATTATTACGAGCTTCTTCCGATAGATCCCTTTTATAGAATTATTTTTAACGATGGTTCCCAGTTTGATTATGTTGGTGATGAAGAAAGAATTCTAGCCAATATTAAAAACTTAAGTCCTCAAGACGTTGATGGCTACAGGAAGCTTGCTAAACATGCTCAGGAAATATTTGATGTTGGTTATACTAAACTAGCTGATGAGCCATTTGATACTGTTGCTTCAATGCTCAGGGCAGTGCCAGACATGCTACGGTTAGAAAATTACAAAACTGTTTATGGACTTGTTTCTAAATACATAAAAGATGAAAGACTAAGACAGGCCTTTAGTTTTGAACCTCTTTTAGTTGGAGGTAACCCGACCAAAATCACTTCTATTTACTTACTCATCCACTGGCTAGAACGTAAATGGGGAGTTTATTTTGCGAAGGGGGGTACAAATGCTCTAGTTAAAGCTTTTGAAAAACTATTATTAAAAAAAGGGGCAACTATTCACACGAATAGTTCTGTAAAGAAAATCGAAGTTGAGAATGGTAAAGTTAAAAGGGTTATTACTCAAAATGAAAAAATATTTGAGTGTGATCTTATCGTAAGTAACGCTGATCCTGTTCGAGTTTACAGAGATATGATTGATAAAAAGCATCGATCTAAGCATTCTAATTTTAGACTTAATAGAAAACAACATTCAATGAGTTTGTTTGTTGCCTATTTTGGTGCAAAGAAAACTTTTCCAGAACTTGCTCATCATACAATTTTAATGGGCCCTCGTTATAACGGGCTACTTAATGATATATTCACAAAGAAAAAACTAGCTGATGACTTTAGTCTTTATCTTCATGCTCCAACCAGAACAGATTCTTCGATGGCACCTGCAGGACATGAGTGCTTTTACGTTCTCTCTCCAGTTCCTAACAGCGAGGGAAAAGTTAATTGGAAAGAAGAGGAAAAAAGATACAAAGAGAAGATCTATAAATGGCTTGATCAGAATCACACTCATGGCCTATTAGATAATCTCACTGTCGACTTTGCTATCACTCCAGATTATTTTGAAAACTCATTACAAAGTGAGAAAGGTGCTGCATTTGGTATTGAGCCTTCATTTAGACAATCTGCTTATTTTAGATTTCATAATAAATCTGAAGATATTGATGGGCTCTACTTTGTAGGTGCGAACACTCATCCAGGCGCTGGAGTTCCAGGTGTTTTAAATTCCGCAAAAGTACTAGAAAAAGTTATTCCAAATCTAGAAGGTAAGTACAAAGCTGTCCCTGATAGTCTTTTATATAATCAAGCTTATGCAAGGCAGGAGAAAGCGAATTTTGAATAATGATCTCACTTTCAAAACTTTAACAGAGCAGTACCTCAAACAAGACCCTGAAGAACTAATGGCGGCTCATGGTAAATCTTTTTATTTTGCAAGTATGATTTTTTCTAAAGAAAGACTTACTAAAATCACTAAACTTTATAAGCTCTGTCGTTTCATTGATGATTGTGCTGATGAACTTGAAAAAGATGAATCGCAACTTGCTATTACCTCACTAATTAATGATCTTGAACATCCACAAAATACTACTCAGTTCAACCAACTTGTTTCTGAGGTAGAAAACTGGGGAGTAAAAAGAAGCTATCTAAAAGAACTTATTATAGGCGCACAATTTGATGCTCACCAAGGAGAAATCAAAACCACGAGAGATCTTCTACTTTATTGTTATCGTGTTGCAGGAGTTGTTGGACTTATGATGTGCCCACTTATTGGTGTGAAAAACAAAAAAGCTTATCCCCATGCAATCGATTTGGGTTTGGGAATGCAGCTGACAAATATCTGTCGAGACATTTTAGAAGATGCTCAGATGAATCGGACATATATCCCTGACTCTGAACTTGAAAATATTTCAATCGAAGTCTTACAAAAGCAGGGTGATACTCCAGAGGAAATTAAAAAGCTTACGGCCCAATTATTAGAAAAAGCTGATCAGTACTATGTTAGTGCTTATCAGGGCCTTTCATATATTCCTCTAAGACCTAGACTTGTAATCATGCTTGCAGGTGAAATCTATAGGCATATCGGTGTTAAAATAAGAAAAAATAATTTCAACGTATTGCAAGGACGAACATATTTAACTATTAACGAGAAAGTCTTCGTCAGTTTTAAAACGTTAATCAAACTAGGAATTGTATTTTTTAAAACACCTAAAATTCATAAAAAAGATTTACACACTCTTATTCAAGATTTACCGGAGGCGCATAAATGAGTTATCTAAATTTTCTTATTATCTTCTTAGGTATTCCACTCGCATTTTTAATACCATTTTATAAACTTTCAAAATCACAATCAAAAAAAGAGTTTTTCTGGGGAATAGTAGTTCTCATTATTCTTGCAGTTACGTACACGACACCTTGGGATAACTACCTAGTGGCGACTAAAGTATGGTGGTATGGCCCTGATCGAGTTTTGGGAACAATCGGGTATGTTCCAATTGAAGAGTATAGCTTTTTTGTTCTTCAAACAATTATGACGGGTCTGTGGTGCTATTTTTTACAATCAAAAATTACTCTCAACAAAAGTCAGCCAAGAACTAATCCTATGAAAAAAGTCATCACAACTTTTTACTTTGCAATCTTTGCTCTCGGTGTATATGGATTATTTGTGGAGAACCTTACTTATCTTGGGCTTATTCTTGCTTGGGCCACTCCTGTCTTATTATTACAATGGATTATTGGGGGACAATACCTAATTCAAAACTTAAAACTATTTTTATTAACTTTTATTCCTCCCACTTTATATTTGTGGCTCGCAGATGCATACGCAATACATGATCAAATTTGGTCAATCTCAGAGGTCTTCACAACCGGAATCAAGATTGTTAATCTTCCAATTGAAGAAGCCATTTTTTTCCTTGTAACAAATCTCATGGTAGCTCAAGGCCTAATTCTTTTTGTTGTCATGGAAAAAGAGGTTGAAAAAGTCCTAAATTTTAAACGGAGACTATTTGCATGAGCTTTTTTGAGTGGATAACTATTTTCATTTTAACATTTTGTATTATGGAATTTAATGCTTGGTTTTTACATAAATATGTTATGCATGGATTTTTATGGGTACTACACAAAGATCATCATCAACCTAAAGATCGCTGGTGGCAATTAAATGATTTCTTTGCACTTTTCTTTGCTATTCCTAGCTTTCTTTTAATTCTTTCTAATCACTTATACGACAAACCTCTGAATGCAGCGATCGGCTTTGGTATTATGGCCTATGGTGCTGCTTATTTTTTTGTTCACGAGGTAATGATTCATAGGCGTTTAAAATTTATTAAGGCCAGTACTAATTGGTATTCAGAGGCAGTCAATGCTGCCCATAAAGTTCATCATTCTGTTAAAGGTAAGCATCATGCTGAAAATTTTGGGATGCTGATTGTATCAATGAAGTATTTTAAAAATGCGAGGAAAAAGCATAATGGCCTTCGCTCACGAAAAGCGAAGACCTAATTTATTATTTTAATACAAATTTGAAATTTACTTTAACATCGTTATAGATAACTTTGTCTCCAAGGTTTTTGAAAAAATTCTTTGATCCATATCTCATATCAAATTTAGTTCGATCAAAAACCATCTCCCCTGAATAAACATTTTCATCTTTTTTATATTCAAAAGAAACAGGATTTGTTTTACCTCTAATTGTCAGGTCACCGCTCATTTTCTTGTCTGTTACTTTTGTTATTTTTAATTTTGCAGTTGGATGTTTTTCAACATTAAAAAAATCATCACTCTTCATATGATTTAAAAACTTGGTTGCCCACTCACCTTTCAAGTCATCCACTGTAAACTTTGTTAAATCGGCAACAAATGTTCCCTCTAAAATTTTTCCTTCGCTCATTTTCACTTCACCACTTTTAAATGGTACTTTTCCAAAATGTTTTCCTGTAACTTTTGCTCCATGCCACTCTAAACTACTTGCTTTAAGATCAATTTTTTTCATTGTTCCTTCAGCAAAAAGCAGAGTTGGTAACATTAATAAGAATAATAAACCCGTTTTCATATGTACTCCTTGACGTTATAATGACTCAAATTTTACAAATATATTACACCAAAGGAACTATCGTGAAAGAAAAATTAGAATCATTAATCACTAATATCCCAGACTTTCCTAAAAAGGGTGTAATGTTCAAAGATATCAATCCTCTTTTAGAAGTTCATTTAAAAGAAGTAGTTGAGTTAATGAGTAAACAAATTGACTGGTCGAATATTGATGCTGTAATAGGAATTGAATCAAGAGGCTTTATATTAGGTGCTGCGATGGCGGTACAAAACAACGTAGGCTTTATTCCGATAAGAAAAAAAGGCAAATTACCTCCACCTGTGGTCTCTCAAGCATATACTTTAGAATACGGAGAAGACATTTTAGAAATGGCACTGAATGATACAGTCAAAAGAGTCGTTCTCGTTGATGATGTTCTTGCAACAGGAGGAACTTATAATGCTGCTAGAGAATTATGCTTAAAAAACAATTATGATGTGAAAGCCTTTAGTGTCGTAATTGATTTACAATTCTTAAATCAGCTTCATAAAGAAATACCAAATCTGTATAGTATTTTTAATTACTAGAGTTTCATGCCTCATCTTTTATTATTTTGTATTCTTTATAAAATAATAGAGTGAAATATTTTATTTTGATTTCTATTTTATTTTCTCAATTTTCTTGGGCACTTGAGTCTGTGGATAAGATGACTACACAAATTATAAAGGTGTACGAAAAAAATATTCTCGTTCTTAATAGAGGTGCGGAAGATGGGATATTTAGAGAAGACCATATAAAAATCACCTCACCAAATGGCTTTATAGCGAGAGGTATTTGTGTTGGAAGCTCAATGCAATTGAGTCATTGGAAAATTTATCGCGTTGTTCGTCCAGAACTTGTTAGTAAAGATGTAGAATACAATCTAGTGGCCATCCCTCAGAGCGAAAGACCTAATGACTTTAAAAACCTTACAGATAAAGTAGATTTTACTCCTTATTTAAATGATAAGATGTTACCTGATGAAAAAAAACAAATTGCGAGACAACAAAAACGAATCATTTATTACGACCTTCCTAAAGAAGCTGTAATGAAGCTTGAAAATATTCAAACCGAAGAAAAAGAAAGTTTTTATAAAAAATTTGTAAAAGAAAATATTTCTAATGAGAAGCTCAAACAAGACTTTTCAGAGTTGTTCTTTGAGATAAATGCTTCACCATACATTACACAAACAAGAAATGATCAAAGAGAATTTGCCTACGGTCTTAAGTTATATAATAAAGCTCAAAAATATCGCTTTAGATTAGAGTATCAACAAAATGAAAAATCTTATACAGACCCTGTTTCTGAAAAGTCATACAAACAAAATGCAACAAGATACTACGTAGATTTTTCGTTAAATAGATTTACTAATCATTTCAGCACTATTACTTCAATTGAAAACTTTTCGGAAAAAATTGGTACTATTAATTATCCTCAAAACTATTATAAAATTATTCCCTTAGGAATAAAATACAATTCAAATAAAAATGATAATGCCGAGGACTACGCAGAAATCATAATCGCACCTGTCTTTGATCAAATGGAATATGACAGTGCTTCTGGAGAAACAGAATCAAGAGAAGGGATAAGGGCACTATTATCGATCGCGCTTTTTTCCAAAGTGAATGAAAAAATAAACCTAAATGCCTTATTAGAATATGCCCCATTTTATGATGCAACAAAGTCAAAATGGGATTACTCAGACACGAACTCAAAGATTCAAGGTAGATTTAGCTATATGATGTCATCAAATTTCTTTATTGATTATTCATTAGAATATCAAGAAGATACATTTAGAGCTCAAGAGTATGGTATCTCAAATGACAACACAACCCAATCATTGAATTTTAACTTTCTTGTCTCTCTATAAAAAATAAGTATTCCTTATTTCCATCTTTTCCCTCGATCGGAGAATCACAAAGCCCTATTTCATTCCACTTATTATCCCTTAACCACATTTGAAAACTTTTAAGAGCTTCGATTCTATTTTCTGTAGAGACGATTCCACCTTTTCCCAGTTTTTCTTTTCCTACTTCAAATTGAGGTTTAAATAATAAAACTATTTGGCCATTATTTTTTAATATTTTAGAAAAATTAAAAAAAACTTTTCTAATAGAAATAAAGGAAAGATCAACAACACAAAGATCGATCATTTCAGGTAGCTCTATGGGATTTTTTAAGTTTATTTTTTCAAGATTAATTACTTTAGGGTTTTCTTTTAGAATTGGATGTAGCTGATCATGGCCCACGTCTATAGCATAAACTTTTTTAGCTTTTTGCTCTAAACAAACTTGAGTAAAGCCACCAGTACTAGCTCCGCAATCGGCGATAGTTAGATCTTGTAATTTAAGATTAAATTCTTCTATTGCTTCTTCCGACAGTTTGTCATTAAAACATTGAGAATTTAAAATTCTTGCGGTGTCCAACCCACCAGTTGCATAGGCATTGCTATAAAATCCCCTGACTAGTGCCATAATTTCTGGATCTTTTTTGTTTAGTTCTTTTTCGAGATAGTCTTTCATTTCAAAATAATCAGCCGCAGATTTTTTTGCAAATCCACCAAATACCATTTGCGTACAAATGGCTCTCCAATGTGTTCTAAATTTTGAATATTGTTTTTCGTTATAATCCGTATTTAAATGATTCTTCGGCAAAGAATTATAAGTATCCTTAATATGTTCTTCTTCTTCCCAAAGAAAATACATCAAACCTGGTTTTAATTTTTTTTCCTTAAAATTCTTATAAACTTTATCTAATTTTTCTTTAGGTGGAGTGAAACGCATTAAATCTACTGCTACATCTCCAGTTTTTTTATAGATTTTTTTAGCTGTGTCAGATGTCACAGCATTATAAGTGCCTTTGACAGCATCTTTCGTTAATTCTGCGGTTTCTTTATAAATCTTTTTTGCTTCTTTAGAAGTGGCAACGTTATAACCTGTTTTTATAACTTCGCCTGTTATACCGATAGCACCTTTTAAAATACTAC
>CATLVU010000082.1 GCA_950061135.1 uncultured Oligoflexia bacterium
TGATAATTCCACATTCTAAGCCTGCATGAATTGCTGTAACTCTTGGTATCTCATCAAAACAATCCTGATAAACAGTTTTAGCAAGCCCTAATAAATTACTATTAAGGTTCGGCTTCCAGCTAGGATACTCAGAATGGCTTTCTACTTTTAAACTGCATTTATCTCCTAAGATTTGAATTATCTCCTCTAGTTTTTTAACTTCATTTCTATCCAAAAAACGAAGAGAAGACTGTAGATAAAATTCACCGCGAACAAGAAGAACTCTAGCTAAATTATTACTACATGATACCAAGTTTTGTTTTGTATCTTGATAACTATGAACACCATGAGGAAAAAGATTTAGAAGCTCACAAATATCTTTTGTTTTCTCGCTGGATAAATAATGAGCACTAGATACATCTTGCGCTTCGACATTAACAACAAAAGATCGGTCTTTTTCCGGCAAAAAGCCTAGCCACTCAGAACGCAATTCTTGGGCGATAATAGACAGCTTTTCAAGATTTTGTTCATTCATTCCAATTATTGCAAATGCCTCTCTTGGAATAATATTATGGGCCCTTCCCCCCCTAATTTCCACAAGATTAAATTCAAAATGCTTATAGGCCCTATTAAGTAACTGTGAAAGGTACTTAATCGCATTTCCCTTCTGCTCATGAATATCAACACCAGAATGCCCACCGCTAAATGCATGAACATCAACTTTAACATTAATTAATGGATTCAAGTCCATTTGTTTTGGAATTTGGCCCGTAAGCTCATAATCAATTCCACCTGCACAGCCCATGTAGATACTTCCCCACTCTTCTGTATCTAAATTTAACATTCTTGTGCCTGATAACATATTAGAGTCTAAATTAAGCGCGCCATTAAGACCTGTTTCTTCATCAACAGTAAATAGAAGCTCTAATGGAGGATGGTTCCCATCTGTCTCAAAGATCATTCCTAGCGCAGCCGCACATCCTATTCCGTTGTCAGCGCCAAGAGTAGTTCCATCTGCTCTTAGCCAATCCTTTTCTACAATAAGCTCTATTGGATCAGTTTCAAAATTTATCTGTTTAGTAGCTAAACTATCTGTCACCATATCTACATGATTTTGTATGATTACTGGTGATTTATCTTTATTGGCCCCTCTACCTGGAACATAAATAACAATATTACCCTCTTTGTCTTGCTTGTATTCAAGTTTTTGAGCTACTGCTAAGTTTTTCAGATAATCCAATATCTTTAACTCTTTTTTACTTGGTCTTGGAATCTGAGAGAAATTAAAAAACTGTTCCCATAAATGTTTTGGTTCCTGCGGATATTTTTCGGGTAAGTTCATAAAACTTCTCGCTTTTATTTGACTGTTTCTGAATTCATACCACAATTAGATTAAGTATGAAATTATTAATCTTTATCACATTTTTGGCATGTTCTACTCTTTCTGAAAAATCCCAAAATAGTAGAAAATCAGAGACCGAGATCATAAGGCTTCTAAACGATAAAACAGGGGTTATAGAGAGCTGTTTTAAACAATATGGAACTAATTTTAAGCAAAAAAGACTTAAATTAGTTACCTATATCAGTTTTGACAAAAAAGGATTAATTACAAACTTTAGGACTGAAAAGAACTATTCTTTTAATCTTTCACATTGTATTTTTACTGTAATTGATAGCACCAATTATCCTACCCAAAACGAGCATTATTCTTTAAAGAAGTCTTTCACTCTTTCTTTAGAATAACTAGGTCATTTTTTGTTTCAATAAGTTCAAATTTGTATGAACTTGCGAGCCATTCAAATGTTTTGAGGCTGAAGAAATTTACATGAGTTGGGTCTGTAATATAATGCCAAGACTTGAAATCAATATCATCGCTTAACAGCCCTGTGCTGACTACAAACGTTCCACCCTTTAACAAAAGTTTAGAAATTCTTTCCACCTCTGAACCTGGATTATTAAAATGCTCGATTGCTTCTGAACAGGTGATAAAATTATATTTTTTATTCTCTAAGTTCACCGGATTAAAATACAGATCATATCCATCAACATCACAAAACCCTTCATCTTTAAGAATTTCTCTTAGCATTGGATAATGGCCTTCACCATAATCGAGTCCCATATCTTCATTCTGATGCAAAGAAACAATAGGTTCTATTAATCGTCTTAAAAATTTCTCATAACCTTTAGACCTTATTTGGTTTTCATGAAATCTATATCGAGTTTTTTCTTCATCTTTTTTTAAAAGCTGATCCCTTGGTACAAAAACTAATGCACAACACTCACATTGATAAAAATCTCTATTTAATTTTTCATGGTATAGAATTTTTCTACTTTGAGCCTTAAAACATAAAGGACAGTTTATTTTCTCATAAAGCATCTTTATCTGCTTTAATCCATCCAGTTATGGCAAGCTTTAATGCTTTTTCGACTGGAATATTCACAGGTTCAACGTTTTTTCTTGGAACTATTACTGTAAACCCTCCAAGCATATAGCTCATAGGAATATAAACAGTAATATTATCTTCCCCAAGTTGGAGCCCTTCAATATCATCAAATTCTTCTCTTGTTACAAGTCCGATTGCTTTCATGTTTAAATTTTCAAAATTAACTAGTACAACCTTTTTCATTTCTGAAGAACTAGAGCTACCAAAAAGTGACATTAAATCTTTTAATGGACTATAGATGGCCTTAATCAAAGGAAGAGTTTCAAATTGCCTAACTAAAAACTTAACAGCTTTACCAGTTATAAAGTTACTAACAAGTACACCTACTGTTAGAATTGATATAAACGTTAGAGCAATACCTAGGCCTGGAATATATAAATCAGGGCCTATTAGCTTTTTTAGAAACCCACTAAATAAGTTTTCCGCTTGAGTGGAAACTATTACCAAAACATAAATTGTTAGAGTAACTGGGACAACAACAATTAATCCCTTAAAAAATAACCTATTAATCAGCCCCATACTTTTATCCTTTATTAAGCTATAAGTTCAGTTTTATCCCAAAAAAAGACAAAAAAAAAGCCCCTCATAAATGAGGGGCCATAAACTCAAGAAAAGATCTTAAGAATTACTTTTTCTTAGTTGTTTTTTTCTTTGTAGCTTTTTTAGCAACTTTTTTCTTCGTTGCTTTCTTAGCAACTTTTTTCTTTGTTGCTTTTTTAGCTACTTTTTTCTTTGTAGCTTTTTTAGCAACTTTTTTCTTTGTTGCTTTTTTCTTAGCTACTTTTTTCTTTGTAGCTTTCTTAGCTACTTTTTTCTTTGTAGCTTTCTTAGCAACTTTTTTCTTTGTTGCTTTTTTAGCTACTTTTTTCTTTGTAGCTTTTTTAGCTACTTTTTTCTTTGTAGCTTTTTTTGCTACCTTCTTCGTTGCTTTTTTTGTTGCTTTTTTTACAGCCATGAATTTCCTCCCAGAAATAAATGATATCCATTCTCAAATATCAGATTTACCAATACTATTTTAGGATAATCAGTTTTTTATTTTAACGCAAATAAAAAATATAAAATTTATTTTCACCTCGGAGTATTTCACTTTGAACTTGAATACTTTTTTTACACAAAAAAACAAAATGAGAGTATACAAAAGTTTGAAAGCACCTCTAACAAAAGCGTTCAAAAGAAAAGCAGCTCTATTTCACACCTTATTTTTTTTTGAAAAACTCTAAAAACAAGCTAAGATTTTATCTTTTGGGGAGAAAATTCTTCCTTTTTTAAAGGCTCGAACACAAAGTCTACATCGTTATTTTTAACTTTTGCTAAGACTTTTCCACCATTTTCAAGTTGTCCAAATAAAACTTCGTGAGCCAATGGCCTTCTTAGTTTCTCATCGATCAAACGTTTTATGGGTCTAGCACCCATTTTCTTATCATAACCATTTTCTACGAACCATTCGACGAGTTCTTCAGAAACTTCTATTTCAACCTTTTTATCAATGAGCTGTCCCTCTAGCTCAACAACAAATTTCTCTACGATTAAGCTAATATAAGTTTTATCCAAGTGAGAAAAGTTGATGATCGCATCCAATCTATTACGAAACTCAGGAGTAAAAAACTTCTTAAGTGCCTGATCGCGTTTTGCAGTATTCACAAACCCTTTAGAGTTAAGACCGATACTTCCTGACTCCAACTCAGTAGCACCTGCATTACTTGTCATAATTAAAATTACATTTCTAAAATCAGTAGTTTTACCATTAGAATCTGTTAGTTTTCCGTGATCCATAACTTGTAATAAGATATTAAAAATATCAGGATGTGCTTTTTCAATTTCATCTAGCAATAATACTGTGTAAGGATTTTTGTTAATTTTATCAGTTAAAATTCCCCCTTCATCAAAACCAACATAACCAGGAGGAGCACCAATTAACTTGCTAACTGCATGTTTTTCCATATATTCAGACATATCGATTCTTTCAAAGTTTACACCCATAGTAAGTGCCAATTGCTTTGCAAGCTCTGTTTTTCCAACACCTGTAGGCCCAGTAAATAAGAAGTTTGCAATTGGTTTTTCTGAATCACCTAGTCCTGAACGAGATAAAACTATTGCATTAGACACCTTTTCAACAGCTTGATCTTGACCAAAAATCAGTAACTTAAGATCTCTTTCAAGATTTTTTAGTTTATCTCTTTCATTTGAAGTAATATTCTTCTCTGGAATTCTAGCAATTTGTGCAACTACTTTTTCAATATCACCGAGGTTTACAATATACTCTTCATTATTGTTATCAATATCACGTAAGTTTATCGCCGATCCGACCTCATCTATTACGTCAATCGCTTTATCGGGTAGCTTTCGATCATTGATATGCTTACTTGATAGTTTAACAACCTCTCTTATTATATCTGATGGATACTTTACCTTATGATACTCTTCAAATTTATGTTTTATTCCCTCTACTATCAAAATCGAATCATCAACAGAAGGTTCAGTGATATCAACTTTTTGAAATCTTCTAGTTAGGGCCTGATCTTTTTCAAAGAACTTTCTAAACTCTTCATAAGTAGTCGATCCCATACATCTTAGATGCCCTCTACTGAGCGCAGGCTTTAAAAGATTTGATGCATCCATGCTTCCCGCATTTGTAGAACCTGCACCTATAATATTATGTATTTCATCAATAAATAAAATACATCCATCTTCTTTATTTTTCTTTTCTATAATTTTCAGAATACCTTTTAATCTTTCTTCAAAATCTCCTCTAAATTTTGTACCTGCAAGAAGTGCGGCCATATCAAGACTATAAATCTGCATCCCTTCAAGCAGTTTTGGAACTTTACCTTCTTCGATTAATTGGGCCAGTCCTTCAGCAATTGCTGTTTTACCAACACCTGCATCACCAACTAAAATAGGATTATTCTTTCTTCTTCGACAAAGGATTTGGGTTACCCTTTTGAGCTCTTCGTCTCGTCCTATGATAGGATCAAGTTTTCCTTCTCGTGCTAGTTCATTGAGATTAACAGTAAAGTCTTTTAATATTTTCTCATCATTATTTGCCCCATCTATAGTTTCTGATGCTAGCGGGTCAACATTATTATTTGCACTCTGAGACTGATCTACTGAGTGAGCAATTTTATTCACGATTTTAAATCTATCAGCATTGTATTTTTGTAATAAGAATACTGCTTGACTACTTTTTGCTGAAAACATGGCCACTAATAAATGAACAGGCATAATTGCTTTTTTACCTGAGCTTTGAACATGAACAGCGGCCCTTTGAATTACTCTTTGTAAAGATAAACTGATTTCTGGTTGATAAAAAATTCCACTGGCGTTCGCTAGTTTTTTAACTTCTTCATTATCAAATTGTTGCTTTGCTAATTCTTCAATATCACTATCATCCAGAATACTAAAATGCTCAGGTTCATTCAAAAACTTATGTAATTCTTCATTCAGTTTTTCAACATCTACCTGCGTATCTTTTAAGATTTGGCTTATTTGAGCATCAGAAATAAGAGCAATTAATACGTTTTCAAGAGTCAAAAACTCATGTTTAAGCTTATTTGCTCTTTTTATGGCCTGATTTAATAGTATTTCTAATTGAGCGCTAATCATTATTTTCTCCCTCTACTATAATATAAGATAGTATCAGTTTTCATTATCGCAAGGTTCGATACTTGATTTTAAAGGGTGCCCCTTGCCTTTTGAATACTTATTCACCTTTGAAGACTTTGATTCAGCTACTTCAAATGTGTAGATTCCACAAATTCCTACTCCATCATGATGTACCTTAAGCATGATTGCATGTGCTTCATCATAAGTTTTTTTAAAAAACTTGATGAGAACATGAATCACAAACTCCATTGTAGTGTAATCATCATTATGGAGTAAAACCTTATACTTTTTAGGAGGTTGTAACTTCACATCATCAATGGTTGCAACCCCTGGGTCATTCGTACCTATGTTTTCCTCAGACATTTTTCCTCCAACAACTTATTTTAATACTTTTAGGCCCAATTTAATAGACACAAAAACAAGGGATAGTGTAAATCATAGTAATGGACCATGAATTTAATGAATTATACAACCGTTTAAAAAAGAATCTAAAGCAAAGAAAAAAACTTAAATCGAAAACTCAGGCATTTAGGCTTTATGACAAAGATTTACCGCAATTTCCATTTATAATCGATATATATCATTTAACTGCTGTTATTTATGAAAAGGGTAAAAAGCCAGACTTTAAAGATAGTGAGTTTATGGCCAAAAGAGAGTATCACTTAAGCTTAGTAAAGAAGTCTCTAGAGGAACTATTCCCTGATTCAAAACAAGTTTTTAAAACAAGAATGATTCAAAAAGGAAAAAACCAATATAAAGTATTAGCTGATAATAAAAACTTTTTTGTAGTGAAAGAGTGTGGTCGAATATATTTAATTAATCCATTGGACTATCTGGACTGCGGACTTTTCTTAGATCACAGACCTCTCAGAGAGCTTATTGCTTCAAAAAACTTAAAAGATAAAAAGGTTTTAAATCTTTTCAGTTACACAGGTAGTATCTCAGTTGCTGCGGCAATGGCCCAAGCAAATGTAACATCAGTTGATTTATCTAAGACCTATATCCAATGGTCCAAAGAGAATTTTTTAGCAAACCAAATTGATCCTCAATTACACCAATTTGTTATTCAGGACTCAATTGAGTACTTAAACAATAAAACAGAAGACCGATTCGAATTAATAATTATAGACCCTCCGACCTTCTCTAATTCAAAAAAACTTGATAGCGATTTTTCAGTGCAAGACCAACACGAGTACCTTATTTTGAAAGCAAGTGAAAGACTTACAAAAAGCGGTACAATCTATTTCTCTAATAATTTTAGAAAATTTAAGATGTCTTATTATCTGGCAGAGAACTTCATCGTAAAAGATATTTCTCACTTAACTATTCCAGAAGACTTTCGAGATAAAAAAATACATCAATGTTTTGAGATTAAACTGAAATAAAAAAGGGAGCATTCGCTCCCTTCTTTAAATATAAATAGATTTTTCTACTTATGAATCAATTGAAAAACCTTTAAGTTTCTCAGCTAAAGAAGATGTAGAAGCTTCTTCTTGAGTATAGCTACCTACGTCTGCATTTTCTGCATTCTTCTTAGATAAAGCGATTTTCTTTTCAGCTTTATCAATTGTCATAACTCTTGCTTTCATTGTTTCACCAACAGTCGCAACGTCACTTGTTTTTTCAACTCTCTCATCTGAAAGCTCTGAAATATGAACAAGACCTTCAATTCCCGTTTCTAATTCAACAAAAACACCAAAGTCTGTAACTCTAACGATTTCACCTTCAACAACAGAACCGATTGGAAGTCTCTCTTCGATTTTCTTCCAAGGATCTTCTTCTAGTTGCTTAATACCAAGGCAGAACTTTGAATTATCAGCATCAACAGTTAAAACTACAGCTTTAACACTATCTCCTACTTTAAACTCATCGTTAACGTTAACATTTTTTCTTGTCCAAGAAATATCTGAAACATGAATTAACGCATCAACAGCTTCTCCAAGGTCAATAAAAGCACCAAAGTCTACAACTGCTTTTACAGTTCCTTCTACTTCTTTGCCTAATGGATATTTATTTGCAATATCATCCCAAGGGTTTGGAGTAAGTTGCTTAAGACCTAAAGAGATTCTCTTATTCTCAATATCAACTTCAAGAACTTGAGCTTCAATTGTATCACCTACGTTATGGCCTTTAATAGGTCCCTTATTAGAAGTCCAAGAAACCTCAGACACATGTACAAGACCTTCAATTCCGTCACTTAGCTCAACAAAGATACCGTAATCTTTTACTGAAACAATTTCACCAGATACTTTTGTTCCAATTACATAAGTATCTTCTGCATTTTCCCAAGGATTTGGTTGAACCTGCTTAAGACCTAAAGATACTCTTTCTTTAGAAGTATCATACTTTAGAATCTTAACATTTATTTCGTCACCTACAGCAAGAAGGTTAGAAGGATGTTTTACTCTTCCCCAAGACATGTCTGTAATGTGAAGAAGACCGTCAACACCACCAAGATCAATAAATGCACCATAGTCAGTAATGTTTTTAACAATACCTTTAACGATCATATTCTCTTGAATCTGGCCTAGAGTTTCGTCTCTTAACTTTCCTCTTTCCTCAGCAAGAATTGCTCTTCTAGAAAGAACAATATTTCCACGTTTTTTGTTAAACTTGATAACTTTAAATTCCATTGTTTTACCAATGAACTTATCAAGGTTTTTCGTTGGTCTAATATCAATTTGAGAACCAGGTAAGAAAGCCTTAACTCCGATATCAACCGATAAACCACCTTTAACTTTTGCAATAACTGTACCTTGAACAGGCTCACCTTTATCACAAGCATCAGAAATTTTATCCCAAGCTTTAAGAATTTCAGCCTTATCTCTTGATAAAACAAGATTTCCAAGATGAGACTCAAGCTTATCAAGATAAACTTCAATTGAATCACCAACAGTTACTTTTAAAGTACCGTCATAATTCTTTAATTCCTTAGCAAGAACTAAACCTTCTTGCTTGTAACCAATGTCTACTGTTACGTAGTCATCAGTAATCGAAACGACAGATCCTGTGTAAACCTCTCCTTCCGTAAAACTTCCTGATTTTGATTCACTTAATAGCTTCTCAAATTCAGATTCTTGTCCTGTTGTTTCTTCTGTGTCAGTAACAACATCATACTGCTTCGCCCATGCAGGCACTTCCATTGTAGTCATAATAAATACCACCTAAAATTTCGATAATCTCTACAAAGTAGAGAGTTTGATTTTATAGACTCTTGGGTCCATGAAGTCAATTATCTCAATAATTTAACTCGTCGCAGCTTCGACTTTGCCGCATGTCTTCGCCTCAAAGAAATAATTCTTTCATAATGGGTCGATAAGCGTTCAATATACTTATCTTCACCATGGTCCTCAACCATGGACTCTTTACGCTTATTGAGTACTTTTTCATAATTTTCATAATACTTTAGGATATAATATAATTTAGATCTGGCTTCTCTGAGATCATCTAAAGCATATGAATCACCTATTTTCCCATAGTTATAGAGCAGCGCTTGCCTACCAACTGTTCTTGGAAATAAAACAGGAATATTGTTAAATAAATGTGTCATCTCAAAAGAGCTAAGAGGTTCACCGTCTGCGATAGAAATCATTAAACCCACCTCAGGGTTCCACTGGTTATATTCCAAAATAAATATATCACCTTGATAAAGTTCATGCTCTAAAGCAGTAATAACTTTTTTTGCATCTTTAGATTTAATTATTTTTTTCCCAATATAGATTTTTAAAATTAACTCTTCATACTCCCCTTGAGCTTGTTTTTTTAAATCTCTAAACAGCTGGACAACCATTTCTATTTTATAAACTTCTTTTCTATGATTGATATATGCGCAAAGTACATTTTTGTTTTTGATTACTACTTCTTTGTTATACTCAACAGCTCCCAGACCTATTGTACTAACTTTTCTATTATTTATAGCAAATGTTTCTTTATAGTACTGGGCCATATCCAAAGAAAAAGTAAAAACTTTATCAACTCGTTTCAGAAGCCATTTTTCAAAGAAGCTCATATATCTCTTATGAAGTTTATGGTTAAGCGTGCAAAATAATGCCGTTGATTTATTACGCTTTAATAGTAAAGCCGTGGGCCAAATTATCTTGATACTGTACAAGTGAATAGCATCAAATTGATGTTCGTAAATAAATGGTCTCAATTCTTTTAAAAAATTAAACCCTAAACTTTTAGTTATTTTTCCTTTAGCAATGTAAACACGTCTAATATCATTACTCTCAGCTCGATTATCAATTTGAGTATTTTGTCGACATAGAATTACAGGACTCCCACCGATATCCCTAACGTGGCAAGCATCAAATAATACTTTTTGCTCAATACTCCCCCAACGATCGCTAAGACAGATTAAAAGGATTTTTAAATCTTGAGGAATTATTTTTTCTGACTTTTGTCCCATTATGAATCGTACTCTTTTAAAGTACCATCCACTTTGCCTATCTTAGTATCCGCTTGAAATTTTAAAAGAATTCTTTTTTCATCGTTTGTATACCAAAAAAACATTTTAGCCGACTTAACTCTTTTACTCTTATGCTTAGATAAAGCAGTTATTTTTATAGACTGCTTAGTACCTAAAATAGATTTAATATCTTCTATACCTTCAACATCAATAACAATAAGTTCAACATCCCCCTTGTTCACAACTGGTATCTCGTAATGATCACCAACTTTTAATGGAAGTGCTCTCAAAAATTGAAAAACTGAAAATGGATCTTGATAACGAAGTGGTATACTCTTTTCTCTTTTTTTCTTTTTTACTGTATCTTTTTCTTTAGAAACTCTTTTATAAAGAGAAACGACTTCCATTTTACTTTGATCGAAGAGCTGTAACGCATCTACATCTTGAGAACTTTGACGCTGAATTAGGCTAAACTTAACAGGGTTCATTGTTCTAACATCTAAATAACTATCGCAAAAATCATGTACTTCATACAAGTATGAATAGAAATCTGCAGTATGAATTTCTGCGTGATAGTGATAGACATCAAGGTTATTTACCTTGGTCTTAGGCATAGTTTTGATTTCAATTGTCCCTGTAGATACTCCTAGATATCCAATATCTAAAACTAAAGTTTCATTCTCTATATATACGGGATTTAAGTTTTTCCAAAAATTTTCAGTGTTAACATCAAACTTCTTCAGTTTTTCAGGAAAGTTCTCGGGATATATTGAGTCTTTTTTCTCTTCTTTTTTTATCGATTGCTTAGGAGTGATAAACTTTTTTTCTGGTAAAGGTTTTTTTATAGGTTTTTGGATTTCAGGTTTTGAAGGTTCTTCTTCTATCACTTCAGACTCTGGTGGAGTATTAAACTTTTCAATTACTTTTTCATCAATATTAAAGTCTGAGAGTAGGCTCTGATTACTTTTCTGAACATCTTCTTTTTTTACTTCAACTTTTTTTGTCGAACTACATCCAGTAAAAATGAGTAAAAATATAAATAATCTCAAAAGCTTTTCCTTGATAATACTAGTTTAAAGCTTATTTAATAAGAATCAAGATTTAGAACTTTTTTTATGGCATCTTCAAGCTCGAACTCGCCTGACATAAATTCCATTTCTATTTTGAGATACAATATCCTTTCGTCTTTTAGTAGTCTTTTGACTTTAACCATGTCTTTTTCAGTCACTAGTATGAGGTAATCATTTTGGACTGAATCGATCAAGATTTCATTGAGATCCTCACTACTAAAATAATAATGATCAGGAAAATTTAGTTTATTAATAATCTCAGCACCATATTGTGACAAAATATTATGAAAATACTCAGGAGAAGCGATACCTGTGACAGCAGAAACTTTTTTTCCATTTAATTCTTTTAAATCCATCACTTTTTCATCAAAGCAATTATAAATTCCACAAGGTGCATACTTTACTTTTGCGACAGGAAGCGGTCTTGATGTATGTTCATATAGCATATCAATTAGCTCATTTATTTTCTTTTCATGAACCTGGTCTACTCGAGTTAAAACAATAAAGTCTGCATCTTTTAGCGATGTCAAACCTTCTCTTAAATAACCCATTGGTGCTGTTTTATATCGGTCTAAAGGTAATAAGCTATCAAATAAAACAATATTAAAATTTCTAAAAAGGCGTAAATGTTGAAAGCCATCATCCATAACAACAATATCCGGCTTAACATCTGAAAAATACTTCTTTAGATTTTCTGAACGATTCTTACCAACAACTACCGCTCCTTTAGTCAAAGA
>CATLVU010000083.1 GCA_950061135.1 uncultured Oligoflexia bacterium
TCTTCTAATTCAATACCAAGGTGCCTGTGGAAGTTGCCCAAGTTCAACTACTGGAACACTAGATGCCATAAGAGGAATTTTACAAGAAGAGTTTGACCCAGAAATTGAAGTCTATATTGCTCCAGAGTAAATTTTATCCTAAAATAAACTAGTACTAAGTCTTTAATAAAAGGTTCACGGATGAAACTTAAGTTTTTCTCAAAACTTCTTCATATATCTGGAGTTAGTTTAATAATTGTTATATCTAGTTTGAGCATAATTCTCGGTTTTATTACAAGAGAATTAAATGACTTTGATCCGAAGAAAAAATATCTAGAATATATTTCAAGTTTTGAGGACAGATTTTTTGATTACCGTATGCGACCACATATGGAAAACACTAAAGAAGACAATGAAGTTGTTCTCATAAAGGTTGATGACGAATCATTACATAAAATTAACTCATGGCCTATTCCAAGAGAAAACTGGGCCACAATGCTTACAAATCTAAAACACTTTGGTGCTAAGGTCGTTGCATTCGATGTCATCTACCCTGAACCAGTAAAAGCTTGCGGCGAAGAAAGTCCTGATGATTTATTTGCAAGTGCTATTGAAGACTTTCAATCAGTTCCTGGTAACCGAATTGTCATGGCCTACACAGTTCAAAGTATTTATAGCCAAAAAGAATTCTTTGAAGAGATGCCTGCAGATTTATACGCTAATATAACTGAGAGCCGCGTTGCAAATGAGGAAAGAAGTTTCCATAAATCAGTTGTAGAAAAACAAACATGGCCTATCCAAACCCTACTAAATCCTGAACCTGATTTAGGCTATATTAGTATGCAAGAAGATGGTGATGGTGTTTTTAGGCATTATAAGCTTGTTGCTAATGTTGAAGGACTATTTTTTCCATCTATGGCGCTAAGATCCTATATGAGTATAACAGGTACCAACCCTACAATTGAAGTTGATATAACTTCACAAGGTCGCGTAACAATAAACGACAAAACTCTTTACTTAAATAGCAAAGGAGAATCTAAAGTTCGCTGGATTGGAGGTGAAGAAAAATTTCAAGACATATCTTTATACGACGTGATTTCTGCGCCCATCGACTCTGAAAAAATGAAACTACTTTTCAATAATAAAGTAGTCTATATCGGCTCAACCGCAACCGGAGCTCACGATTTAAGAAATACCCCTATAAGTTCTGTCATGCCTGGAGTTTATGTTCACATGAATATGCATCATATTCTAAAAAACCAATTCTTTTTCAAACCCATGGAAGAATCAATTAAGTATTCATTCTTTCTCTTAGTTGGATCAATGATTGTTCTTTTAGTTATAATGTACTTTGGCCGAGCTATTTTAGATATTTTTAGCTTAATAGCTATTTGTGCAGGAATATACGCACTTGATTATTTTTATTTTATACCAAATGGATATGAAATCAGACTTTTCTCAAACCTATTTTCGTTAATATCTTCATATTCTTGGATTACATTTTTGAATTTTAACCAAGCAAGTGCAGAGAAAAAACAAATTAAGGGAGCGTTCAGTCGTTATGTTGCCCCTTCAATCGTTAATGACATGCTAGATAACCCTGATAAATTAAAAGTTGGTGGGGACAAAAAAGATATTACCTGTCTATTTTCAGATGTTAGGGACTTCACATCAATTTCTGAAAAACTAAGTGCAACCGAATTATCTATGGCCCTTAATCGTTATATGGGTGAAATGACAGATATTGTATTTGAAACTGAAGGCACATTAGATAAGTATATAGGTGATGCCATTGTTGCTTTCTGGGGAGCACCTATCGATATTGGTGATCATGTTAACAAGGCCTGTACTGCAGCAGTAAGAATGCTTGAACAACTTCCTGCGATTAATGAGGAATTTAAAGAAAAAGGGCTTCCCGAGTTTAAAATTGGATTAGGTCTTAACTCAGGGGAATGTTCAGTCGGAAATATGGGATCGGACCAAATTTTTGCATATACCGCACTTGGCGATAATATGAACCTTGGTGCTAGACTTGAGTCTTTGTGTAAGCATTATGGTGCGCAAATTCTAGTCTCAGAATATACTTATGAAAAAATGGATCATAATAAATTTACCTGTAGGTTAATTGATAAGGTTAGAGTCAAAGGTAAGACTGAGCCTGTTGGTGTTTATGAAGTTTTATACTCTTATCATCCCTTTATGAAAGATCAGGACTCCCTTGCTGCTTTTAAAAATGCTTATCAATTTTTTCTTGATAAAGAGTTTGATAAAGCAAAACAAATTCTTGAAGAAATTTTACAACTTCATGAACAAGATAAGTCCACTATTAGAATGCTTGAAGCTTGTAATCATTGGATCGAAAACCCACCTCAAGAAGGTGAAGATCATACTATTACAACCATGACTTCTAAATAAATCTAACTATTTTAGTTCTCGGTATACCAACAACTCGGTCTGGGAAGTTCAAGGACACCATGAACCATAGTTTGAATTCGACATTGAGGATCTGGATAATAATAAGGAGAATGGTTTATTTTCTCTACTATAATGTCTGAAGTGCCATCTACGGTTAAAACTATATCCGTATTTTTTTGAAATAGATTTAACTCTGACTCTATAGCTGTCAGCATTCTAAGACAATTGACATCACTATGTTTACACAAGCTTTTATAAATCGAAGACTGGTTAATATTTCTCATGGCTGGTAAAAAATCAAATACAATTTTTAGACACTCTTTAGTTGCAAAATAATCAGATTGCCCTTCTACACTTACTAAGTAATCATTTGCACTGAGTGGGTTTTTAAAAGGACTACCTGCTAATCCATGACCTAATTCATGGCAACCAATTAATGCTAGGCCATCAGGGGTCATGAACTTTTCTCTGGCGAGTCCTCCCATTAAATAGATATGATGAACATCTCCTACATTAACATAAGAAGCATGAGAGACTTCTAGATTCCACCAATAGTTTTCTGGAAGACCTTCTGAAACAGCATTGATTAATAAACGACGATTATCGTTTCGTAAAATTTCATATGTATTTTCAAGAGCTGATTTAACTTGCTTGTACTCATTAAATGTAACTTGAGTATAAGATTTAGATGTAAAAATTAAAAATAAAATAGCAAAAATTTTCATCTAAACTTTAAATATCAATGGAAGCCATTTGTCTACAACCGGCGCATATATAAATGCCAACATGCTAAAGTTAGTAATTAAAAAAAATGGCAGCCACGCTTTTTCTTCCTCAGATTTAAAAAACTTTAAAAATTGATATAAAGTAATCAGAGCAAAAGGAAGTACAATCATAAAATATGCTACCGAATACGGAACGAAGAATGGGCTCATTATTGCCAATAAAACATAGGCAAATACATAAAAGGAGATATGATACTTAGTACGATCAGGCCCTAATGAAAAAGGTAAAACAGGAAAACTTCCCTTACCGTAATCTTCACGATATTTGATCGCTAATGACCAAAAATGTGGCATCTGCCATAAAAACATAATTAAAAATAAATACCAACAATCTGAACTTAGAATATTATCGTTTATCGCAACATAACCCATTACAGGAGGAAGAGCTCCAGGAATGGCACCTGGTACTGCGGCAAAGACCCAATGTTTTTTCCAAAACATTGTATAAAAAACATTATAGAGAAAAACGATGCTAAACCCGACCCAGAAGCTCAATGGTGAAACAAAATATAAGATCACATGTCCCAATGCTAAACAGCTAATACTAATACTAAGTGCTTGAGGAACTGAATAATCACCGGTTACAAGAGGTCTATTTTGTGTTCGATCCATTTTTTTATCTTGTTTAAATTCTTGAATTTGATTTAAAGATAAACTACCTGCTGAAATAAAAAATGTTCCGATTACAAATAATAGTAAATGTATGAGATTAAATTCTGACTCTACAGTATGTCCTAGGCCATAGCCTGCAAGACCACTTATGATGACAAAATAGACTATTGATATCTTAAAAAAAATTTTAAGATTCTGTATCATTTCTATCTAAAGTATAAATCAGAAAAAGAGAACCCATAAAAAATCAGCAAAAACAATACAGCTGTTACGGCAATTACCCTATTCATCATTCCATCGTATTTTAAATGCATAAACCACAACAATACGATCGAAGCTTTTACAGATGCTATCAGCATTGCTAAAGCTAGGTTAAAGTTTCCTAAATCTACAAATTTAGCAGTTATTACAGTTATAATTGTTAACCCTACAAGCGCTAACAAAGTTATAAGATTAGTTTTAAACGGTACTACGTGATGTGCCATTTTTGACTCCTATATTAAATACATTAAAGGGAAAAGATAGATCCAAATCAAATCGACAATATGCCAATAAAGACCCACCCCTTCTACAGATGTATAATACTTTTCATTAAAATCATCTCTTCTTAAGCGCTTGATAAGCCAGAACATTAAACCTATACCAATAATGATATGCAGTCCGTGAAGCCCCGTCATAACAAAGTAAAGAACAAAAAATAGTCTTAGATTCTCACCAGTCTGTCCTTCATAAGTCCAAAGATCAAAGCCTGGAAATAATCCATGATGAATTTTACCTGAATACTCAAAGTACTTTACGATTAAAAATATAAAAGCGCAGGCTGTTGTGATAATAACATTTCGAAGTGCTTTTTTATTATTACCTTGCATTGTATCTGTAACGGCTTGGGCCATAGTGAAAGACGAAACAAGAAGAACTAAAGTGTTAAATGCGCCTAGCCGCCAGTCTAACAATGAGCCTCCCTCATACCAAGCATCATAATGTAAGCCTCTATAAATAAAATAACCTACAAATAACCCTCCAAACATCATCAGTTCTGTCACCATAAAAAGCCAAACACCTTGCTTTCCAGCCTCGTGTTCTTGGTCCATGCTTGAAAAATGATGCGAATGAGTCTCTTTCCTATTAATTTTAACGGTACTCATATGGTCTCCCTGTAACTTCTGGTATTTCTAAAAAGTTTTCGTGTATCGGTGGTGTGTCTGCTGTCCACTCAAGAGTAGTAGCTCCCCAAGGATCTTTTGGAGCTTTTTCACCTTTAAAAAAGCTTCGTGCCAAAATATAAATCGCTAAAATAAAACCAGCAGCAACAAGCCATGAACCAACGGTACTAGCAATATGATAAGGAGAGAAAACTCCATCATAAGTATGATATCTTCTAGGCATCCCTTGTGAGCCCATGATGAACTGAGGAATAAAAGTTAGGTTAAAACCAACAAAAGTCATAATAGCAGTAACTCTTCCTAAAAACTCATCATACATTCTTCCAGACATTTTCGGGAACCAAAAGAATAGTCCAGCAAAGAATCCCATTAAAGCTCCACCAAGCATTGTATAATGAAAGTGTGCTACAACAAAGTAAGTATCATGCAAATGAACGTCTACGTTAAAAGCTGCTAAGAAAAGACCTGTTAAACCGCCTATTGTAAATAAAGCAATAAAGTTAATTGCATAAAGCATCGGAGTATCAAGTTTAACTCTTGCTTTATACATTGTAGCTACCCAGTTAAATAGTTTAATGGCAGTTGGAACACCTACTAAAACTGTGATTACAGAAAATAAAACTCCGGCGACATCAGACTGACCTGAAACAAACATATGATGTCCCCAAACAACAAATGAAACTGCTGCAATCGCCATTGAAGAGTATGCAATCGCTTTATATCCAAAAATAGTTTTTTGAGAAAAAGTTGATACTACCTCAGAGATGATTCCCATTGCAGGTAAAATCATAATATAAACTGCTGGGTGAGAATAAAACCAGAAAAAGTGTTGAAATAAAACAGGATCTCCACCAAGACTTGCATCGAAGATACCTATATTAAAAGTTCTTTCTACAATTAACAGTAGTAGAGTAATTCCTAGAACTGGAGTTGCAATAACCTGAATAATTGCAGTTGAGTATAGAGACCAAACAAATAGTGGTAGTCTCATCATAGTCATGCCAGGTGCACGAAGTTTATGGATTGTTACAATGAAGTTTACTCCAGTAAGAACAGAAGAAAACCCCATAACAAATGCTCCAAGAACAACTAATGTTACAGCGTCTGAAGACTTTGCCGAGTATGGAGTATAAAAAGTCCAACCAGTATCTACACCTCCCCAAAACAGAGAAAGAATTGCAATAAAAGCACCAATAATCAGACAATACCAACGGGCCAAATTTAACTTAGGAAAAGCAACATCCTTAGCACCAATCATTAATGGTAAACAAAAGTTTCCTAATAACGCTGGTACACCAGGAACAATAACCATAAATACCATGATCGAACCATGTAATGTCATCGCCCTATTATAAACATCTGAAGACATGAATAATGTTTCAGGAGTTAAAAGTTCAAGCCTTAATAGAATTGCAAATAGCCCTCCCATCAAGAAAAAAAGCATGATCGTAATAAAGTATAAAAGAGCAATTCTTTTGTGATCTATAGTGGTTAACCAAGACCAAATCCCCTTTTCACAATTAATATAATTTTCTCCGTGTGCTCCCATTTTAAAGCTCCCTCGATTATTTTAAAGTTTTAATATATTCAATTAAGTTATCAATTTCTTTTTCAGTTAATAGACCTGAAAAAGAATTCATTTTTGCCGGAAATCCTTTAACAACTTTTGCATTAGGATTTAAAATTGACTCTCTAATATATTCAGCATCAGCAACAACAGAGTCTGCGTTTTCAAATTCTCTTTTCTTTTCCCATAACCCCTCTAATCCTGGACCGATAATTGTATCAGTTCCAGCTGAGTGACAAGTTGAACAGTTTCTTGAAAAAGCTCTAAAGCCCAGTTCAACAGGATCAGAAATATTTGCTTCTTTAATTTCTCTTGTTAACCATCTATTAAATCTTTCTTCTGACACGACTCTAACTGTTGCACGCATTTTAGAGTGTGCCGTTCCACAAAACTCAGTACAATAAACCTTAAAGTCACCTTTTTTAGTGGCGGTAAAGGTTACCCTTGTTCTCATACCTGGAACTGTATCTCTTTTAATCCTAAAGCTTGGAACGAAAAACGAATGTAGAACATCCGTTGATGTCATATTTAAAACAACTGGCGTATTTACAGGAACATAAAGAACATCTGAAACATTTGCTTCTAGATTTCCTTTTTTATAAGTAAATTCCCATTGCCATTGTTTACCAACAACACCAATCTCCATTGCATTTTCAGGAATTCTTTCTTTCTCAAAATATGCCCATAGACCCCAAAAAGCGATTCCAAGAAAAATAATAGTTGGAATAACAGTCCATAATGTTTCTGCTAAAGCATTATGCGGGATATAAGCCGACTTATCATTTTGGCTTCGATGATATCTTATTATAAAATAAGTCATCACACCCATAAGGCCAAAAAAGCCAACAATACTTAATAACATTACAAAATTGTAAAGATCATCAACTAAGTGTACATTTTCTGCTGCCTGCTCAGGGAGGGTAAAGCCAAAAAGCAACTGCAACACATCTCCAAGAAATCTCATAAATCTGTTCCTTTATCTTTCTCAATATTTTTAGATTTTTTGTATTCTTTTCTCCAAAAAAAGCCCAGAAAAACAATCACTAAGATCATTGTTATTACAACTGCGGCCTTCATTAAATTAAATGCATAAAATGAATATGTCTTTTTTGTAGGATCATATTGTAAACAATATAAAACTAGTCGATCCACAACATTGCCTATCTTATTAGCAGAAGCTTCAACTAATGATAAACGCAAAACCTTTGGGCTAGTTTTTAATCCGTAATGATAAAAAGAGAGTTTACCTTGAGGGGTTAGAACATATGAAGCAGCAGAGTGAGCCCATTGCTCCATATTCTGATCCCAAGCAAAATTAAATCCAACTTGAGAACTGATTGCTTTTATATTTTCTTCCGTTCCTGTCAAAAAATGCCAGCCATCTCTCGTATCTTCTTTACCGTATGATTTTAAATAAGCATCGAGTTTTTTCTTGGCCAATCGCGGAGATTCACCAGCATCAATAGATATTGCCACTAACTCAAATTCTTCACCCGGCTTCATTTTCATTCTTCGCATTGTTTCTACGAGTGCATTTAATTGTAAATTACAAAGAGTTGGGCATTCATAATAAACAAGCAACATTAAAACAGGTTTATCACCAAAATACTTTGCAAGCTGAACAGCTTCACCATTTTCATCAAGGAATTCAAGATCTAAGTCAATCTCTCCACCAAGGTTTTCATCTATACCGATTTTATCTAAAACTGCAGGTTTTTCATTGCGAAGACCTTCTTTTTTCTGATGATCTAACGGCCCTGCCCCCCCTATAGGAAGAGAAATCGACGAATAGAACATCGTAAAAAATAGCAATAATATCCACTTAGTATTCAATATTAAACCCAAGGTAAAGCTTTAATTTATAAATTAATTTTTATGGCATTATCGATTTAATTACTCAACTAGGCAAGTAATATTAGTACTTTATTTCCTTTGTATTCACCAAATAAAAGATATTTGCACACAGCACAACAATCAAGCTGGCGCAAAACTGATGCAGAGCAGCCAAGGAGATTGGCACTAAATTTATAAGTGTCAGAATCCCTAGTCCAAACTGAACTAAAATCAGAAAACTCAAAGCATAGAGATTTTTATCCAAAAAGCTAGTTTTCTTTTTGATAGCAAACCTACGAATAACATGGCCACATGAAACCAACAATAAGATAGTTCCTAATAAACGATGTATAAATTGTATCATTGCTGTATTTTCAAAAAAGTTTATCCACCAAGGACTGAACATCATAGCGGCCATAGGAAACCAATCTTTACCCATTTTTGGAAAAGTATTATACGTCAGGCCTGCATCCTTGCCTGCAACAAAAGCACCGTAAATTATTTGTAAAAAAATGAGCAAGATTACGAAGTTCCAACCCTTACCCTGCTTAAAAAAGCTCCACTCTCTTTTTATCTTAATATTTAAATACAAAACCTTTAAATAAAAAATAATAATATATGCCAGTAAAAGGTGGGCACACAAACGATAATGACTAACAGCAGGTATATCTACTAATCCACTTTTTACCATATACCATCCAAGTACACCTTGAGATCCACCTAAGATAAATGCGATAAAAATTTTAAAACGCATTGTTTTAGGTATTTTTTTTGAAATCAAAAAAAACATATAAGGGATAAAAAAAACAAGTCCGATTAGTCTTCCAAAAGCTCGGTGCAAAAACTCCCAAAAATAAATTTTTTTAAAATCTGATAATTCAAAATGATAGTTTTTCTTAATATATTCTGGTGAACTTTTATATACTTCAAATTCTTTTTGCCAAGCTTCTTCAGAAAAGGGCGGAACTATTCCTGTAACTGGTTTCCAAGTTACCATTGAAAGCCCAGACTCTGTTAAACGAGTAATGCCACCAATAGAAACCATAATAATAACCATGATGACCAAGATTAGTAGCCATGACATTACTGACTTATCGTTGAAGCTTATATTATTCATTTTTTCTTTTTAGGTGTAATCGTTTTTAAAATTTTACCTTGGGGCTTTTTACCTTTTGAATCTATATACTTTAAAATTGCCTTAACCTGATCTTCAGAAAGATCGTGTTCGGCCATCATTTGTGGCTTGTAGAGATCATAAACTTTTTTAGCAATAGGATCAGCTTTTTCATATCCTTCTTCTTCCTCGTCCCCTTCAATCATACCTGTAGGATACTGGATAAACTTTACAGTCCAATCAAGTGTTCTTCTTTCTGATAAACCTGCCAAGTCAGGACCTATTTTATCACCGTTACCGATCGAGTGACATACAGTACATGTTTTATCAAAGTACTTTTGCGCATCAAATTCGGCATGTAACATTGAAGAAAATAAACTGATACTAATTGCTAAAAACAATTTAAACATTTGAGCCCCCTGGGTTTTATCATTGGCCCGAATTTACCACCTCTAAAATCATCAGACAATAAGATTTGGCCAAGAGTTTTACTCAGTTTTAAACACCTAAAGCATAGGCAAATTTTACCGATTAATCATTTAATACAAAAACTATTACTAAGGATGAATTTATGAAATTTTTAAAGAACTTATCAGTATTCTTACTCTTATTTTCACTCACTGCTTGTCTAAAACAAGGAGAGAAACCAAGCATTCCGGGAGTGCAAGGTCCAAATCTAAATATTCAGGATGGAAAAATTGTTGTTTCATTAGTTTTAACACAATTTAATGCTCCTTTTGGTGTTAATTATCCAATAAAAAAACTCGATCACTCAACTGTTTATTTAGGCCCGTATATGGATCAGAATGGTTCTTCAAATGGTACTCTGGTTAAAGCTAGTTTTGATTTAAAGGATGTTGAAAGTGACGAGTTTGAATTTGTCCCAAGTGAAACACTACCTGATGGCCGTGACTTTCCTTTTTTAGTGAACGGCAAGTTACCTGCTTTTGCATTACATGTGCCAGATGCAAAAGATATGACTTTTTATGCTTCCAAAAAAGTATTCGGTTTCTTTTTACCAATAAATCTTCCAGAAGACTTATTATTTGATATTCCATTTAATATCGAAGTTAATGGTAAAAAATACGGTGTTGGATCTTTGATTAGAAAAAACTCCAATGGCGAAGGCGACGGTCTTGTTGTCCTATTAACACTTGAAGAAATAAGACAGAATCCAGGTCTTAATAAACTCTTAAAACTTTCAAAAAAGAATAAGAATAGACTATTCTAAGTGTCTAATTTTACGTGGAGTGTCCGTTTAAAAAATGGATACTCCATGTAAGTATTTCAACTAAATTCCAATTCAAATCCTAGCCAATTAAACTATATAGATGAGACTAATTAGGCTAAATTTCATCAGTATTCTGATGTTATTTTTTATCACCATTTCATGTGGCAAAAAAATAGAAGAAGCTAACACTTCTAAAGCGACAGATGATAACCAATCGATTGAATCAACGAATCACGAATTGAAACAAGAATTAAAAGATGCAATTGACTCAAATGATCTCTCAGTTCTAGAACAAACACTAAAAAAACTAACTCATATAAATTTTTATCTAAAAAATGGTGACACTCCACTCACTTATGCAATCCAATATTCAAATATAAAAATCATTGCTCGTCTCATGGAACTTGAGCACGATATAAACCTACAGGCACAAAACTCAAAAACCCCATTAATTTATGCAGTTCTCAAAAACGACATACGATTAGTAGAACATATCATTAAAAATAAAAAAGTTGACCTTGACTATAAAACCACACAAAACCAAACAGCTCTTTATTATGCTATTTCAGCGCAATACACACATATTTCAATATTGCTTATTTCCCATGGTGCAGATTTACAAACAGACAGCTTATACTACGACCTTGCAAGAAAACATAACTTACCAGAAGTTGTTCAATTAATTAGCAAAATCACATCATTAAATATTAATGACTTCAATGTTGATGATATAAATTATCTGATAAGAACTGGAGAAGAGTTTCAAGTGCTAAGGTTTTTAATGAATACAAGCACTGAGTTTTTATCAATGATTAAAGTGCATAACTATTTAAATACTATTATAGACTTAGACAATAGGTATAGAGCACTAGACCTTATGCAAATGTTTATTAAGAATGGTGCAAATATAGATTTAATAAATAATAATGAAGAACCTGCTATTTCTCATGCTCTATTAAATGAAAAATATGATTTATTTGATCTCCTTATGACCTATAATCCAAAGACTGATATTTTTGGCCGAAGCTATAAAACACCATTGATTATAGCGCTCGAGCAGTACAATGCTGAAATAGTTGAAAAATTATACCGAAAAGGATCAATGACAGACTATAATTATATTGATGAAAATGGTAAAGAAGTAGAAATCATAGCATGTGAGAGTTTTCCGGATATCTTTTTATTTAACCCTGAAAAAAAATCTGCAAAGGCTAAAATCGAAGACCTGCTTGGATGTGATAAGGAAGAATTATAGTCTTTGCTTGTTGGTACTCCATGGAGCAACTTTAAAAAGCAAAAGCATGCCTGGGATTGCTACTACCGTACATAAGATAAAAAACCAATTCCAACCAAGATAATCTGCCATATAACCAGTTGGTGCAGATATAATTGTCCTTGGCAACGCCATCAGTGAAGACAAAAGAGCGTATTGAGTCGCTGTATACCTAACATCGGTTATAGAGGCCATAAAAGCTGCATATGC
>CATLVU010000084.1 GCA_950061135.1 uncultured Oligoflexia bacterium
GTCCACTGTCTTCATATGACTTAAAAAGTAAAAGTCCATATTCATCTAAAAGTTGCTCCGATTTAGCAAGAGTGTAGTCTTGGCATAAATTTAGTGACACGTGATGAAGAATATTTTTGGCAAAGATTCTAAAAAACCTTCTAAAGTTTGGAGGATTCACAAATTGAGTCCATAAAAATGATTCTTGGTCATTAAGGTTTGTGAAAAAAACATTCTCTTGTGCGGTATTCAGTGTTGCGTATTCAGAGAATAAATCAGAACCTTTTGCTGTCAAATCTCCAATTTCACCTAATGTTTCACTTAGTAAAAGAACAACAATATCAGTTGCTTTTTGATGTTGCTTACTTGCTGATAAATTTTCAAAGCAGCTAGTTTTTAAGTCGTCTGTGAGTGAGACAAGATAGTGGCTTACTATTTGTCCTGCATAGTGAATGTCTTCAGATAGCTGACTTGGGTCACCTGTATCGTATTGTAGAAAATCGGGGTATTTTAAACGCTCTCCAGGCTCTTTAGATACTGGAGCGGTATGAAGATCATCAGTCTCAGACATTGGACGTGCGACGCTAAATGCACCTAATGCCCATTCACCAATCTTATACCTTGCATTTATATAATGTGAAAAATAATCTGCGATTCCTTCGTTTATTGCACCTGCCTCATCATAAAATAAAGTTCCAAGATCTGACTCGTATGGGTAATTTTCAAAAAATGGAGTTAAAGTATTTGGATCGGTACCACTTGTTGTGTTTCTTTGATTCATCATCAATTTTACAAAGGCATGTCCCATTTCATGATAAATTACAGAAGGGTCTTGAACGATTAAAATCTCAGGCTCGCTATTGGTGAAACCAAAGCATAAAATATTATCTGCAGGGCTATAAAATGCATTGTAGTTATCGAGAAAACAACGAGAAAAAGCAATAAGCTCTTGGTTCGTTTCGTCTCTTGATAGCCAATAAGAGTTTGTATTAATATAGTTATATTTTGCAGCTCCCGGAATGAGCATATTACTATCTAGATGTACTGTTTTGTGAGCAAACGATAATGAATCTAAAAAACGCTCAATAATTTTATTAATATGATAAAAAGTATTAACTTGGTAAAACTCATCGGACTCAACTGGATATCCCCAACCGCCATTCAAAGAAGTAATAGGGGCGGTAGTCGCATTTCGATCATTTAAAACGGAAAAGCAATCTGAGTCAGTAGTATCAGTTATTGATGAGGTACTTGTCACAAATTGTTCAAAAGTACATGGCGTCGCTAATACTTGATTGTCGGTAACAAATTTTCTCGTAACAAATTCATCAAATTGAGGTCTTGAAAAACTGGCCTTGTCAAAAGCTATAAGTGGATTCGTTTCATAGATTGGGCCACCACCAGTACCATCAAATTGGTTACTTTTTGAAGAGACTCTATCTTTTTGATTTGTTGGTTGAGTTAAATTACAGCTAAAAATAAATAATAGGGTAGAGAGTAAGGTCACTCCCTTAGCTAATTTAAACTTATTAATAAAATTGATCCCCATCATCCTTATATTTACCTTTATCCCTTCTTAGATATCATTTTGAGCCGCAACTCCTCTATCAAAGTCTAACGTATCTTGAATAGAGAGACCTTTTCCAAAAGCAAACTCCCCATCAAAGCCGTTTCCACAAGCAGAAAGTCTAAGTTCTCCTTGGCTGTTGGAAATTTGCGCAACTTGCGCTCTAGTTTTTAAAGTTTGTGCTACTTTCTTATAGTTTGATTCGAGGTTTGAGTTTCCTTCGACAAGAGAACATTGAAGTTGCTCTGAAACATTTATTGCTTTTGAGCCTTTAAGTTCTGCTAGGCCATTTAGTACGGTATATTCTCCCTCTGCACCTAGGTTTCTACAGTCTTCGGCACTATCAACAAGGCTTATGGTTTTAACTTCCTTTTTCAAACAAATAGTTTTACTTCTTTGAAGATCACTAGCGCCACAAGGCTTTTTAGCCGTTTTGATGGCAAGACATTCTGGACTACTACTTGCCTGGCAGCGATTATAAACATCGCTAAAGTCCACTTCAGCTATAGATACTTCAGGCGCTTTATCATTCGAGTTACAACTTGAATCGACATTTCGAATAAATGCGAGTGTTTCAGTGTCTGATGAAGTTCTATTAGGTGTCTCAGCTACAATCTTTGCGATATCGTCTGCTAAACTACCAGGGACTCCACACGAGTCTTTTGGGCTTTTATTTAATGCTTCAAGCTCAGCACAAACCTGATTGATTTCTTGCGTTCTTTCATTTTGCTTAGAAATTCTTTCGCTCTCTTGAGTGTTAAAGTTTCTAAGTGCAGTTCGACATGTATCGATAACATTTTGCATTCTTCTTTGCTCGTTTTCCCAAGATGCTACGATCTTATTTTTTTCCTCTTGCGCTTTAGCTTCAGCAACCGCATTTTGTTCAGCCAGACTTGCTCTCATTTGTGCAAGTTGACCCTGAATTAACTCAAAATACTTTTGTGGGTCTTCAATTTCTAGCTCTGAAGGAACCCCTGCTTCATTTAATAATCGGTCATCTTTTTTAAGGGTATCAAAAGAGAGCTTTGGTAAATTAAAGCCTTCACTTAATTCTAATGCGTCTTCGAATTGTTTAGCTCGATCAACCATGAATTGATTAAAGACATTTAGGTCTTGTCCTAGTTTTTCTTTAAAAGCATCAAATTGAGTATTGTAGTTATCAACATATTTTTTCCGCTCTGTTACGACACTATTTACAGCATCTTCTGCTTTTTCGGTACATGCTCTTATATTAGATGCACATGTCTTTGCATTTTCAAGGCAAAATCCTTCACTGTTAGTATTTAGGGCCCCTATACAGCCATTAGCACTTTGTGGTTCACTTGTTCTGTCGGGACAATTAAGTAGTTGTGTTTCGATACTACTTTGAATTGCATTTGCATTTGAAGAAGCGATAGAATTTAATTCTGATTGATATTTTTTGATATTGTCTAAGGCTTCTTTAGCTGAATATGTCCCAAATGACTTTTCGGTATCAAATTTATCTTCGCAGTTCTCTGTAAAAAAACCTAAAATTTGAGAAGGGCGTAGTGGAGTAGAAGCAGAAATTGTTCTTCCTTTTATTTTAAAAGATTTTCCAGTTTTCATGATAAATCTTTTATTTGATCCCTTTTGCTCTTCTTCCTCTATCAAGGCTAGTTTTTCTTCAATTGTTAGTGAATTATTACTCAATGTTTCCTCAATAAAGTTTTTCAATGATGAATCTGCATCTCTGTTTGCAGCCGCAGAAATTTGAGGGTCTTTAAATTTAGCAGCAAAACCACTTGCGGAACCTAAAGAAGCTAAGTTTTCTTGAAGACAAGAGTTTTTAGTATTTCTTTCAAAACGTTCAAGCCTTGTATTAAGATTTGATTGTCCTCTATTGATATTGGATATAAAACCGGCAAGTTGTTCGTTTGAACTGATACCTTCGATATCATACTTATTTCTAACGTCTTCAAGTTTTTGATTTAATTCAATATTAAAGTTGCTTAAAGCATTTGCTATAGCTGTATTATTCTTACCAAAAACGCTATTGTTTATACTTATAGAATTAAGTTGAGGAGTAAGACTTTCAATGCCGTTGTTTAAACTAGATCGATTAGCTAATTTTTTACTTACTTTTCTAATTTCTTTTTCAAGTTGCTTGTAGCGATTGTTATCCATTTCAACAGCAGAAAGACCGCCATTTTCTTTAGCACTTTTTCTTTGTTGAAGTAAATCTTCTATACCTCTTAGTCCCGTTGACTTACCTGTATCTGTTATTTCTGTTTCATTTATAAATGAAGCACATTGTGGGTCTTTGAAAGGAGTTGCAAATTCTGCATCTTTTAATAGCTCTGCAGGTTGACCTTCTAGTAATGCTGTATTTTGCTTAACTTTTTGCAAGTCTTCCTCGGAAGCTTTTTGAAAAGCGTCTATACTTTCTTTTATTCTATTTTCAACAGCTGTTAATTCTTCTTCTCTTTCATCTAGTGAAGCGAGTAAATCATTAATACCCTTATCAAGACAACTAATTCCTTCTGAGCCGCCTTCTGTTAAAAGATTATTTAAATCATTTAGATTGGCTTCAGATGCATCAACAATAACATTTAGGTAACCAGCAGCGATATCTTCAGAAGATAATTCTTCACATTTAAGTCCGCTTGAAGTTCCATCGAGACGAGGTTGGGCGATAACACATTTTTGCCTAATATTATCAAATGACTTTCTACCTTGAGATCGTTGCGCCCCAACGACACCATTATCCCCAACAATTGGCCTTGTGAATATATTTGGTACATCATTTGGATTTCTAGGCTTAAGTCTAAGAGCATTGAATAATTGCTGTTGTTCTTCTGGACTTAATCCACTTTGAGCTTTTTGAGCTTGAAGTTGTTGAGCTTGCTGATAAGCTCTTGAAGTTTCATTAAGTACTTCAGAAGCAAATTTTAAGCCTTGAGCGCCTTTATTAAGTACATTATCTTGAATATTTTGGGCGTGAACTCCTTGAAAAGGCAAGAGGACCATTTCTAGGATAATGGCCAAATTTAATGTTCTAATAAGCTTAAATTTCCAGTTTTTCATAAATAATCCATTCGTATTTAGTCTTTCTCCTTGAACATATCGGTGTAATTGGAGAATAAATTAATAATTGATTCTATTATAAAGGTTTACTTGATTGATCAGGTTAAAAAGCTGTTTTTCGGCACATTTCTTGGCAAATCAGGCCAAAAGAGTACACTAAGTATAGGAAATTAAAGAGCATGGAAAAAATTAAAAACAAGCAATATGCTTTGCTTTAATTAGGATACAGGCAAAAAAACTGGGCAGTTTATGCATAAAGAGTATGAAATTCTTATTGAAGGTTCAGAAAACGTATTTAGAGGCATTCTTGTAAATAAGCTCACTTTAGGACGCCAAGATTGTGATATTGAGTTTTTTGATGAACAACTGGGACCAACACATCTACTTTTTATGTATGAAGAGGAAGTCCTATTTGTTAAAGATTTAGGTACAGACTCAGGTACATTTTTAAACGGAGAGAGACTGGAGGCTCATAAAAAATATATTTTTAATTACAACGAAGATGAGCTTAAGGTTATAGATAAGAAGATTAAATTTGAAATAATATCAATTGATGAAGAACAGAATAAACCAAAAGAAAAAACGCAAACTTTGAATTTAACAAATCTTTTAGATGATAAAAAAAATGTAGAGCTTAAAGAAAAAGTGATTGCAAAGTTGAAGTTTCTTAAAGAAAAGTTTACTGAAGACTTTACAAAGAAAGAGACTAAGAAGAAACCTGTTAAAGCAAACTCTTTGAAGAATATAGAAGTTAAAATGAATCTTCAAAGTGAAGTTGGTTTTATGCCAAGATATCTTTCAGCAGGATTAGACTTTCTTTTTGTACTGATTCTTATACAGGCAACTTCATGGGACTTTACACAAAACTATCAACAATTCACAGAAGTTCTTCTACCTATTAAGGAGATGATTTTATCAATTGCAGGCGGAACAGCTTTAGACTTCTTGGATGGTAATTACGGAAATAGTATAAAGTGGGGGATAGGGTTTTATATTATTTTCTTTATCTTTAGAATGATTACTGCATTATTCTGGGGAAGAACTTTTGGACAATTGTTATTAGGAGTTAACGGAACTGAAAAACATAAGATTGAACGAAGAGTTAAAGCATTTTTAAGGGAGTTTGTGAGCTTTTTATTTTCTCCATTTTTTATTATCGCTGATGCTCCATTAGTTATAAAGAAAATGTCGTTCAAGGAAATTTGTAGTGGAAGTCAAATAAAAGCTTTGGGAAAGATTCCAACAATCTTATTGAGTTTGGTTTTTTATTCCATTGCGATTGTTATTCTTTATACTATCCCTGTTCTTGAAAGAGGGAAGCCTGTAGAAATAGTAAAGATAAAGAGTGAATTTAAATGGGTTCAGGATACAAGTGACTATCAAATGGGAGCGCAATCTCTAGGTGTTTATGTCAAGGATATTACAAAGGTGAACGCAATTCCTTTTGTTGAAATTTTAATGAAAGGTACTAGGAAGATAGCACAAGGAAACTTACTACTCAGTACGGGTAATCGTAATATTGAATTAAGAAAAGTTGCAAGTATTAATATGGTAGAACTTTTAGAAAAGTATACTTTTTTAAACCCATTTGCTAATGAATCATTTCCTAATATTGTCGCAAATACAAGTAATGTAGCGATCGAAAATGATAATTTTAAATTTCGTTTAAGTAATCCCCAAGCTTTTACAAATGAAGTTGTTGAGCTTATTGAATGGTCTTTAGAAAAGTTAAATGCGTCTCAATTAGAAAAAATGGTGGATAAGAAGATAGTGCCTATTTTGTTAAAAAGGTTTAGAAAATCACTTCTAAATATTTATGAAGATACTCCATCTCGAATGAGAATCGTTAATTTAAATGATCAAGTTGGGATTATAGCTGAACATAAAAATAAGAGTGGGGCGAGGTATTATTCTTTTTTACCTCTAGGGGTTTTGAAGTCAAATTTATTTTTTTTCAATCAAGATCCTTCTCAGAGCTATAATAAAGAAATTTTTGATTTTATATCTTTGAAGAAGAAAACAGTTTTAAGTAACGATAATTTAAGTTTAGAAAGTTTAGAAAGTTTAGACAGTCTTGGAAAAGAAACACCGAAGATGCTAGAAAGTGTTTATATGACTTACTTTACTCTAGGGAAAAAATCGGTAGAGACTAATAGTTCAGTCCGCTATAGTTTACAAAGAAAAGTTCAGCAATATATTACATACCTAGAACTTAATGAGAAAAAAAATAAAGATATGATTCTTAAAATGGCCGAGTTATTGACGGCACTTCGCAGTGGGAAACAAGAGTTTTTTAATCAGCAAGGAAATCAGAGTTGAGTTTTTTTTGGGCAACCATTTATGGAATAATTCAAGGTGTAACAGAGTTTTTACCGGTAAGCTCTAGCGGTCACCTTGCAGTTTTACCTTATTTTTTTTCTTTTAAAGATCCTGGTGTGATGTTTGATTTAATGATGCACTTAGGGACTGCCTTAGCTGTTATGCTTTATTTTTATAAAGATATTCTCTTGTTATTTAAAGAATTCATTTTTATTTTTACCAAAAAAAGTTTTAAGTATTCATCATTCTTTATTAACTTTTCAGTAGCAACTTTTTTTTCCATATTGGGAATATTCATCTTAAAAGAGACTGCTTTTACCTATGGAAGATACCCTCTTCTTATTGCAATAAATTTAATATTTTTTGGTTTGATAATGTGGTGGTCTGATAAAAAGGGAAGTGAGTTTGGTGATATGGTAGGCGGCCTTGAATTAAAGAGAGCAATTGTAGTAGGTCTAGGCCAATGTTTAGCAATTTTTCCTGGAGTATCTAGATCTGGGATAACTTTAACAGCAGGACGATTTTTAGGTTTGTCACGTTTCGAAGCGGGAAGATTCTCTTTCCTTTTATCATTACCTATTATTGTGGGGAGTTCGTTGTATAAGTGGAATGCTATTTTTAACAACGAAAAAAATGTAGTTGAAGGAGAGGTCCTTCTTTATGGAGTTGCTTGTTCTTTTATATTTGGAATTTTAACGATACATTTTTTTCTCAAGTTTATCTCAAAAGTTGGATTAGGTCATTTTACATTGTATAGAGTTTTACTAGGATTAGGGCTGATAGCTTTAATCTTGAGTCGAGCCACCACCTGAGCTTCCACCGCTACCATTAGATAGACCTGCAGGGACGCAATAAACATGGTCATTCCATTTTAGTCCAAGATTGTATTTAGACACAGCAGAGCCTGCTTCGCTACTATCATCAAGAACTTCATTATAGAGCCATCTACGTGTATTAGCATTAGCGATTGCCTCGTCAAAATTCACAGGGATTGGAAGATTACTAATAACATTTCCAAAAACTGCACGACCTGAGCAACACATTGTTGAGGCCATTTGAAGAACAACTTCTTTTCTTATATATCCAGTAGTTTCATCGATATCTGAGTCTGAGATTTTTTGGCCATTTAAAAAAGCACCTTCACTGGAAACATATCTATTTGTATAAACAGACACATCTGCAAAGTCATTCAAGCAGCAGACAGGCTCTTCACTGAATGGGGTATTGGCAGCTTTTTGTCCCGTACAGCAGGCCGTATTTGGGGTATCTCCCGCTACTTGAATACCTGTAGGTATACAGCAGTTAAACTCTGATTCAGAGAAAACCTTTTTTAACTGCCCTGATCCGATTTCAAAATTGTCATAAGAAGCGGCAGAGTAGTACTCTTTCCCATCGTAGATGGCATCGATATCCCCGTCGACA
Organism: uncultured Oligoflexia bacterium; assembly: GCA_950061135.1. Lineage (GTDB taxonomy): Bacteria > Bdellovibrionota > Bacteriovoracia > Bacteriovoracales > Bacteriovoracaceae > CATLVU01. The sequence goes on from CATLVU010000084.1 coordinate 8,333, forward strand.
TTATTGTCTTTAATGGTGTTTGGAAGAGGCTTTCTATCAGAGCTTATGTCAGATTGACTATCTTCAGAAGAATCAAGGGTGCTATCCCCGATAGGTCTTATAATGTCATTAGACTGTATAGGCTGTCTATTTGCTTCAATTAAAACTTGAGGAATACCTAATAATTCAAACTTGCCAAACCATTCAAGAAACTTTGTTTCTTCAGCAGAGTTTTCAACAATATTTTTAATTTCACAATCTGCTGTTTCAATATCTTGAGGATTACAAGTAAACCGTAATAGAGTTGGATCATAATCATCAAAGTCATTAATTTCTGGCTCATTGTTTGGAAACCAACTAAGAGTTTTAAAGGTATCGATAGGAATATTTTGTTGAGTTGTTCCACTAAAACGATATCCTCCACCATTTTCAGATGCAAAGCTCCTGACCCAGTTTCCTGTACAGCACATTCTTGAGTTGTGTAGATTAAGAGTATTATATTGTCTTATTCCTGCAATTAGTCCCGAAGCATCAGCTCCTTGAGCACCTAATGTTAACCTAAGATCAGAGGTTGCTCCTGGAGCTGCAGAAATAAGAACAGGAAAATTAGAATCTGATGAAACTTTATCATAAACGGTATGTGTTCTTGAATAGCGCTCTTTACTATTTAAATCTTGATTAACACCTGGAACCACAATATCACCGTTAGAGTCGAGTACTGTAAAGGTTGAGTTTTCATGAGGTTGTGAAAAATATGTAAACGATTTCTCTGTTTCTCTACAACATGAGTTTTCAAAGGTTTCATAAAGAGGATTTGGGAAGTTGGAGTTGTCTAAATATCTTTCTTGAGAGTTTGCGCAAACAAGTTCTTCTTTCCAAAAATTCTGTTCCGCTATGGAAATACTATCCGTTGAATCATCATTATTATTAAAACTTGATTGTGATTTGAATTTATTGGCGATGAATTCGTTAGGAGCACATTCAAAGTCTGCAAAACATTTTGCACCCGGCGCTCTTAGGCACGAATTTCGATTCAGTCCTAATTTTGTAAGCTGAGTGGAGCTATCATTAAAAAATGTATCCAAGGTAAATTCTGGTAAAATTAATGCATTTGTTGAAAGATTATTTTTAATAGCAAATCTTTGATGATTAGAAGGATCAGTTGTATCCGTTGAAAAGCTTTCTTCTTCAAAACGTGTGAAGTTACCATCATCATTTGTTGCAGGGCAAGCTGAGTAATAATCTGGGTCTTGTAAGGTTGAGCTTAGATAAGTTTGGCCTACATTATTAACTCTATCTGCACGGCGAGTGACAGAATTATTAAAGTTTAAACTTTCTGTTGTCGTCGCTGATTCTGGATTACTACCAGGAACACAAAGAGCGTTAACATTTGTCTGGGCAAATTGATTTCTTAAGCCTGCATCAGCAACTTCATTTCCAAAAAATTTATATGGTCGTCCTATTATTCTTGCACCTAGGCCAAAAGTATCAGTCTTATCAGTGATAAAGGATTGATTATTTTGAGAGGCTGGAGTTTGCGCATAACGAGCTATTTTATTATTAAAAGTTGATTCATCAATATTTTTACAAGTCGTATTGGGTGAACAAGTGTGAAGGGCAGGTAAGCTTGAATTTGTATAAGAGTCACTTGCAGTAACTGAGAAAGTTTCTTTTTCACAAACTGCACCTTTGCCTCTGTAAACACATCTTTTAGGAAAACCATTAGCGCCACCTACAAGAGATAAGATCGACTTGATTTGCGTTCCACTAATTTCATCACCATTGGCGTTAAATTGTGGCCATGGCGTAAATATATTTCCAACACTTTGGCAGCTATAATCATAGCCCAATTGTGCAATACAATCTTCATCTCTAACACAGAAATGAGCTTGCTGGCATTCAGCGCCAGAGCTTTCTGTATCATGATCGATAAAAGAGCCTGAGTTCGGAACTGGAGCGATTTCACTCACTTCTATTTTGAAAATATTATTTATAGTTTGATCGCCAAAATAGGCATTGATCGCGAGGAAAAGTTTATTACTAATGGCCTTAATTCGTCTTTGTGATCCAACTGAAAACCATGTAACACCATCAAAAGAGCCTATTACTGATCCATAATCAAAACCATACCAATCACGGTTATAACCATTGGCAAATAAAAAGTGTTGCGCTTCTAATCTTGATTGTCGCTGGGCTTGAATATTACCGCTTGAAACATGAGTCCAAGGAATCATTGTTGCTGGTACAAAACAGGCCCTACCAAAGAGCATATCATCACCGTTAAAGTCTCCTTGATTTCTTCTTCGTCTTGATTCAACAAAATCAGGAAAATATCCAGCACCTTTATATGTAAAGTTATTTGGAAAGATTTTTTGAAGATTATTAAAATAATCTGTTCCACAATTAAGACAAGTCGAGAACGAGCCTTCGTCTACAAAGATGTCATAGCTCTGCCCCTTATCAACTTCGAGTACACTGGCAGGAAGGGGAGCTGATTCGTCTCTAGTGAAGCTGCCATAAATTTCATTAAAGCCAATTTTTTGTGAAACATTATTAGGTTTGTGAGGATTACCTTGAATATATTCAAAAAGCTTTCCTTCTTGTTCAAATGCTTCTCCGATATCTTGAGGGCTAAAGTACACACCATTTTGATCGTAGAATTTATGAGGAACAGTTTTAGCACTGAGATACACGGTTTCTTGTAGAGGAGCATTATTATCTCCATTTGGATAAACACATGTGAAGCTTGTAATTCGGCTGACACCATCTACTTCAGACCTTTGAGGTTTTAGGTTACAATTTGTTTCTTGATCACAAGCACAATGCTCATTTATTGCAAACTGTGCTTCTTCCTTGGCCTCAGTTAGTTTGTCGACGTTCTGAGTAACAAAGTAAGTAATATCTACTGTCTGATTTGTGAATATTGGAAATTGACTTCCATTAAACTCAACGTTTGTCCCATTTAATGTCCATGTGTCTGAGCCTTTTGGAATAGATGTGCCACCAACGTTAACTATAATATTAAAATTGGTATTAGCATAACTCGGTATTGCAAAAGAGTTACTGGAAGCCAAATGATCGCTAGACCTTTTAGGAGTTGAGCTTTGACCTTGAACGTAATGTTTTGTACATCTTGCAAGAGAGCTACCTAGTTTTTCACAAGTTCCATCGACTCGAAAGGAGAGTTTAACTTCATCACTACTTGCATCAGAAGGTCTTGGTATTTGAAGTGAAGCTTCTTGGGCATTTAGTGGATCATCGTTTGTAATTCCTAAAGAACCTAGTGCGGGATCAAGAGCTATTTCTGTGTCTGAAGCAAAAATCTTTTCATTAAAATAATTTTTTCCAGCGTAATCAATTCTAACGATATTATTAAAATCAAAAGAACCATTTAGATTTTTGAATGTTAAATCTGACGGACTTGATTTAAATGAAGCAGGTCCTGATGACATTAACTCTGTTCCATCTTCAAATGTTTTACTACAAATTGAAAACTCATCAATTACTGGGTTTGCGCAATTATAAAGATCAAGAAGCTCTGTTAAGACATCGTTAGATTCTTGTAAGAGGTCTCTGTCCGGATCATCTCGAGAATTATCAGGCTCGGTCGGAACAAAGTTTTGGCATACAAAAAATAAATCTTGGTAATTAGAAATAAGTTCTGGATTGCTTTGTATTTGTGAAATGGCCACTTGATATTTATCACTCGAAGTTACAACACCGGGTTTGGTTTCTCCATGATTAACACATTGGTTACTTAGACAACAATTAAAGCCTATGCTATTACAGCTGGAATCTTGAGAACAAGTTTGCCCTGAGCTTGCAATAGTTCCTATC
>CATLVU010000085.1 GCA_950061135.1 uncultured Oligoflexia bacterium
TAGCATACATCATGCAAGCTGCAGGCAGCTGTGAATAATTACCAAATATCCAAAACCTATCTTTATGTTGTTCCATAGTTTCCACAGACACTTGACTACTCATTATTTTTTGAGTTGGCAAGTCTGCAGAATCAATTAATGAACCAAGGGTTAGCTCGGCGCCCCCCACATATTGTTCTCTAAAAAGATCAGCAACAAAAATAAACATGACTACTAAAAAGAAATCGTATTTTGAAGAGTTAGAAAAAAACTTTGGAAGATTAAGCTTTGGAGATTTACTTAAGGCCTTGAGAGAAGTGGAAGGGATTACTCAAGCTGAGTTTGCTAAAAAGCTTGGCTTTTCCGTGCAAAATCTTTGTGACATAGAGAAGGGTAGAAGAGTTCCATCTCCTGTTAGAGCTGCAAGCATAGCTAAGAAGTTAAAACTTCCGGTTAAGGCGATGATTGAATTTTCTTTAAGAGATACTCTTGAATCAGAGGGCTTTAAATATAATGTTTCTTTAGAAGAGTCTGCTTGATGTCTAAAGTGAAATACGAAACTAAAGAACTTGAGAAAAGTCTTGGTAGACTTAGCTTTGGTATGTTACTTGAGTCTCATCGAAAGTCAGAAGAGTTATCTCAAAAAGACTTTGCTAAAGTTTTAGGAATTTCTTCTTCAAGCTTATGTGAACTAGAAAAAGGAAAGAAGCTTCCTTCGGCTTCAAGGGCATTTAATATTGCTACAACTCTAGGAGTCAGTGCTAATCTTTGGGTAGAGGTTGCTTTGCAAGATCAGTTAATTAAACAAGGCCTTGATCTTCAAGTATCTGTCGCTTAAGTTATGACTACTAAAAAGAAATCTTACTTTGAAGAATTAGAAAAAAAACTTTGGAAGATTAAGTTTTCGTCAGTTACTTAAGGCTTTGAAAGAAGTCGAAGGAGTTACTCAAGCTGAGTTTTCTAATCAGCTTGGACTTTCAATGAAAAACCTTTGGGACATAGAAAAAGGGAGACGAACTCCACCTCCAGTTTAGAACGAATATTTTAAAACGTCTTTTTTGTATTAACTTGCGCAGCAACTCAATGATTTAACATCTTTGTCAAAGGTTTGAGCTGCAAGCTTTATTCCTTCACTTAGGGTAAGGTATGGATGCAATTCTTTTGCGATATCCGAAATAGGTATTTTGTATTTCATCATTAAGCTCAATTCCATAAGAAGCTCAGATCCCTCGGGCGCAATAATGCGTGCGCCAATCAATTCTTGTGTTCCAGTTTTTCTTAATAGCTTTATGAAGCCTCTTGTGTCCCGTGCAGCAATGGCTCTTGGGACATTGTCGAGTGTCAGCTTTGAAACGTCATATTCTATGCTTTTGGCCTTTGCTTGAGCCTCATTAAGGCCAATCCCCGTAACTTGTGGGTCTGAAAATATCACCCATGGAACAACTTCATAATTGGTTTTTCGCTGATTTCCTCGAATTGCATTTTCTGCGGCAAGGTTTCCTTCATAGGCTGCAATGTAAACTAGTGCTGGAGTAGAAAGAACATCTCCGGCACCGTAAATATTCTCAATACTTGTTTGTCCATATTCGTTAGCTTTGACGGCACCACTTTTATCTGTTTGAACTCCTACGGTTTCAAGATTTAGCCCCTTGGTATTCGACTTTCTTCCTGTGGCCACAAGTATTTTTGAAAAATTTTTACGTCGAGATTCTCCGTCACGTATAAATGCAACTTCAACACCGTTTGTTTTTTCCCTGACTTTAGAAACTTGTGCTCGGTTTAATATTTCGATCCCTTCACTTTCAAAGTATTCTGTCATCCAGTGGGAAATATCATCATCTTCTTGAAAAAGAATTTCACTCCGCTGGATAATTGTTACTTTTGAGCCAAGTCTTGCAAACATTTGGGCTGTTTCCAGAGCAATATAACCCCCACCAACTACAGCTAGGGTTTCTGGAAGTTCACTGAGTTCAAAGGCCGTTTTACTGGTAAGGTAATTAACGCTTTCTAGCCCCTCTATTGATGGGATGTAGGCGGAGCTTCCTGTAGCGATTAGGATTTTATCAGCACTGATATTGCGTCCATTAACATCTAAAGTGTGTTGATCTTTAAATTGGGCCATTCCCTGTATCAGCTGAATGTTTTCATTATTATCCAAGACAGATTGATATTTGCCAATTCGTAAACTCTCAACAAGTTCAGATTTATTATCAATCAAAGTCTTAAAATCAACCTTAACGCTACATTGAGATAGACCATTAAAGGGAATATTTTCTGCACGGTGCTTTGCCTCAGCAGCCCTTATGAGCGTCTTTGAGGGAACACATCCAAAGTTAACACAAGTTCCGCCGAGTGTGGATCTTTCAACTATGGCCACTTTCTTTCCAAGCTCTACAGCCCTGATGGCGGCAGCAAAAGCGGCTGAACCACTTCCAATGATGGCGAGGTCATAATCGTATTCACTGTGACAACTGTTCATATTAACCTTCCCCGCATTGTCTTTTAGCTGCCTTGTAGCCAACTGAATCAATTTTTTCTTTAATTTTTACAGAGTCGGTTTTACTATCATCATAATCTACAACAGCACTTTTCTTTTTAAGAGAGACATCAATATCACTAATGCCATCCAGTGTATTAATGGCAACTTTCATTGTTACGGTGCAGGCGGTACAAGTCATTCCCTCAACTTTGAAGCATGCCTTCTGTGACTTTGCCCATGTTATTTGGGTCATCAGCAAAGTACTGGCCATCAAAATAATTTTTTTCATAAAAGATCTTCCTTTTAATATATCCAAGCAACGATTTGTGGTGAAAAGATAGCAGCTAAAGCAAGCACAATTCCTACGAAATAGGCAACAATCATTTTTTTGTACTTTTTTGGATCAGCACAAATAGAATCAGGATCACAAGTATTTCTTTTTTTGAAAAGTTGATATCCTGCAAAACCAAAAATGCTCACCACGATAATAATTAATGGAACTCTCAACACATCAAACTTTGCAAACACCGCCGCACCTGAAACGCCTAAAATCGTCAGCACTAGAGGGCCAATACAACACAACGCTGTCAGAAAAGCCCCTATGACCCCAGTCCCTATAAAAAGTCCTGTTTTATTTTCAATATGATCTTTCTTGGCCATAAACCTGTTCCTCACTATTGCTCTACTTTACCTAGTTTAAGGTGTGTAGTATACTACCAGGTCAAGAGGTTTTTTATGAAAACGATAGATATTGTCAATGCAACAGGAGTGGATCGAGAAACACTCCGATTTTATGAGTCGAAAGGACTTTTGACGGGTATTAAGAGAACTCAAGCTTATCACAGACTCTTTCCTGAAGAGATTGTTTCTCAGATAGAATTTATTCAGATGGCCAAGCAAGCTGGTTTTACTCTGGCTGAGATTAAAGAGCTAATTGATCTACAAAAAAATGGAGGCCCATGTCGTCATGGTCGAAATATGGCCAAAGAAAAGAGATTAGAAATCTCTCAAAAAATGAAAGCATTAAAGAAAATGGACAAAGTCCTCTCAAGCTTCATTCAAAAATGTGAAAAAAGTGGTGAAGCTGGCTTAAGTCGTGCTTGTCATTTTTCGTTCGACGTTAAGTCTTAATATGTTTAAACGCACGTTCACACTTAATGATGTGTACTTACGCAATTAATAGGTTATTACGATGAGCTACTGAAAGGAAGGAAGCCTCCTTCTGTTTCAAGGGCATTTAGTATTGCTATAACTTTAGGAGTCAGTGCTAATCTTTGGGTAGAGGTTGCTTTGTAAGATCAGTTAATTGAACAATGCCTAGATCTTGAGTCTCTGTCGCCTAAGTTATGACTAGTAAAAAGAAATCTTATTTTGAAGAATTAGGAAAAACATTAGAAGATTTGTATAACTGCTAGAATTCAATAAAAAACTCAAGGTCTTGAAAAAAATATATATATCGAACTTATTTATTTGAGCTTTTGTTTTTGTTAATATATAACATTAAATATGATGAAGTTATTACTCAGTATTCTATTAACCTTGGCAACTCTCGCTGATTTTTCAGCAGGGGCCATTGAAGCCAATCTGAGCGATGCTACGGAGTGCATGAGTAGTATCTTTTCGGACTGTGAAAATAGTGACTTTCATAATTCCGAGGATGATCATGGTCACCAAGATCACGGTAAACATTCCCATGGATGTCATGCGGGACATATTCATCTCGCAATATTAAAACAAAAAGAAAGTGTTGCTGTAAGCCCGTTATCGATTCAAAAAGAGTACTTTCCTGCATTTTTAATAGGTAAAGCAGCACAATATCAGCAAAGCATAATTAGACCACCAATCTCATAACCTTGATATAGATTTTTTTGCAAATATTAAAAACTTATTAAGGTACATTACTATGTATTTAATTATAACTACTATGCTTCTGTTTTTTACAGATTATGGGTTAGCTGCTTCGAACTGTAACATTTCAGATATTAATAGCTTTTATGGGCATATAAAAAGAAATAGCCCTATAATCTCCGAAGTAAAAAAGAAAAAAGAAAAAAATGATTCTGAGTTAGAACTTGCAGAACAACGGCCAAATCCTGAATTAAGTCTAGAGTACTTAAAAGGTGATGAGTTTGGCTTAGACATCAATACTTTGTCTTTGACTGCTGAGCATACATTTGAGTATGGATCGAAAAGAAGCAAGAGAATTGAAAAAGCAAATGCTTTTAGGAAGCTTAATAATTCACAAGCTGATTTGGCATTGTATGGTCAATTATCAAACTATGCTCTTGTTTATCAAAAAGTAGGCCAGTTATCTATTTTAATTAAATCTGTCAAAGAAGCGATAAGTACATTTGATAAAATTGTGAGCAAACTCAATTCAAGAGTAAGATTAACACCAGAAGAAACCATTTCATTGTCAACGATCATTCTTGCGTCAAATGAATATAAATCTCAGTTAAGTGACTTCGAAAATGAAAAGGATATTCTTTTAGGAAAGCTAAGATTTGTAGCTAATTGCAGTGACTTCAAGGTAAAGCATACAGATCTGAAATACCCTGAGGTTGAAACCTTTAAGGAGAAAGTAGAAGCTTTTGGATTACCTGAAATTGAAGATTTTAAAGTTAACTTGGCACAGTCAGAGCTAGAAGTCGAAAAATCACTGGGATATTCAAATATACAAATTGGCCCAGCATTAGAGTACGAGAGTCGAGGTAGTGATGAGTTTTTGTCAGCAGGAATTGCCGTTTCCTTTGCTTTTCCTATGTTCCACACAAATAATGGAGGAAAAGTTCAAGCTTTAAAAAAACTACAAGCTCAAAAGGCTGAATCATCTAATAATAAAAAAATGTTAACAATTGAAAAGTCCAATCTTTACAAAAAGTACTCTCGCTCATTAAGAACCTACAAGAACATGCCTTCTTTAAAGGAACTTGAAAGAAAGCATGTTGAAGTCGAGCGATTGTATTCTCGTGGGATTGTTTCTATTACGATGACAATTGAATCACATAGGCAACAAATTGAGTTCCTTAAGTCAAGATTTGAGACTGAAAACGATCTCTTAACAACCTATGTAAGAATAAGCTTGATTGAAGGCAGTATTGAAAAATTTAAAAAACTACTAAACTAAGGATAACATGATGAAAGCAAATTTTATTTTAATTATGGCAATAATTATATTTCAAAGTTGTAGCAAAAATGGAGATGATCGACTTGCAAAGCAAGAAGAGATTCGAACGAAAGAACAGATAGAAGCTCAAAATGAGAACCAGCGAGAATGGGGTGAGAGCATGGAGAAGGATTTAAATAATAGAAAAAGGTTTATCCAGTCTATCGAAGGGCGTTTTAATGGAAGTATAGATGTTAGAGAGAGTACTTTTGATATTCAGGCTAAATTTATCAGTAGTATCCCAATAGAGTTTCCATCGAGAGTTCGAACCTTGGATGAAATAAATTTTGAATTACAAAACCTTAATTTAAACTTGTTTGTTAAGTTGGAAAACCCACGAGTTGCTAACAGTGCAGTTACCTGTGTTGTGGAAGGGTATCGGCCAGATGTTAAAAACGGAGTTATTAACATTATTACTGAATCTTGTAAGAATTCTTTTGCGTTATCAATTTCCAATACATTAAATAATCTTTCTAATGAACAGACCCGATCAGACTCCCGTGCTCTTGCGACGCAGGTCATTTCAGGGGCGATTGATCGAGTGGAATATATTCAAGGAACATTCGAGCCAAGTACAACTAGCAAGAAATATAAATTTCAATTAAGGAGAGAGTAATGAAAGTCATCTTAATCCTCTTAAGCTTTTTTATATTGTCCAATTCCAACTCCCAGACATTGATTAGTTTGGAAGATGTTTCTAATAAAGTAAGAAACTCAAATTTCATGGTGTTAGAGAATGCTCAACGTGTATATCAGGCGAAAGAGACAATAAACTTTAATAAAAAAAATCTACTTCCCAAGTTAAACCTATGGAATATTTTAAGAACACCATTTACCTGGCAAGGCGCCGTAGATATTGTTCAGGATATTGCTCCTTTTTTAGTGCCTAATAATTGGTTCAAAGTAGGTCAATCAAGACAGTTTTATTATGCTTATCAAGAACAATATAGAGCGCTCTGGGCCAATGAAGTAATGACCTCCAAGCTTTTATATACCAATACGGTAAGAGATATTCACTTTTTAAAGGTTTTGAAAGATTACTCTGGAAAACTCAATGAGCTTGTGAAGATTGCTGAAAATCGGCAAATATTTGGAAGTGTTCAACCTAGTACCATTAGGTTCTTAAAAATTAAGTCAATTGAGATAAATGAAGACATTCGGAAATTAAGTAACCTTGTATTCGAAGAAAAAAAAGCACTTTCTTATCTCATGGGTATAAATCAAGAGGAGGAGTTGACTTTAAAAAAGATAGAGCTTCCTAAGGTAGAAGAACTTAGCCGGTTAAAGTTTGATACATTTGTTTTTAAAGCCTTAGATGCAGCACCAGAGATAACTCAGTATAAATACTTGAAAGAGGCATTAAGATATACTCGCCGGTATGTTTATTTTTCCTTTTTGGGAGGATCATCTAATTCACAAGGTATTTTTAACAATATACCAGTTCAAGATGGCCTAGGTTTCGGAGCGGCGAGTTCAATCAGAATAAGTAACTCAGAATCTCATATACTAGATCTTAATAAGGAGTCTACAAAAGAGGTATTAAAAAAATCACTTTATAATCTTGTGAATAACTTTAATTCCTATATAGACAATATTGAAAATCAAACTCAGAGACGAGGCCTCGCACGAGAAAACTATGAAGCTCTTAGAAATAACCTTGCGATGGGGTTAGATATTGACCCTTTAGAAATGCTTGAGAGTGTTCAAAATGAGTTCGATGCTTCAATCTCACTTGTCCATTATCAATATGGGGTCGTTACCACAATGGAACGTTTAAAAAGAATGATTTTTAATGGTGATTATAGCAAAAAAGAAAGTAAACTTGCCGATTTACTACAAAGGAGTGAATGATGAAATTATTCTCTATGTTTTTTATTCTAATGATATTCACGGGATGCCGGTATCAGTCACAGTTTGATACTCTAAAGTCACTTGCTGCTGACAGGGAATACTTAGAAACTAATGCCAACACACCTTTGGATAATGATAAACAAGTCGTGATTGAGAGATACTTTTCTAACATCAAAGAACTATCTCATAAACTTGTTAATGACAGAAGATTTTCAAATAATTTTCATAAACGATTTTTTCGATACTTTACCTTAGATATGTGTGATGACTTTGTTTTAGATGTTAAAAACTGGAAGCAAATTCTAAATACATGTGAGGTGAGTGGGTTTTATTTATGTGCTGAAGAACTAAAACACTATCAAGACATTCTAAAGCTCGTTCCAAGCTATCTAACGAAACTAGAAATAACCAACTTAAAAAAAGAAGCTCAATGCAAAGATAAACTAGTCGGCCTGGGGGTGTTCGATGAAAATAACTAGTATATTGATTACTTTATTCCTTTTTTTTAATAGTTCTTTGGCGAGTGAGGAAAACCACGCTGAGCACCCGCACGAGGAGCATGATAATTTAGTACTTGAAAAAGTGGAAGGCTCACATGAAGATCACGGCCATGATAGTCATGATGACCATAGTGACAACGAAGATTCACATGAAGATCATGGCCATGATAGTCATGATGACCATAGTGACAACGAAGATTCACATGAAGATCATGGCCATGATAGTCATGATGACCATAGTGACAACGAAGATTCACATAAAGGTCATGCAGACCATGAAGAACATGGTGAACACAATGAAGAGGGAGATGAACATGAGCATGGACATGGCACGAGTAAGGCGATCGGAAAAGGAAAAGCGATAGAAGACGTGAGTGAAGTAAAAGGCTTGAAGCTATCAACTGAAGCCTTGAGGACTTTAAAATTACAATTTAAAAAAGTAAGTGGTAATAAGGTTAAAATACCTAAGGGTGCACTAGTCGTTTCATTAGAAAAAAAAGGCATTTATAGGTATAGAGATGGGTTTTTTAAATTTCTAGTGGCGATAATAGAAAGTGAGGACTCAGATTCATATACGGTTTTTTCAAAAAAATTAGTTGAGGGCGATGATATTGTCACTGAGGGGGTCGGCCTTCTAAGGGTTGCCGATATTTATTCAACAGACACTTCGGAGTATGGGCACTCCCATTAGGAATAATTTTTATGATAAATAAAATAATAGAGTTCTCGGTCAATAATCGACTTTTTATTTTTCTCGCAAGTTTTTTACTTATAGCATACGGTATAAAATCATTTCAAGAATTACCTATTGATGCAGTACCAGACATTACCAATACTCAGGTTCAAATAAATACACAAGTTAAAGGGTACGTTCCTGATGAAATTGAAAGGATGGTAACTTTTCCTATTGAGTACAGTATGAACGGTATTCCTGGTGTTGAAACTATTAGGTCTGTCTCGAAATATGGCATTAGTCAGGTAACAGTAATTTTCAAAGAAGAAACTGATATATATAGGGCTAGGCAATTGGTGGGAGAAAAGCTTCAAAACATAGAGTTGCCCCAAGGAATTACTCCTGAAATGGGCCCTATTAGTACAGGGCTAGGTGAAATTTTTCATTACTCCATTGAAGCTAAAATACCTGCAAAAGACCCCGAAAAAAGGCTTGTCCAATTAATGGAGTTAAGATCAATTCAAGACTGGACAATTAAACCGAGGTTACTCACGGTTAAAGGTGTAACAGAAATAAATACAATAGGAGGCTATGAGAAACAGTTTTTCATTCAACCCAATATAAAAAAGATGACAAAAAATGGCCTTCACTTTGATGATATTGAAAAAGCAATACAGAGGACAAATCTAAATGTTGGTGGTGGTTATATTCAACAAACAGGGCAGCAACTATTAGTAAGGGGAGTTGGACTTCTCAATAGTTTTGAAGAAATTGGAAACGTTGTTGTGAAGCGATTATCCGATTATCAAGTAATAAAAATAAAAGATATTGCAGAGGTTAAATTCGACAAACAAATAAGAACAGGAGCAGGAACTGTTAGCGGAGAAGAGTCCATCATCGGTACTGTTTTTATGTTACTGGGAGAAAATAGCCGTTCTGTCTCTATTGACGTCGCACAAAAGCTGGAAGAAATCAAAAAGGATATGCCAGAGTGGGTTGAACTGAGAACTCTATATAATCGCTCGGACATGGTTAATGCTACACTGGGGACTGTCGAACATAATCTTCTCATGGGTGCAGCCTTAGTTAGCTTATTTCTTTTGATGCTAGTAGGAAACTTAAGAGCAGCAATTATTACTGCTTTGATGATTCCTATTGCTTTATTAACAACATTTATTCTTATGCGCTGGCAAAATGTTTCTGGAAATTTAATGAGTTTAGGAGCACTAGACTTTGGTATTATAGTTGACGGTGCTGTTATCGTTATTGAAAACTGTGTTCACAGGCTTCAACAAAGAGGAGAGCAATTAGGGCGAAAGCTAACAAGGTATGAAGTTGGGCAAGTTGTTAAGGACGCTGCGATAGAGATACGTTCTGCAGCCGGCTTTGGAGAGTTAATTGTTATCGTTGTTTTTATTCCTTTGTTTGCCTTGACAGGAGTTGAAGGTAAAATGTTTGGGCCGATGGCGACTACTTTTATTATGGCATTAGGTAGTGCTTTAATACTTTCCTTTACATTAGTTCCAGCACTTGCAGCAACATTTCTTTCTGGACAAACAAAAGATAAAAAACCATTTTTAATGAGATGGGCAGAAAGTGCTTTTAAACCTACATTAAATCTAGCGCTAAGATTTAAAAAAGTCGTACTAGGAATTGGAATCGCTGCTATTACAACCGGAGTATTTCTTTTTTCTCAGATGGGGGCTGAATTTATTCCTCAATTAGACGAAGGGGACTTCGCAGTTCAGTTTATAAGACCGGCCAATATCAGTATTGAAAACTCTGTAGAGCTACAAAAACTATCTGAGCAACTAATAGAAGAGTTTCCACAAGTAAAACATGTATTTGCCAGAACAGGGGCAGCAGAGGTGGCAACAGATCCAATGGGAGTTAACATCTCAGACTCATACGTAATGCTAAACTCTAGAGATAAATGGCCTAAGTCAGATATAAAAAATAAATCGGACTTAATGGCGGCAGTGAAGCAAAAACTTGAATTGCATATACCAGGACAGGTTCTTCTTTTATCACAGCCAGTTCAATTAAGATTTAACGAACTCTTAGAAGGAACCAGAGCTGATGTATCTGCCAAAATATTTGGAGATGATTTAGACAAGCTAATAAAGTATTCTAAGCAAGTAGCGCAAATAGTTTCGGAGATACCCGGCTCAGGTGAAGCAGAATCTGAGTCAAAGGGTAAATCTCCGATGCTTCAGTACACTCCTAAATTGGAGGAGCTGGCCCAACTTGGAGTTACTGCCAGGCCTGTACTCGACTCAATTAGCACTGCAATTGCAGGAAGAGAGATAGGTCATGTTTACGATGGGGTAAAAAAGTTTCCCATAGTAACTCGCTTAAGCGAACAAGAAAGAAAAGATATACATATTATTAGAGACCTTCCCGTTGGAGTCTCCGAGGGATTTACCGTTCCAATAAATCAGGTAGCAAAGATAGACTATGTTGAAACATTTAGTAATGTTAGCCGTGAAAACTCTCAAAGAAGAGTGGCGGTTTTAATTAATCCAGCTTCTAGAGATATTGAAAGCTTTGTTAATGAAGCGAAGTTAAGAGTTGAAAAGGAAGTTAATCTTCCCCAAGGTTATTATATTGAATGGGGAGGAAGTTTTAAAAACTTACAAAGTGCAAAAGAGAGGCTAAGTATATTAGTACCTATGGCGATGTTAATAATTCTAGCAATGCTATATGCGGCGTTTAGAAACTTTGCTCAAGTTATACTAATTTTTATTTGCGCCCCCATGGCATTAATTGGCGGTGTGCTATCACTAGTACTTATGGGAATGCCTTTTAGTATTTCAGCTGGTGTGGGATTTATTGCTTTGTCAGGTATCAGTATCTTGAATGGTGTCGTATTAGTTACATATTTTAATCGATTATATGAGGAAGGAAAAACTCATGATGACATCGTAAAAGTGGGTTCAATGACTAGGCTACGACCTGTCTTAATGACTGCCCTGACTGACATCTTTGGATTTTTGCCTATGATGTTTTCTGTAGGTCTTGGGGCAGAGGTTCAAAAGCCTTTAGCTACAGTTGTAGTTGGAGGAATTTTTTCGGCTACACTGCTAACACTTATTGTTATACCTAGTTTATATAGATTATTCATTAATTATATGCAGCCAACTCTAAAGGAGTCTTAAAATGAAAATAATTTTAACTTTTGTACTTTCTGCTTTTTTTATTGTTTCTTGTTCTCATCACCATAAGGATGTGGAGCATCACCATCATAAATGCGATGACCAGTGTAAGCTTCATAAAGGTAAGGCAATGTTTGAAAAGCATTGTGCACAATCAGTATCCGAAGGAGATATGCATGTTCTAGGAGCTGAAGAG
>CATLVU010000086.1 GCA_950061135.1 uncultured Oligoflexia bacterium
GAATTCATTCTAACCATTCTACCAATTCTAACTTTTTTCTTTTCACGAGTATTGTAGATGGTATCACCTTTTCTAAGTGTACCTTGGTAAATCCTAGTGTAAGTTAACTGACCAAATTGCTCATCAGTAATTTTAAATGCCATACATACTAATGGCTTTTCAAAATCAGGCTCTAATGTAATTTTCTCTTCGCCATCTTTTGTTTCTTTTTTAGCGATAGGCTTTGCACAGCTTAGTGGAGAAGGAAGATATCTAGCAACTGAATCAAGAAGTAGTTGAACACCTTTATTCTTAAAAGCTGATCCCATATATACTGGAGTTAATTCTAAAGAGTTAACACCGTTTCTAATACATTTATGAAGTTCTTCTTCTGTAGGCTCTGTACCTTCTAGATAATTTTCCATTACTTCATCATCAAAAGCAGCAACTTCATCAATCATTGCAGCTCTTTTTTCTTCTACTTCATCTGCAAGATCTGCTGGGCAATCTTCAATTCTAACTTTTTCACCGTTATCGCCATCAAAATAATAAGCTTTTCTTGTGATTAGATCTACAACACCTTGAAAGTTTTCTTCTGCGCCAATTGCAACTTGCATTTGAACAGCATTATGACCTAGTTTATCTTTAAGTTCAGAAACACCTTTTTCAGCACCAGCTCCCATTCTGTCCATTTTGTTTAAGAATGCTAACCTTGGAACATTATATCTTTTCATCTGTCTATCAACAGTGATTGATTGCGCCTGAACACCTGATACTGAACATAAAACAAGAACAGCACCATCTAGAACTCTTAGAGATCTCTCAACTTCAACTGTGAAGTCAACGTGTCCCGGAGTATCGATGATATTGATTTTAATATCTTTCCCATCACCTTCAGCACAAGTAATTCCTTTCTTATCTATTCCTTGCCAGTGAACAGTTGTTGCTGCAGAAGTAATTGTAATACCTTTTTCCTTCTCTAGCTCCATATGGTCCATCTTTGCACCATCACCACCACCACGAACATCTTCAATTTTATGAATCATGTCACAGTAGAATAAAATTCTTTCAGTTAACGTTGTTTTTCCAGAATCAATATGGGCAGAGATACCAATGTTCCTGGTCTTAGGTAAGTTCTTCATTTTTACTCCAAATACTTGTAAATACAGTCATTATTTTAGGATGAATATTAGGTAAAAAAACTATAAGAGTCAATTTTTTGTTGCATTATATTAGGATAATATATTATATATGATGCATATGTCTAAGCGTGATTTAAGTAAAGAAATACTATATTCTGGTGTAAAGTCGATTATTGATCTGGATAAGCAACATATCCATTTACCGCAACAGAAGCTCTATACCCTATTTAGCGTTGCTTTTAACTATCTTCTTTATAAGTCTCAAAACGAGCCTGGGCACTATATTATTCGCTGTGAAGACAGCTCTTTACTCGAAAAAATCATCAGAAAAGCCAAAGATGATACCTCTAGAAAGTTTATGAATAAGATGGCCCTTCCTAGAAAGCTCAAATACGGCAATTCAATGTTTCACTTAGACTTTTTTCACTTTGGTAGTTGGGCAAAAACGAATGAAATTCCAAAAGATAAAATCAAGTTTGCCTTAATTGTAAAAAGTACGAATAAGTCTCCAATGAAATCCTTTATTGAAGATGAAGAAAATGGCGATGCTGTAAATCTTCCAGAAAATTATTATTTAGAATCTCTATTATCATTTGTTCCTAAAACCATAACTATTGCCTTTGATGAACAATTTGAAAATACTGACCAGCTATTTTTTGACTTTATTAAAGAAGAACCAAACGAAAAGCTAGCTAGAGGTGTGAATATTTATCACGACATCGATCTAAATAATTCTTAATCTGATAACAATACTCATCACTCTTTAGAGCTAGTCCACATCGAGGAGTAATCAATTCAAACTCTTTATTCACTTTTGTATTCAAATCAATACCAATGGAATTTACTGAAGTAACTAATTTCTCTGAGTTTATGCATGCATCAATATTTAAATAATCAAATTTTTCTAAAGATATTTTATCTTCGTTTAAAGTCGCACAAGAGTGTAGTCCAACTTGAATATTAAACTCTTTTTTAAGCTCTAAGCATAAAGCATCAAGAAACAAAAAGCTCTCACGATCTGCTTTAGTCAGTTCAGGCTCATCAATGAAAAAGACTAAGTTTTGTAATTCTTTTCCAAATCCTTCAACAACTTTTAAAATGCCTTCTTGATAAAATTGATAAAAATCTTTACGTAAAAAACCTTGGCCTTTCAAACAACTCTCATAAAAAGTTATAGGGCCACATAATTGATATTTAAATAGGCCATTTGATTTTTTAAAGAAAGCATCAATAAAGGGAATTTTTTGTATATTTAGTTGTAGTTTTTCAATTTGATTTTTTCCTGTGATTAAATAGCATAATTCTTCGAGCATAAAAAATGAATCTTCATTTTTAGGTAACGTAAACAAAACAGGAAGATCAAATGAAAAAGTATAATCCAACGCTTGTTCTAATTTAGTAAAAGGTAATGATCCTATATGAGTTGTTTTCACAATTTTTGAATAACTTGTGAAAGTCTTTGTAAAACTTCGTCTTCATTTGCTAAGCTTTCTTTGCCCCAAGAGATACGTAAACCATTTTTTGCATACTCTCCATACCCTAATGCTTGTAATAGAGGTGATCCCTTACTAACACCTGATGAACACGCCGAGCCTGCACTGATATCAATTTGGGCCATATCAAATTTAACTAAGTTTAGATCAGATGAGATTTTTGAGTGATAAAAAAAGCAAGTGTTTAAAGATTGTTTTTTGAAAGATAGTAAATTTAAATTTTTATTAGATTTTACTAAATTAAAAACTTTATCTTGAAAGCTTTTTAACTTAGTAAAATAGCTTTGATCAGTTAAATCTTCTAGTGCTAACTTTAAAGAATAGATCCCCAGTGTGTTCAAAGTTCCAGACCTCAAACCTTCATGCAATAACGAGCCTCTAATTAAAGGATCGATACTAAGACTCTTTTTTACAAAAGAAAACCCAGTATTCCCTAATGCACCAAACTTATGTCCTGAAAAAGTATAGATATCTAAAAACGGATCAAGTTTATCAAAATCCTTAACTTTTCCTACAACCTGAGAACAATCAACATGTGTAATAGCGTTATATTTCTTTTTAAGTTGCTTAATTGACTCTAAGTCGTGAACAACACCCGATTCATTATTAACCCAAGTAGCATTTAAAATTAGTTTCTCTCTATCGATATTCGGGTAAATGCCATTTAGGAAGTCATATTCAAAAACGCGTTTTTTATCTTTTATAACTTCTTTAACTGACGGATGATCAGTCACACTATATAGCAAATCGTAACCATCTTGATTTAAAAATGTATTTAATGCTTCTGTTGCACCAGAATGAAAAACTAAATTAAATTCGGTTTTGGGTAAATTAAAAAACTGAAAAATAAAATCGTAAACTTCTAAAAATATTTTTTTTGAAGACTTTCCTGAAGAATGGGTTGATGATGGGTTTGCGTAAAACAAATCACCTCCTGCTAGAAAGTCAGTAACTTTACTAGCAAGAGGTGATGTTGCATTAAAATCTAAATATAATCTATTATTGGTTAATTTCACCTAATGACGGTCTAATTGCAGAAATTCCAGCATTCTGACCTGTAGTATTTTCTGTTGAACCAATACTTCCTGCTGTAGTTGCAGTTGTAGCATCTCCACCAGCTTCAGTCGTTGTTGAAACTTCTCTAGATTTTCTGCTTAGATCTCCTAGAGTTGTTGTTGTTAAATATTCCTGCATTAAAACACCTAAGTTTTCAAAATAATTTTTAGTTAATTGAAACTCAGTTGTATTAATCGTTGCAGTTTCACCTTCAGCAGCAGGAGCAGCTTCTACACCTGAGCTTGGTCTTCCCATGATATCTCTTGCTGGATTAATATTTTCTCCAACACAATCAAGAACGTCTCTAATAGTGATTTCATCCATAGATCTAGCTAGGATATAACCACCACCTGGTCCTCTAACAGACTTTACAACTCTTCCAGTTCTAAGTTTTCTGAAAAGTTGCTCTAGATAATGTAGTGAAATTGCCTGTCTTGTTGAAATTTCCTGTAGTCTTACAGGGTTTCCTTTGCTGTGAAAAGTTAGATCAAGCATTGCTCTAACTGCGTAACGTCCTTTTGATGTAAGTCTCATTGTCATCCTCCATAATTTATAATTACACACAAGTTTTACTATTAAGGGAAACACAATCCTCATATTCCCTAAAAGATTATCCGACTATCAAAGTCTTTAATCTTTTCAATATAAGTATCTCCCTTTTTAGTTCCTGACGTCAACTGTTTATTAATAACAAAACTAAATGTTTTTAATCAATATCTAAGCGATTGAAATTAAAAGGATTTATGAAACAATCGCGGCCTAAGACCGAGTGAAATGATAGGAAAAAATTGCTGATAAAATTTATAAACTAATCTCTTTGAAGCTCAAATAGATCGTAATTTCGAAAATTACTTTTTTCAGAATCAATTTTTAATAAGTAAAATTTAAAATTTTCAGGAATAATCTTATCTATAAATCCTAAATACTTATGTCCCCACTCTAAAAACACATAATCTTTATTCTCGAGATAGTCTTCAATTTCAAGGTGAATTAATTCTTCTTCTGACTCAATTCTATAAAGGTCTCCATGAAGTACATCTAAAACTTCAGTTAAAATAGAATATGTAGGGCTTACCATTATTTTATCCCTAAAGGATGCTTGAACAAAGCTAGTTTTACCTGCTCCTAGTGTTCCTTCAAGAAAAATAACCGATGGAATTTCAACTTCGGACTTTACTTCATCCGCTAGATACTTCAAGTCGGATTCAAAAACTTTTTTCCAAGTTTTGATTTCTTTCATCAATTTATAACTCACCAATGATTTTAGACTCTAATTCCAAAAATGATTTTCTTAAACAATGAATAAGATTATTTGATGTCATCGCTCTTACACCATATTCTTTTGCAGTAATATCACCTGCAATTGAATGAATAAGGACTGATTGTGCGACAATTTTATTGAAAATCTCATAGCGAGAACTCAAACTAGTTTTTGATTTCAAGCTTGTTTCTTGACCTAGAAGACCACCAAGTATTCCAGCTAAGACATCTCCCACACCACCTGTCGCCATACCATCATTAGGAAAATAATTAAACAAAATGGTCCCATCACTATTAGCAAGATATGTGCATGGGCCTTTTAAAACAACAGTGCAATTAATTTTATCTACTAGCCTTGATAAATATTCTAATGGCTTTTGCCCAATTAAATCTGAGTCAATTTTTGTAAACTTTGAAAACTCTCCAAAATGCGGGGTAAGTACAGTCGGAGCATTTCTCATTGTAAAAGCTTTAGCATCTTGATCTATATCCAAAACATTAATTGCATCAGCATCTAAAACTAATGGGCCATCGTAATTATTTAAAACCTCTAATACTAGTCTACGAGCTCTCGAAGACCTTGCTAGCCCAGGCCCTAACACAATACAAGAGTATTTATTAAGGTCTTTGATTAACCTAGCCCATCTTTCTACATCTAAAGGAATATACCCAGTCATAATTTCAGGTGTCAGTCGAGACAGCATCTCCTGGTATTGCGGCTCCCAAGTCGCAACTGTAACCAGGCCAGACCCAACCTTTGAAACAGCTTGTGCAGCTAATATCGGCGCTCCTGTAAGACCATGAGATCCTCCGATAACTAAGGCATGGCCAAAAGCTTTCTTATCAGCAAATTTTGATCGATTTGTTATTAGATCCTGTAAAGTATCATGTGTTAATAAAAACTTATTTCCTTCTGAGTAAAACTTTTGGGGAAAACCTGCATCTATTAATGCAAGATCACCTGTGTGTTGAGCTCCATCACTTATATAATGACCTTGTTTTGCAAAACTTATAGCAAGGGTAAGGTCAGCTTGGATTGCATTGCCTTGCATATGACCTGTGTTTCCTTCGACTCCAGAGGGGATGTCGATTGAAATAGTAAAAGCCGATGTAGAGTTAACTAATTCAATAATATGATAAATTTCATTTGAAAGTGGTAATACAGCGCCTGTGCCAAATAGAGCATCGATAAATACAGGTTCATGTACTTGTGACAGATAACTTTCAAATTGAACGCTATTATCTAAAAAGTTTATCTTAACACCAAAAGCTTGGGCCATAACTAGTTGCTCATTTAATGCTTCACTTAATAATTCAGAATCAAAAAATAAAAAGGCCCTACATCGATGGCCGTTATTTGTCATATGTCTCGCGATAGCGAGGCCATCAGCTCCATTACTCCCCTTGCCAATTAAAAAAATCAATTCTTTGCCATCTAAGTTTTCTGATAAAGTATCGATAATTAATTGAGAAGACTTTGCACCAATATTTTCAATGATTAATTTTTCATCAAATCGAAACTCACTTTTTGTTTGCTCTTCAATTATGTGCATTTCGTCTATTGATACGACTCTCATATAAAATCCTATGTTTAATAATTTATGCTAGTTCTTTTTTTATTACTTCGGCCAGTTCATGACAACATTTATCTACCTCTGAAGAATTTGCTCCCTCTACCATCACTCGCGCCAATTTTTCTGTTCCAGAATAACGTAATAAGATACGTCCATTATCTGCTAAAATCTTTTCCTGCTTTTTAAGTTCGTTAGAAATCACATCATTTTTTTCAAATGGTACTTTTTCTTTCACTTTTACATTTACCAAAACCTGAGGCATTAGCTTGATCTCAGATACTAATTCATCAAGATCTTTTTTAAAATATTTGACTGCTTCTATTGCTTTTAAAGCTCCTAAAATGCCATCCCCTGTCGTCGAGTAATTTTTGAATATGATATGTCCACTTGGCTCTCCACCAAAAACAGAACCTGTTTTTAACATTCTCTCTAATATATAACGATCACCTACTTTTGCTCTGTAGAACTTAGCTCCAAGGCCCTGTATATATTTTTCAAGCCCTAAATTACTCATCACAGTACCGACAACTTCATTTGCCTCACCAAGACCATTTTTCTCTATCTGTAACTTTGCTAAAACACCAATAAGTTGATCCCCATTAATGATTTTTCCATTTTTTGTTACTAAAACAATTCGGTCTGCATCACCATCCAAACAAATTCCTAAGTCTGCACGATACTTAACCACCATTTCTGCACATGTTTCAGGATGAAGAGCACCCACATCTTCATTTATATTACGCCCATTGGGTTTGTTCCCAATTGAGATGACTTCCGCACCCAGTTCTTCAAATGCTAAAGGAGCTACTCGATAAGCAGCACCATTAGCACCATCAACAACTAAGCGCATCCCCTCTAAACTATACTCTTCGCTTAGGGCCTGCTTTACCTTAACAATATATCTACCAACAACCTCATCAAGTCTTTTAGCACTTCCCAACTGACCATCCAATTGCACTGGAATCTGAGTTGGATTAAGTATTAATTCTTCTAATTGAAGCTCAACTGAGTCAGGTAATTTATTTCCGTATCGATTAAAAATTTTAATACCATTATCCTCGAAGGAGTTATGGGAAGCACTAATCATGACACCTGCATCTGCCCTCATCGATTGAGTAACAAAAGCTACACCTGGTGTAGGAAGTGGGCCTGTTAAAATGGCCTTTCCCCCTTGAGAACAAACACCGGCTGAGAATGCTTGCTCCAACATATAACAGCTTAATCTAGTATCTTTACCTATTATAATAACAGGCTGTCTTGTCGGATCATTTCCTTGAAAATAAGCAGTCACCGCTCTACCTAATAAAAAGGCGACTTCCCCCGTCATGGGGTAAATATTGGCCCTACCTCTAATTCCATCTGTACCAAATAGTTTTCTTGTCATAACTTCTGCACTTTTATTTTATACTAATTTCTTCGGGTTCCACCGTAATCAACTTCAAGTTAGGCGGTAAATTCACCTGTAATTGTAATCTTTTTTCAAAGTCTGACAAATTATTATCACCCGCCCATACCTGAATACTACGAGGTGATATACGTTTTATGTCAGAGCTTGTTCCCTGTACCTTTATTTTGGCCTTACTAGAATGTATCAAAGTTTTGTCTTTCATTTTTATTTGAATTGGTAATTCTAAAGTCTTTTCTAAGGTTTTTTCCTTTAATTTAGCTTTTAGACTAATCCAATCCCGTTCAATATCAATTAAAAACTCAGGTTTAAGTATCTTAACTTTTATTAGCTCATTATTATTAAATTCTTTTAAACTTATTTCTTCTGTGTATAAAGTGTCTATTTCTTTTAGTTGCAAAGAACTGCCGTTAATCCTCATTTGATTTTGATCCATCTCAATTTCTGAAATTTCGAAATTTTCCTCAAGATAATCAGAAAGGTTTAACTTCACTGGAACAGTTTTTGATTCTTTTTTTGCAACACTAAAGGAAACTTCTCTTACATTTTTGTTCAACACTTCTATTCCTAAAGGTATATTGTGTTCGTACTTATCCAAGTTAAACTTGTATGTGCTTATTTTTTTTTGATACATAGACCGAACCGGTACTTCTATTATATTTTCTTTTTTCAGAAAACTTTCTAGTAAAAAACGCGGTCCTTTCAAACGAAATGTTACTGTTTTTGCACTCAGTGAACTCAGTGCCATTTCTTTTGGTAGATTAAAATTTAAAAAGAATTTTTTTTCTCGCTCTATCTTGGTTGATCCAACAACATAAAACCATATAAAAACACTTATCAATACAGCTAATATTTTTAAACCATGTTGATGACCTTTCATGAGGTATACGCCTTCTTTTGAAATTCACTTTCTACTTCTAAGATTAAAGCTCTTCGTATTTTCAACCTTAGCTCATTCTCGCTATCACAATTATAAAAAACTCCATTAAGACAAACTGTTATTTTCCCTGTCTCTTCACTAACAATTATCGCTACTGCATCAGTGACTTCACTAATACCTAAAGCTGCTCTGTGACGAGTTCCAAATTTTTTTTCAAGCTCTAGGTTTTTAGATAATGGCAACAAACACCCCGCGGAGGCTATTTTATCATCAATAATAATAATTGCACCATCATGAATGGGAGAGCTTGATTGAAATAAAGAGTAAAGTATATCAGCGTGAACCTCAGAATTTAGTTTGGTTCCGGTGAATGCATAATTCAAAAGACCATAGGACTTTTCCAAAACGATAAGTGCTCCTGTCTTTTCTTTACTTAAGGCGGAACAAGCGAGTACAACTTCTTCAATTATTTTTTCATGCTCAAACTTATTTTTCTTATTAAAATATTTACTTCTTCCTAGGCTTGCTAATGAGATCTTTATTTGATCTTGAAATAAAATAACTAAGATAATAATAAGATAATCAAAGATGTTTTTGAATACCCAGTTTATTGCTGTTAACTCGGCATTTAGACTTAACCAATGTATAATAGCAAGTATTGTAACACCAAATAGGATTTGAACTGCTCGGGTACCTCTAATAATTTTCAAGAACTGATAAACAAGCATCGACAATAAGACGATGTCTAAAAAATCCTTAGCCCCAAAAAGCTTTATCA
Organism: uncultured Oligoflexia bacterium; assembly: GCA_950061135.1. Classification (GTDB taxonomy): domain Bacteria; phylum Bdellovibrionota; class Bacteriovoracia; order Bacteriovoracales; family Bacteriovoracaceae; genus CATLVU01. The sequence continues at coordinate 9,568 of CATLVU010000086.1, forward strand.
TTTCTAATAAATTATTCACAGATTATCCTTATAACCCTTTATCGGAAAAGTGGTCTACTTACTCCAACAAGAGTAAGATCAAAGAATAATTTACCTAGTAAGATTTATGCGGCTTTTTTCATATCATCAGCGCTGATGTTTTCTAAAACTTCATCTGATTGTAGTAACTTCTTTCTTAGAGCTTCTCGACTGATACCCATTTCTTTTGCTGCTTTGGACTTATTGCCTTTATTTCTTCTTATTTCAGCTAAGATCATTTCTCTTTCAACTAAAAGAACTCTTTCCTTTAAATTTAGGTGATAATCTCTAGCATGTGGAATATTATCAAGGCCATGCATAGATGATTTTGACAAATCAATAATAGGCGAAGAGCCTTTCTCTATTTTTGAGATCACATGTGCTTTAGGATTATAAAGAACTGCTTTAGCGATAGCATTTTGTAATTCAATAACATTTCCGGGCCAGTCATATTGCTTAAACTTTTCCAAAACATCATCTGAAATTTCTTTTAATAATAAACCTTGTCTGCGACATTCTTTTCTTAAAAAATAAGAGCATAAATCTTTGATATCATCCAAACGTTTTCTTAATGGATCAACATTTAAAATTGTTGTTTGAATATACTGATAAAAATCAATATTAAACACGCCTTCCTCATTTGCAAGTTTATCTAAGTCTCTACTTGTTGTGAAAATAGGTCTTATGTCTAATGTAATATCTCCGTCTGGAATTTTTCTCGTTTGCAATACAGAGAATAATCTGCTTTGAAGGTCTAATGGAAGATAAGAGATTTCATCAAATACAATTGATCCCCCTTTGCAATCTTCTAAAACACTTCCCTCTCCATTTATACCAAAAAGTTTTTCTTCTACTGCTTTAGGGTCTGAGCCTTTACAAGAAATTATATGAAATTTATTAAGGCCTCTTTTCCCTTCATTATGTATAATTTGTGATAATAATTTTTTACCTACACCAACTTCACCATTGATACATAAAGGAGTATCAATATCTTTTAGTTTTACAATAGACCTTCTAATGTCGATCGTACTACTTGATCTTCCAATATAAGCAAATTCTCTATCATAAGGAGTTGAAAATCTTCTAATCAATGATTTTTCAGAGATTGGATTATAATTATGAAAGACGCAAGAAAAAATCAATGCGAGAACTTTCATTGTTTTTTCATCTTCTTCGGTAAAACGGTTTTGATTTCTTTTGTTTAAAACCTCTATAACACCAATTACCTTATCTTCACGGTTCGTGATTGGATGGCATAAAATTGATCTTGTCTCAAAGCCCGTTTTCTTATCCATCTCTTGAGAGAAACGAACCTTATCTGTAACAGCATCAATATACTTTACTACATCCGAAGAATCATAGCCATTTACTTCCAGTCCAAAACGCATTTGAGCCTGTACTTTATCTCCCTCAGTAACTGCAACTTGGCGCATATTGTCGCCAATTCTGGCAACTTTCATATGTTGTAATTCGTCCCAACCTAAAGCTACACGCGTCCAAACACCTAATTGTTTTTGTACATTTTCTGATTTCCAATGTCCTACAATTACTTTTCTTTTCTGACGCATTCTAGACATCATAAATCCAAATTCACGGTCGCCATGCGCCGATTGATTTAAATTCATAAAATCCATATCTATATCATTCCATGGAATCTCTGCATTAAACTGCGTATGAAAATGACATAATGGTTTTTTAAGAATATTAAGTCCTGCAATCCACATTTTAGCTGGAGAAAATGTATGCATCCAAGTAATAATTCCGATACAATTTTTTGTGGTATTTGCTTCAATACAAATAGCTGTTATCTCATCGGGAGTTGTAACGATATTCTTACTTACTATTTTTACATCAATTTTTGAAGAAGCATCCAATCCATTTGCAATGGTATTTGCATTTTGTGCTACCTGTTTTAGAGTTTCGGGACCGTATAAGTGTTGGCTCCCCGTTACAAACCAAATTTCTTTTTCCGTTGAAATCATTAATTATAGTTTTTTATTATTTCTGTCCGTAGTAAGCATCTTTTCCATGCTTACGTTCGTAATGTTTTTTTATAAGTGAATCTTTTAATCTTGGTGCATTTGGATTAATTTGAAGTGTTAAATAAGCCATTCTTGCTACTTCTTCCAATACTTTACTATTATATACTGCTTTTGAAGCTGAATTACCCCAAGTAAACGGACCATGATTACCCAATAATACCATCTGTACTTCTTGATGGGATATCTTTTTATCTTTAAAACAATCTAAAATCTGAATTCCAGTATTGTGTTCGTAGTTTCCTTCAATTAATTCATCTTTCATTGGAGGAGCACAAGGAATATCGGCTACCAAATGGTCGGCATGTGTAGTTCCAAAAATAGGAATATCTTTTTGCGCTTGCGCCCAAGCC
>CATLVU010000087.1 GCA_950061135.1 uncultured Oligoflexia bacterium
GCTGAAATTTTTCACAGAAACGTACAAGCCTCAGGAGTCATTCCTCAGATTTCATTAATTATGGGGCCATGTGCAGGTGGAGCTGTTTATTCTCCAGCAATGACTGATTTTGTTTTCATGGTTGATAAAACATCTTTTATGTTTGTTACGGGACCTGATGTTGTTAAGACTGTTACACATGAAGAAGTTACCAAAGAAGAGCTAGGTGGTGCGCACACACATAATCAAAAATCAGGAGTGGCACATTTTGTCTGTGAAGATGAAGATGATTGTTTTGAAAGAGTTAAAGAATTAATGCATTTTCTTCCTTCTTCAAATTCTAGCGAACGAATTAAAAGTACGAGCCTAGATAGAATTGGAAGAAAAAATAATAAGCTAAAAGATTTTATTCCAGCTAGTTCACGTAAGCCTTACGATATGAAAGAGCTAATTTTAGAAATTGTTGATGACAAACATTTTTTTGAAGTACAAAAAGAGTTTGCAAAAAATATTGTATGCGGCTTTGCTCAATTTGATGGAAACAAAGTAGGAATTATTGCTAATCAGCCACAAATTTTAGCAGGCTGTTTAGATATAGACGCCTCAGCAAAAGCAGCACGCTTTGTTCGTTTTTGTGATGCTTTTAATATTCCACTTCTTACTTTAGTTGATGTTCCGGGCTTTCTTCCTGGAGTTACTCAGGAGTATGGTGGAATTATTCGTCATGGAGCAAAACTTCTTTATGCATTCTCAGAAGCAACTGTGCCGATGATCACCTTGATAACTCGAAAGGCCTACGGTGGGGCATATGATGTTATGGCCTCTAAGCATATTGGAGCAGATATTAATCTTGCTTATCCAACAGCGGAAATTGCTGTTATGGGTGCAGATGGAGCAGTTAATATTATTTTTAGAAATGAGTTAAAAGGTCTTGAAGGTAAAGAGTTTGATGAAAAGAAGCAGGGACTTGTTGAGAATTATGAAAAAGAATTTGCAAGCCCGTATAAGGCAGCGGCTTTAGGTTATGTTGATGAAGTAATTTTTCCTGAAGATACTCGAGAGAAAATTTGCCAGTACTTAAATAAATTAAGAAATAAAAAAATTAATAGACCTAATCGTAAACACGGAAATATTCCCCTTTAGGAGTGGTGATGAGTAAACGAATTTTAATTTGCAATAGAGGAGAAATCGCCATTCGTATTGCTAAGGCTGTAAAGGAATTAGGTTATACTGCTGTGGGGTTTTGGACTGATAATGAACAAGAACCGCCTCATTTAGAGTATTGTGATGAATGGGTTTATCTTCAAGGAAGTAATAATTCCGAAACATATTTAAATATTTCTAAGATCGTAGACTTGGCAGTAGAGCACAAGATTGATGGTGTTCATCCGGGCTATGGTTTTTTGGCCGAGAATACCGTTTTCGCCCAAGAGCTTAATAAAAAAGATATTGTTTTTATAGGGCCTCATGCAAAAGCAATTGAGCTAATGGGAGACAAAGCTGTTTCTAAAAAAATTGCTAAAAAGGCTGGAGTTCCAGTTATTCCTGGATCAACAGGGGAAGTAGAAACAGTTGAAGAAGCGAAAAAAATAGCAAGCGATATAAAATATCCTGTTCTTTTAAAAGCAGTTGCCGGAGGTGGTGGCAAAGGAATGAGAGTTTGTAACGACGAGGTTGAGCTTGAGAAAAACTTTGAAGCTGTAAAAAGAGAAGCTTTATCCAGCTTCGGAAACCCAGGAATGTTGGTTGAAAAGTTTATTGTGAACCCTCATCATATTGAGGTTCAAGTTCTTGCTGATAAAAAAGGAAATGTTTTTCATTGTTTTGAAAGAGAATGTTCTATTCAGAGAAGGCACCAAAAGATTATTGAAGAGGCGCCATCTCCTTTTATTGGAAGTAATGAAGAGCTAAGAAAAAATATTTGCGAAACTGCTGTAAACCTTGCAAAAGAAGTAGGTTATGATTCCGCAGGGACTGTTGAATTTGTCATGGGAGAAGATTATTCATTTTACTTTTTAGAGATGAATACTCGTATTCAAGTAGAACATCCAATCACTGAAGAGATAACGGGTATAGATTTAGTTGTTAATATGATCAAGGCAGCATTTGGTGAAGACTTAGATATTAATCATCAAGCTGAGATTGAATTACATGGCCATGCCATTGAGTGCAGAGTTTGTGCGGAAGATCCTCTTACGATGCTTCCTGCTCCGGGGAAAATTTCAAGTCTTGATTTTATTTTACCTCAGAGTGTGAGGTTTGATCATTGTTTATATAACGGTTTTGAAATTAAACCTGATTTTGATCCGATGGTAGGAAAATTAATTGCAAAAGGTTTTAACCGTTCAGCAGCGATTAAAAAGTTAAATTATGCCCTCGATGTTCTTTTTATAGACGGAATTAAGACGAATATCGGCTTGCATAAAATTATTTTAAAAGAACAGAATTTTTTAAGTGGGACTTACTCCACAAACTATATTGCTACAGTTGAGCCGATGTCAGAAATTGACAGTTTAAAATCAGATAATGATTTGATAAAGAAAGCGGTAGCTTTAGAGTTAAAGTTTAACAGAGAGAGTTTATGAGATATTACATCGTCAACAGTGAAGGAAAAGAAGTGTCTTTTGACATGTCTGGCCAAAAAACTAGTGCGTCATCAAGACAAATTTCAGTGCAGGGTGCAGCAGAAGTTAAAAAGCATTTTTATATTAAGAGTATTGGTGGCAAAGACTTTATCTCAGAAGATGAAAGATCTTGGGAGAAACTGCCGGCAATTAGCTCAAAAGATAACCTTGTGTATTATAACGAAGGCCTGAAAGTCTATCGTGGGTTTAAACCATCGGGCCTAAGTAGCGCCAAAGCTGGAAACCTTGTGACTGAAATGCCAGGAAAAGTTGTCAAAGTTTTAACAACCAAGGGTGCGACAGTAAGCGAGGGAGATACTTTAATTATTCTTGAGGCCATGAAGATGGAGAACGAGATAAAAGCTGATGTGGCTGGAATAGTACAATCTATCAATGTTGAAGAGGGACAAACAGTAGAATCAGGACATTTATTAGCTGAAATCGAGAGCTAGGCAATATTTTCTGATTGAAAAGAGTCAGGGATTCCATAGTATAATGATAGGTGATGGCAGAAGAAAAAAATACAGACATCATCATTTCTCAAGAATCTCTTTCGCAGTTCTTTTTTAAAAATTTAAGTAATGTTAATAAGAAATCTATTTGTCCGGTTCCTGAAGAATTCATTTTATATACCAGTGAAGTTTTAGATAAATATGCTCTTTCTCAGGAGTTCTTTGAATTGGACTCAGGTAAAGTGCAAGAGAAACTCGTAGGCCCTCGTATTTTGGAAGCTGATAGACTTTCTAATAACGAGAGAATTGAGGTTTATAAAGATGTGGGAGATACGGTATTGGTACTTCTAAGTCTTTTCAAAAAACGCGTTGAAAAAAAGCTTTTGACTCAAAATTATTATCTTAAAATGGCCCGGTCTGCGTATTTTAGTATGGGGCATCTTGATTGTAATTTTTATGATATTCCCGATTTTTATAATTTGTTTGCAAGTTCATTAGAAAGAACTATCGCTGTTGTGGAAACAATGTTTAAAAGTAGTAATTATAAAAGTCTTGAGAATTTTTTACTTCACGAAGGCGATGAATCAGATTTTATTTTACTTCAAAATATTTCTAAAAAAGTAAGTTAATTATTTACCTGCGCAAACAATATTCATCGGCAAGCTTAGAAAATCTTTTAAAAACTTGTTAAATTTCTCAATAGACATTTCATCCATTTTTTTAAAAGCAATATTTTGGTAATCGAGTCCTAGTCCATGTAAAATAGGAACAGAATAAAAATTTGCATAGTCTTCATTGGTTTGTAATGACAGCTGATTTTGTCCTTTGATCATTTTTTTCACTCTATTAAAATCGCTACTTTTTAAGCCTTTTTGAGCATATTTGTTGATGATTTTTTGAATTTCTAAAATAGCGCGCTCTTTTTTATCATGGCCTGTACCAATATAAATTCCCCAGTAACCAGCATCAAGTGCAGTATGGTGAAGTGGTTGAACAGCATAGCAAAGACCAAGTTCGTCCCTTACTTTCAAGAAAAGTTCAGAAGACTGACCTGAAAGATATGTACTAAAAATTTTAAGATACAGGTCCTCTACGGAACCTACTTTAAAACTAGACCTTCCAATAATGACTTGAGTTTGTTCTCTATCAAATTGAAGGTTGATTTGTTGATCATTTATTGGCCTAAGCTTTTTAGCCGGAATATTTTTGTTCTTATTTTTTAAGCTTTTGATATGAGGAGCTAAGAGTTCTAGTAAGTTCTCAATTTTTAAATCTCCACAATAACTCAATAAAAGAGTTGATTCTGATAATCTTTGAGCGTGAGTTTTAACTAATGTATTACGATTAATTTTATTAAGAGACTTTTGCGTTCCGATTAAATCTTGAGAGTAAGGATGCCCATTAAAAACTAGCTTGTTAAAGTTTTTAAAGGCTTGTTTAAGAGGGTCTTCCTCTTGAATATGGTATGTTCTTTTTAAGAGTTCTTTTTCGATAGTTAAATACTCGTTAGGAAATGCAGGCCTTTGCAAGCAATCAAAAAAGTTTTCAATTAGAAATTCTCTATGCTCAGATAGCCCATGCAAGGTAATACCGTAGGCGTTTTTTCCCGCAAAGCCGTTTAGATAAGAAGACTTAAGCTCTAATTCATTTTTTAATTCTGAAGCAGATAATTTGGAATTTCCATTAGTAATACTCTTAGCAAGTAAGTGATAGACTCCGTTATTTGTTTCGTCTTCTAGAATAACACCACCTTTAAGATAAGCATGAAGAACAAATGTAGGAGTTAAGTCATTAAATCTATACAGTAATTTAATATTTGGAGTTAGTTCTATTAAGCTTACAGTGGGGTCAAATTTAGAGATTTGTTTTTTTAATTTAGAATGGGTTGGTTTGATTTTATCAATATGCTTTTGAATATTTTCATTTGTTGTAAGACAGACATCATTAAATGACTTAACGTCGCACGAGAAGGGAACCTGAATTGAGCAATGAACACTTCTGGAGAAAATCCTTTTAATCGCCTCAATGACTTCATCTGTTTTTACTTGTGCCATTTTGTTTATAAACTCTGCATCACTATGCATATTATTAGATTGAGCATAGCTATGGGCAAGAGCAAAGGAGAACGATTCTAAAGATTCTTTTTCATAAATTTTAGAAGCAACATATTGGTTTTGAATTCTTCTAACTTCATCCTCTGTTAGTCCATTAGTGATTACATCTTTAATTGTTTTCTCATAAGCTTTAAGGGCCTTATTTACGTTTTCTGGGGGACAGGCAATTTTAAGAAAGTGTACACCGCCGTTAGCAAAAAACATTGAAGAGCCGCTTACTCCACTTGCTACAGAAGATTTATGTATTAGGTTTTGATATAAAGGAGAGTTTTCTCCATAAGCTAAACAGTTAATGGCCAAGTCTTCAGCAGGAGATAAGTTATCTGTTTGAGCTGGTGCTTGAATTGTAAAACTAAGAGAAACTTGGTTAACGTGTTTTTGATGAGACCTTATTTGAGTATTTTTACTAAGTTGAAATTTTGAGAACTTTGAAAATTCACCAGAAGGTAATTTATATTGGTCGATGGTTTTAAGAACGCGGTTCTTGTTTTTTAAATCACCGGCCACAACTAAAAAAGCATTTTGGAAATTATAGAACTGAGATCTAAATTTTAATAATTGCTCTCTTGAAAAACTTTTTATTGTTTTAGGAGTTCCTAAAATTGGATGTTTATATTGCTTTGGGAAACAACTTTTTTGTATTTCAAAAAAATTGTGTTGCGAAGGACTATCAACTGCTCGTCTATACTCTTCAAATACAACACCTTTTTCAGGTTCAAAGTCTTCAGGTGAAAAGGTTGGGTTGGCAACCATATCAAGTAAAATATCAAGGGATTTGTTTAAAGCGTCTTGAGGAGCATTAATATAATAGCAAGTATAATCAAAAGAGGTAAAAGCGTTGATTTCTCCTCCATAGGATTCAGCAATTTTAGCAATTTTACTTCCTGGATACTTTTTACTTCCTTTGAAAAACATATGTTCAAGAAAATGCGCAATACCTTGATTATCTTTGTTTTCAAGTGAGCTACCGGCCCTAAACCATATTTGCACGCTACAAGACTTACTTGCTTCTTGGTGAATAAAAAACGTCTGTAATCCGTGAATTGTTTTTTCTGAAACTTCCATATTTGCCTTTAATATCGTATTTATACTAGATTCTAAACCAGCTTGATGAATAAGGATAGTCTCATTAATAAAATCAGCTCTTTATACCTACATTTTCCTTATTGTATTCATCTTTGTAATTATTGTGACTTTTATAAAAACAAACTTGAGGATGAAAATCAAATTAAGCAATTTGAAGAGCTTCTAACTTTACAATGGCATGAGCATAAAAGATTGCTCTCAAATCATAAAATGTCTTTTGGCGGATTAGAGACATTGTATTTTGGTGGGGGAACGCCATCGCTTTGGAGTTTGAGTGGGATTGATTTTATTAAGAAAAAACTTTTTAAAGATATCTCTTTAGCAAATGATTATGAATTCACACTTGAGGTTGATCCAGGGACAATAACTGAAAAAGAGTTAAATAAATGGCTAGAGCTTGGAGTTAATAGATTTTCTGTTGGCGTTCAAGCTTATAATAATAAGATGCTTGAAGTTTTAGATCGAAGACATCGCTTGAATGAAATTGAGTCTTGTTTAAAAATGCTTCAAAGTTATGATTTAAACTTCAGCGTAGATTTATTAATTGGCGCACCTAAAAGTAGTGATAGAAATATTGTGACAGAGCTTAGCTCTTTAGATGATTTAGGAGCGTCACATTTTAGTGTTTATATTTTGAATGCGAGAGCAAATTATCCGTTAAAAAAATATCTAGCAACAGATGAAAAAATTCAGAGTGAATATCTGTCTGTGGCAAATTTTTTAAAGTCAAAAGGGTACGAGCATTACGAGGTTTCAAACTTTGCAAAAAATCAAAAATATTCTAAGCACAATCTAAGGTATTGGAAATACAATAGTGTGTCTGCCGTAGGGCCGAATGCTACAGGACTTTTTGCTTTTAAGGATAGAGCTTTGAGGTTTCAGTGGAAAAGTTTATCAGCGGGTTATAAAACTGAAGAGATATTAGGAGAGTCATTATTGATTGAGAAATTATATATGAATCTTCGCTACCACGGGGGACATAAGCCTAGTGAGTTATTTTCTGATACTAGTGCTTTTGAACAATTATTTAATAAATGGAAAAATGCTGGATATTTGAGTGATAAGGCCCATATGGGCCATATCATATTATCGTCTGAGGGCTATTTAATGTGCGATTCGTTGATGGATGATATTTTTAAAGAGGTTGAATTTTAGAAGATTTGTATTGAATTGATATCAACACCATCAGTTGAAGGCCCGTTTGGGGTAATGTCTTTTATAAGCAATTTATTCATTTTACATCCAGCAAAGGAGCGTCCATTATCATCTTGATTAAAAGTGAATGAAAAAACCTCGTTTGTACCAATAGTTCCAAGATTTATAATCTTATTTAGTTCGTTATCAAAACATTGTTCTAATTGAATCCTTATTTTTGCTAGTTCAGGATACGAATTTATATCTTTGTTATTCCACGAAATTTCTCTCAAAAACAAAGTCTTACTTTCTATCGGCATAAGTGCAGAGTGACCATTTAGAGTACATGAAATATTTATTTTACCTTTCAGGCCCAAGGAGAAAAAGTTTATATTTCCATTTTCAGGAGCTTGAGCTGTAAAAAGATTAGAAATATTTCTTCTATTTGTAGCGACTTCAAGGTTTGTGCTCGTTCTTACTAAAGCCTCAGAAAGATCACAGGTTTTGTCTGTTTCAATTTCGCCTTGAATACATTTCTTGAAGCCCTTGGAGTTTATCCTGAAGTTCTGTTCACATTCAGAATAATTATCAGCTTGGCCTAGTTCGTAGATCTCTATATCATCAATTAATATGCCGAAGCTATCGGGAAGTCCGTTGTCTGTTATAGTGAGTGTCGAAAATTTATTGATTGCAATAATCTCTATGGAGGCTTCAGTGAAAGACTCAAAGTGTGGATCAAATTTTTCTAGTTCAGGGCCGAATCGAACAATTAAGTTTTTGTAAGATTTATCAGTCATTGCTTGGTACGAACGCATTCGATATTTAAGTCTTACTTTATATTTGTGACCAATTTGGGTTGGAATGAAAGATCTAATTGAAATAGTAGCAGGCTTTACATTATTAATATCACAATGATTTAAATCAGAATCTAGCTCTGCAATTAAATTATCAGAGTGATTATTTGTGTAGATGTTTTCTTTTCCAATCTCTATTTTGGGCTCACAAATAGAATTAACAAACTCATGAGTCATCTCTGATCGTTCATATTCAAGTTCATCTGCAATTTGGTTTCTTGTTTTTTTAGTCCATTTTATATCAAACATTAACGAGCCATTTTGGGTATATAAAGCCTTATCAACTTCTCCGTTTAGTCCGAAGTCACTTAAAAACCAGTTACCAGCTACTTCAAAGTTTTCAAAGTTCTGTTGGTAAGTCGGTTCTTGTTCTACTGTTTCTTCATCATTTACAACTTCTTCAGTTATTTCTTCGGTGCTTGAGGTTTGATTATCACTCTTAGAAGAATTCTTTTTTTTCTCTTTAGAGCAGGAGGTGAAGCTTACTATGAGTAAAAGCGATATAAATAGTTTTTGAAGAATCTTGTTCATTTAATCTCCTTGGGTTACAGATAACTATCTGCAATATGAAGACCAATTGTATGCACATGATTTTGATACTTTACGAATAATGACTGTACCCAATTTGGACCTAGACTAGTTCTTTTTTGGGACTAGCTTCTGAACAAATCTGTACAATAGGCCATTTCTGACCTATATATCCCTCTTAATCAATATATATAAAAAAATATAAGTCAAAGTGTTGACATTGACGCATGAGTTACCAACTTATGTATAGAGGCTAGTGGAGAAGATAAATGGACGAAAATTTAGATCAAACGGAAGAAAAAGAGCAAAAATTAGATGAGTCGATCGCTAATGAGGATGTTGTTGAAGAGAAAACTGAAGCAGCAGAAAAGCAAGCTGATGAAGATCAGGGCTTTAAGGAAAAGTATTATTATTTAGCGGCTGAAATGCAAAATATGCAAAGAAGATTTGATAAAGAAAAAGAAAATCTTCTTAAGTATGGTTCAGAAAAGATTTTGAATGATCTTCTGGACGTAGTTGATAATTTTGAAAGAACTTTGAGTTTTATTAAAGATGATGAAGATGAAAAAGTTAAAAATATTGCTGTTGGAATTGATATGGTTTCTAAGCAATTAGTTGAAACTTTATCAAAGCACGGCCTTAAGCAAGTTGAGGCACTTGGACAAGAATTTGATCCTAATTTTCATGAAGCACTGGCTCAGCAGCCATGCGAAGGGAAAAAGGATATGGAAATATTGCAGGTACATCAAAATGGTTACACTCTAAATGAGAGATTATTAAGACCTGCCAAAGTAATAGTAGCAAAAAATTAAAGGAGCATATTTATGGGAAAAATTATTGGAATTGACTTAGGAACAACAAACTCATGTGTCGCAGTTTACGAGAACGGAAAATACAAAATCGTTCCTAACGCTGAAGGTGCAAATACAACTCCATCAGTTGTAGCTTACAATGATAAAGATGAAGTTTTAGTAGGCCAAGTTGCAAAAAGACAATCAGTTACGAATCCTCAAAAAACACTTTACGGGATTAAAAGATTAATTGGTAGAAAAGCTACTGATAAAGAAGCAAAAGACTTTGCTGGTGTTGCTCCTTTTGAAATTTTTCCTAATAAAAACGGTGATGCTTGGGTTAAGGTTGCTGGTAAAGAAATGGCACCTCAAGAAATTTCAGCAAGAGTTTTAGAAAAAATGAAAAAATCTGCTGAGGATTATTTAGGTTCTCCAATCACAGAAGCAGTTATTACTGTTCCAGCATATTTTAATGATGCTCAAAGACAAGCGACAAAAGATGCAGGTAAAATTGCAGGACTTGAAGTAAAAAGAATTATAAATGAGCCAACAGCAGCAGCACTTGCTTATGGTATGGATCAGAAAAAAGATATGAATATCGCAGTATTTGACCTTGGTGGTGGTACGTTTGATATTTCAATTTTAGAAATCACTGAAGATGGCGTTTTTGAAGTTAAAGCGACTAATGGTGATACATTCCTTGGTGGTGAAAATTTTGATGAAGAAATTATTAACTGGATGGCCGAAGAGTTTTTAAAAGAAAACAGTGTTGATTTAAGAAAAGATCAAATGGCACTTCAAAGATTAAAAGAAGCTGCGGAAAAAGCGAAGCACGAATTATCAAGTACAACTCAAACTGATATCAATCTTCCGTTTATTACTGCTGACGCTTCAGGACCTAAGCATTTAAACTTAAATCTAACTCGTGCAAAATTTGAAAATTTAATTTCAAAATATATCGATGGATTAGCAGCACCATGTAATACATGTCTTCAGGATTCAGGTCTTGATAAAAGCGAAATTCACGAAGTTATTTTAGTTGGTGGTTCAACAAGAATTCCAGCTGTTCAAGAAAAAGTTAAAGCAATCTTTGGAAAAGAAGCTTCTAAAGGAGTTAACCCTGATGAAGTTGTTGCGGCAGGTGCAGCAGTTCAAGGTGGTGTATTACAAGGAGATGTAAAAGACGTTCTTCTTTTAGATGTAACGCCTCTTTCTTTAGGTATCGAAACTCTTGGTGGTGTAATGACTAAGATTATTGAGAAAAATACAACGATCCCAACAAAGAAATCGCAAGTTTTCTCAACGGCGCAAGATAATCAACCAGCTGTTAGCATTCACGTATTACAAGGTGAAAGAGAGTTTTCTAATGATAATAAAACACTTGGAAGATTTGACCTAACGGGAATCGCTCCAGCAGCGAGAGGTGTTCCTCAGATTGAAGTTACTTTTGATATCGATGCTAACGGAATTATAAATGTATCAGCGATTGATAAAGCTACAAATAAAAAACAAGATATTGTCATCACATCAGGTTCAGGGTTAACAGAAGAAGAAATTGAAAAAATGGTTAAAGATGCAGAAGCTAACAGAGATGCAGACTCAAAAAGAAGAGAGCTTGTTGATGCTAGAAATAATTTAGACTCATTAGTTTTTGCTACTGAAAAAGCTTTAACAGAAGCAGGAGATAAAGTACCAGCTGACAAGAAAACAGATGTAGAAGCGGCTTTAACAGAAGCAAAATCTAAGCTTGAAAGCGAAAACCTAGATGAGCTTAAAGCTGCAACTGAAAGATTACAAAATGCTTCTCATGCAATAGCTCAAATGCTTTACGGACAACCTGGTGGCGCTGCGGGAGCAGAAGGAGCGACAGGTGGAGCTGAGCAAGCTAATGCAGGAGCAGAGTCAGGAGCAAATAAAAAAGATGATGATGATGTTGTAGACGCTGACTTCAAAGAAGTATAAAAGTTTTAGACTTTTCCCAAGAGGGATATTATCGCTTTTTCGTAGTAGTAACTTCTACAACTTCAAAGCTCAAACTATCCCTCTTGAAAAAACTTAAAAACTTTGTTGTAAAAGAAATAGTAAATAGAAGCTCAGGGAAACTTGGGCTTTATTTGTATGAGTGAGAAAGGTAGAAAATGAGTAAACGTGATTATTATGAGGTTCTTGGAGTTCAAAAAGGAGCTTCAAAAGATGAAATTAAAAAAGCCTACAGAAAATTGGCGATGAAATATCATCCGGATAGAAACCCTGATAATGCAGATGCAGAGTCTAAGTTTAAAGA
>CATLVU010000088.1 GCA_950061135.1 uncultured Oligoflexia bacterium
TTTACAATAGCCCTCTGACTGTTTGTAAGCACACGGTTTCAAGATTCTATTTCACTCCCCTCATCGGGGTTCTTTTCACCTTTCCCTCACGGTACTTGTTCACTATCGGTCAGTAAGTAGTATTTAGCCTTGGAAGGTGGTCCTCCCAGATTCAGACAGGGTTTCACGTGTCCCGTCCTACTCAGGATACTCGCCCAGTTCATTTGCCTTCGGATACGGGACTTTCACCCCCTATGGTGCGACTTCCCAGACGCTTCTCCTAACAAAATCACCTTTATGCAAGTCCTACAACCCCAACATGCACGCATGTTGGTTTGGGCTACTCTGCGTTCGCTCGCCGCTACTTGCAGAATCTCAATTGATTTATATTCCTGGAGGTACTTAGATGTTTCAGTTCCCTCCGTTCGCTCCTCATAGGCTACTTTACTCACCTATGGGTAATTACACTTTCATGCAATTGGGTTGCCCCATTCAGAAATCTCCGGATCAATGTATGCTTAACTACTCCCCGAAGCTTATCGCAGTTTAACCACGTCTTTCATCGCCTCTTACTGCCAAGGTATCCACCGTGTGCCCTTAGTAGCTTTATCTAGTTTTTTAAAAAAAAGGACATCTTAAAATTAAGATATTTATATTTGTGTCGTTCTCGTCTTCTATCTGATCCTGTTATGTCATTGTAAAAGAATAACTTTTACTTCACTTCATCTTTTTATTTTTTATCATCAACGCTCACTCAAAGTATCTCGATACATTTCGTTCACTTATTCTTCAAAAAATAAAAATCTAAAGCAAATTAAAAGTGATTAAGACTTAGCATAATACTAGTCTTAAAAAATATTTAGATGAGAAGGAATTCCGTTTTGACCTTGGATAGAGTGTGAATACTCAAGATCCATTAAAAGGAGGTGATCCAGCCGCAGGTTCCCCTACGGCTACCTTGTTACGACTTCACCCCAGTCATCGGTCCCACTGTAGACGCTCTCCCCCCGAAGGTTAGAGTCACGTCTTAAAATTGAACCAACTCCCATGGTGTGACGGGCGGTGTGTACAAGGCCCGGGAACGTATTCACCGTAGCGTGCTGATCTACGATTACTAGCGATTCCAACTTCATGGAGTCGAGTTGCAGACTCCAATCCGGACTGAGACACAATTTTTGAGATTTGCTAACACTCGCGTGCTCGCCTCCCTTTGTTTGTGCCATTGTATTACGTGTGTAGCCCTAGGCATAAGGGCCATGAGGACTTGACGTCATCCCCACCTTCCTCCCGGTTAACCCGGGCAGTCTCTCTAGAGTGCCCAACTTAATGCTGGCAACTAAAGATAGGGGTTGCGCTCGTTGCGAGACTTAACCCAACATTTCACAACACGAGCTGACGACAGCCATGCAGCACCTGTCACTCAATTCCCTTGCGGGCACTTCCAACATTACTCGGAATTCTGAGGATTTCAAGCCTAGGTAAGGTTCTGCGCGTTGCTTCGAATTAAACCACATAATCCACCGCTTGTGCGGGCCCCCGTCAATTCCTTTGAGTTTTAGTCTTGCGACCGTACTTCCCAGGCGGAGTACTTAATGCGTTAGCTGCGTCACTAAAGGGGTCAATACCTCTAATAACTAGTACTCATCGTTTACGGCGTGGACTACCAGGGTATCTAATCCTGTTTGCTCCCCACGCTTTCGCGCCTCAGCGTCAGTACTCATCCAGGTGGGCGCCTTCGCCACTGGTGTTCCTTCACATCTCTACGGATTTTACCCCTACACGTGAAATTCCCCCACCCCCTGTGAGACTCTAGACTGACAGTTTCAGACGCAGTTTCGAGGTTGAGCCCCGAGATTTCACATCTGACTTGCTAGTCCGCCTGCGCGCGCTTTACGCCCAGTAAATCCGAACAACGCTTGCACCCTCCGTATTACCGCGGCTGCTGGCACGGAGTTAGCCGGTGCTTTCTTCTATAGTACCGTCAAACATAATGGGTATTAACCATTATGCAGTTCTTCCTATAGGACAGAGCTTTACAACCCGAAGGCATTCCTCACTCACGTGGCATTGCTGCGTCAGAGTTTCCTCCATTGCGCAATATTCCCTACTGCTGCCTCCCGTAGGAGTCTGGACCGTGTCTCAGTTCCAGTGTGACTGATCATCCTCTCAGACCAGCTAGACATCGTAGCCTTGGTAAGCCGTTACCTCACCAACAAGCTAATGTCACGCAGGCCGATCTAATAGCGAGAGCCAAAGGCCCCCTTTCATGAACTTTTTCAATTTCGTCCATCACATTCGGTATTAGCCCCGGTTTCCCGAGGTTGTCCCCAACTATTAGGCACGTCACCTACGCGTTACTCACCCGTGCGCCACTCTACTCGCACCCGAAGGTACTTTCTCGTTCGACTTGCATGTATTAGGCATGCCACCAGCGTTCGTTCTGAGCCAGGATCAAACTCTCCAAGCAAAACTATTCGTTTATTTTTGAAAATTTAATTTTTAAAAAGACTCATGTTCGGTGATACCGCTCGCGCAGTATCGGGCTGAATAGACTAAGTGCTGTTTCCAACCTTAGCTCCAGAAAAGCAAGAGCTTTATTCATTCATCTGGATTGTTCGCTTAACCAAAAAGTTAAACTGAACGGGTTCCTTCTCATCTATCTAATTTGAATCCCTCAAATACCTTACAAGTAAAGCATTTAAAAGATCGCATTAGAATGCTTATAGGTCGAAACCTAAAAGCTAATCATTATTCAATTGTCAAAGAGCTTGCGCTTCTAGAAAGTGGTGGAGATGACAGGAGTCGAACCTGCGACCCTCTGAATGCAAATCAGATGCTCTCCCAACTGAGCTACACCCCCAGAAAATTCACGTTCTAAAATGTTTGATCTCTCGATCGCGCAGGAAGCTAATTTATGGGAAAGAGGTAATGCTGTCAATAGTAAAAAAATTTATTTTTAAAAAAAATTTCAGCTATATAGATTTTATCCAGATAAAAACTTTATCACTATCTTTTGGGCCCGATAGAACAGTTTTACTTTCAAGGATTATAGAGTCTTTTTCTGTAGAGACTATTGAAAGAAATTCTTTAAGGTAAGGACGTGGTACATAGAGGTTATAATATATCCCTCCTGGTACTGCCTTTCCTGGTTCCACTTCATCTGCCCTTTGAATACCATATTTTTCGAGTAGTTTTTCAAGTTTCATCTTTAAGACTTGTGGTTCAACAGAACTTAGCATTACACGATAAGCCCTTCTTCCGTAGCCGTAATTACGGTAACCACCTTTCTTTTTTTCTTCGTAAGAGGATCTTTCAAAGTCTGCCACGCTAAAGTTTTTTGGAAGAGAGTCAACAGAAGTTAAAACAACGTCTGATTCGACCTCAAAACGACGATATTCATCTTTTATATTCATTTTATCATCTAGCTTTTCACTCTCGATTATATCAAGATCTGAGTGGCGAACATCTTTTAAGCTATCCCTCAATGAGTCTTCTGTTAAATAAGAAACAGACTTATCTAGCCAGAAAAAATCAGGAGAGAAAAGACTAATTTTTTTAACTAGAACATCTTTATACCAAGTATTTCCTACCTTAACTGTAAAAATAAATAATCCACCAATAATGAATAAGATTATTACTTCTTGTAAAAAATAAAAACGTGCACCCCAACGGGATTTTTTCTTAATACCTTTGTTTTTTTTTGGTTGTAAAAACTCTTTTTCAATCTTTCGCCACTCTGGCAATAAAGTAACCTCGAGATTTTGAAAATTTTCTCCATCACAATTAGTTAAAATCTCGCGAGCCAAAATACTTTTTAATTTCACAATATCAATATCATAGGAAAGTGCGCTCTCACCCTTTACAAAAAAAATCTTGCTCCAGTAATCTTCTAACTCAATGTTTTGATAGTAGAAGAACTCCCAAAGCATTAATTGAATTTCATTATTATTTTTCTTCGAAAGTCTCACTAACTGATTCAATGAGTATTGCTTATACAAAAAAATAAAAATTAAATACTGCTTTTCAAGCCACTCTATCCAAACATAAAGGGGCCCGGCAAAAAGTATTTTTTTTATCGACTCTAATTTAGAGAATATTTCTTCTTCTTTTGACTTTAAAAAAAGCTTGCCCCAGAAAGTATCAAACTCTTTTAAGTTTCTACCCTCCCAACTAACGGCATAAAGATCTAGCCCTAGCCAGCTTTTAAAGTCCAATTGATTATCATTATTCATAAAGTCTTAATTACCTTTCTTTTATAATAATATAAACTACTGAATTCACATTCTCCTGTCCAAAATTTCCTAGTTAATAATTTTTTATCTAAATAAGGTAGAATTTATTAAAGCCTAAGGGAGGCAAGCTATTTTATGGACGGTATAAGACAACAAATTCAAGCAAAACAACTAGAGAAAGCAGAAAAGAAGTTCACGCATGAATTACGCAAGAAAAATAAAGAATATCGTCAAGAGATCACTGAATTAAATAGTGAGAGAAAAGATACAATTGTTGAATTAAGAAAAAAAAATGAAAGAGATATACAGCAAGAAAAAAACAAACTTGCTGAAGAATTAAATGGAATCAGATTTAAGAACAAGCAAATGATTCAGTCAGAAGAAGAAAGATTCTCTAATTTACTAGAAGAAATTAAACTTACTCACAAAGATAAAATTGCAGAGCTAAAGCTTAATCAAGATAAAGAAATAGAACAAATTCAAGATACGCATGAGTCGTATTTAGAAACAGAAAGACAAAAATTCAATGAGATGAAAAGTAAATATGCTACATCTTAAAAGGGTAAGAAACTAAATGAGTTCTCAAGCAAATGATCAAGGTGTTTTTATTAATGGTCGCCAACAAGTAATCGAATTACTTAGACATATGGATGATTCTGATAAGCAAACGCTTATTAATAATATCAAATCAAAAAACTCTTATCTTGCAAGAGAACTTTCAGAAGAAAGTCTTTCATTTAAAAGTATCGAGAACTTATCTACTTCAAATATAGCGTGGTTACTTCGACACTTTGATCCCGCAATAATAGGACTGGCCCTTTATCCAATGCCAGTAAATTTTCAAAGAAAAATTCTATCTTCTATCGAAAGAACATTTGCCGAAAAGGCTTTTGCAATAATGAATCAAGATTTATCGCAGAAACAAAACCAATGCGTTCGAGCTCAAGAGAAAATCCTTAATCTCGTTATCAGTATGAGCCGACAAGGAAAGCTTAACTTTTAAGTTTAGATAAAATTCTTTGAACAACTTCGTTATCAACCTTCTTACCTAAAAGTAAATCTTCATCCTGTATACGATGACTAACTAGGAAATCGGTTGTTTTCTCAAGTTTGTCAGACATACCTTTGACAACATCGGAAACCCATTCTGGTTTTGCCGATAAGCTTTTATTTATTTCAGACTTAGGTAGTCTAATCGCCTTACAAGTCTCCTCGACATAAGCATAATGACCATATGTTTTACTATCAATAAAAATTTCAGCTGCACCCGCTATATCTTTTGCGCCCAACCGATTAAAAAAACAAGTTTTCTTATCCTTAATATTAAATAGGATCACTTCCCCTGATTTTATAAAATATAAAAACTCTGCTGTATCATCAGCTTTAAACAAAAATTCCCCTGATCTAATTGTAATGTCTTCAAACTGATGATTCGACATACTTCTCCTTTATTGAGTCTGCAACTAATGTTCCATACCTTAAGCCGTATATAGAAACAGATATTTTTTCAACCTCTAGTGTTTCAAGTAAATCTTTTGCAAGCTTAACTCCTGCTTTGATTGTCTTTGAGCGTTTTCCCAAGAAGGGAAACTCTAATAATATTTCCTCATCACTTAAAAGGCTTAGATTTTTTTGGACAATATCTAAGTCCTTTAAGGTTAGTTCTTTTCCATGAACACTATCCTCAATATATGAAGAATTCCCTTGTAAGATATTTGCAATTGATGTCATGGTTCCTGCTACACAAATAACATTCTTTTCAATATTGAAATTTTGTTTTAACTGCTCTTTTATTTTTTTCAGTTTGTCTTGATAAGTGCTGCTAGCGATCCAACTAGTGGCCCTCACGGCACCAATGGGCAAGCTAACACTTTTCACGACTTGTTTAGTAGCTACATTAACTTTTATAAATTCAGTGGAAGCGCCACCAATATCCATAATAATAATTTCTTTTTCTTTTATCTTATTATCAGCTAAAACTCCCTGAGCAGAATAGAAGGCTTCTCCTTCTCCAGAAAGAATCTTAAAGGTTAGGTTTAAAGATCTTTTTAGGTTATTAAAAAAAATATTTGCATTCACAGCCTTTCGTGAAGCCTCAGTCGCTGTAACGACAATCTCAGAAGCCAAGATATCATATTTTTTACATATCTGAACATAACTAGCAAGGGTATCTGCACTCACCTTCATGGACTCTTCAGTAAAAGCTCCATCAATATCTAACCCCAAACCGAGGCTTGTTACTGTTGAATGATTCTCTAATACTTCAAAGGTATCTTCAATCTGAGCAATTAACAGAAGAATTGTATTTGAACCAATATCAATTGAGGCTTTAATCACTGTACTAATCCCTTTAAGTTTACATGATCATCCTTAGCGTAAGAGATCCCATTTTCATTAATTATTCCAGTAATTAATTCGCCTTTAGTTATATCAAAGCTAGGATTGTAAGCAGAGCTTTTCAATGGAGAAATTTGAAGATTTTTATATTTTTTTATTTCATCTTCTTCTCGTAATTCAATTTCAATTTCATCCCCTGCACTCATCGACATGTCAAAAGAACTACTCGGGGCCAGTACAAACATTGGAACACCATAATAATTTGCTAGTATACTTAGGTTAGAGGTTCCAATTTTATTTGCAGTATCTCCATTGGCGACAATTCGGTCGGCACCTACAAAGATGACGTCTACTAAATTATTTTGCATTAAATGCGAAACTGCACCTTCAACAATAATAGAGTGGGCAATGTCATTCTTAAGTAGCTCGTAGGCTGTTAACCTACTTCCTTGTAAATATGGACGAGTTTCTGATGCCCAAACATGCTCCAATAGGTTTTCATTTTGTAATAACTCAATTGCTCCCAGAGCAGTTCCCAAGCTACCACAAGCAAGTGTACCAGTATTACAATGAGTTAAAGCTCTAACTTTTCTCCCTGAGAACCTTTCTTGAATTTCCTTTACAGCAAGGCTTCCCATTTTAGTATTTATTCTATGAGACTCTTCCAAAGTTTCGCTAGCAATCTTCAAAGAGATTTGAGTCCAATCGGAAGGGGGAGTTTTTTTCAAAATTGAAAACATTCGATCAACTTCATATTTTAGATTAACCGCAGTTGGCCTAGCTGATGATAAATAATTACAAGCCTTTGAAAGATCATCAATGGTACTATTTTTGTTATCCTGCAACCATAAAACTAAAGAGTATAGTGCTGTGAAACCAATACATGGTGCTCCTCGAACGACCATATCTTTAATCGCATCATGACCATTTTCTAGGGTTAAACACTCAATATAATTTTCCTCAATAGGAAGTCTTCTTTGATCCAAGAGTAATAGTTTATTATCTTTAAATATAATCGGCTCAATCGATGATTTCAAAACTTTATACCTTTCAATAATGATTTTGCTTTGTTTTCGAGGTCTTCTTTAGCTTTTTTCTTTAGTTTATTCACTTCTTTGTCTATTTTCTTTTTCTCTTGCTTAATTATTTTCTTGCTTCTTATGGCGCTTAATTCTTTTGTCGTATAACCAAGATCTGGTAATAAAGAAAAACCATTACCTGCTAGGCGATAAGGAATAACCTTTGTAGAAAAAGTTTTCTCGAGTTCACTATCTAATGAAGCAATTTGTATTCCTCCAATGAGAGCGGACTTACTTTCATTCATCGAAACTGATCCCTTAGAATCTATGATGCTAGATTTATTGTGACCTATAAGTTTCAGTTGATTTATTTTAATTAAATCACTTGCTAATGCCCCTCTAAAGATTAAGCTTTCGTATTGATTTGAGACAACCACTTCCTTTGCACCTAACGCCTTACTAATAAGCTCGTTATCTTTAAACATAGGCCCTAACAACTTATTAATATTTAATCCTTTGAGGCTTCCATCTGTTGCCGTTACACTCACATTTGCTTCATATTTCATTGTTGATCCAATAGTAACTTCAAGATCAGTATTTCCTGAGAAAAAGCCCTCTATATTGTTTAAGTAAGGAGGCAAAAGAGCATTGAAAGATTTTCCGGATATTTTATTTAAAACAATTTTACTAGTGGAGTTGATTTTTTTACCTAAAAAACGCATCTCTCCTTTAGCTTTCAAAGCCCCTTTATCCTGAAAATAATCAAATTTATTTATTACTACACGATCTTCACTTGCTTGAATTAGTCCATTCCAACTTATCTCACTTCCACCTAACTGTATTTTTTCACCAGCAAGTTCAATTGAGACCTTTGGTATTTCCAATTTGTAGTTTTTAGCGTTTATATCGCTATCCTCTGCGTTCTCTTTCGTTTCTTCATTCTTTGATGAATAAATCATTTCTTGAAGCTCAGCTTTAGAAAACTTAATATCCTGTACATTCATTTTTATATCAACAGGATTATATTGACTGATTTTCTGAGGTAAATTCATTGGATCAAGAGTCGTTTTGACTTCTGTCTCAACCGTTCCTCCCTTAAGGCTACTTACTACTTGTAGTTGTATTTTCTTATCTTCCACCTTTCCTTCTAGCTGAAGAGATGGCTTTAATTTTTTATTTAAGTTAAGTAAAAGTTTTCCTAAGCTTTTGATTTCTAAATTTGGTTTTAAAGTTTGATCGTTCATGTTGAAGCTCACATCGCCCTGAACAACGACTTTAAATTTTTTCGACTCTATTAATTTATGTAAGTCTAATTTTTTAACAAACTTTTCCTCCATTAGCTCCGAAAATAAGATATTTAAATCAAGCTTATTAATACTAATTAAATTCCCCTTTATTTCCGCTTTAAGTGATGACTCTACAGCTTGTCCAACTGACATTTTAATGTCTGAGTGTATTTTCTGTTCTTTCTTTCTTAGATCAACGCTTCCTTTCAAATCCGGTAGCTCATCTTTATTTAACTTTGTATTCTCAAGTAAAATTTTAATCGATGACTGCAAGTCTCCTTCTTCGATTAGTTTTTTTAGATGGATATTCCCTATGATTTTTAGGTCTGTTGAGACCTCTTGTACTTGATCAAGCATATGTTTGATCTTAGATCGTATTTCAAAAGCTGTACTTTTTTTGAAGTTTAAGTTCTTTATAAGAAATTTAGAAACTTCAACATTAGTTTTTTTCCCCTCATCATCATATAAGACTTTAATGTCTTCAAATTTGATATTCACTTTAGTTTTTTCTATAAAACTCGGAAGTTTTATTTCAACCGTAGATTGCTTAGCATCTGATGTCTCTTTTACATTATTAGAAGGTAAAACTTTCTCCCAATTTAGAACACCGTTTCGTTTTCTAACAAACAATTGTGGTGAGTCAGCGTCAATTTCAATTGTCCCCCCACTTGTAATAAGTGCGAATAATGGTATCTCTGCCTCTAAATCCTTTAGACTTAGTAATTTGTTTTTACCAATCTCTTCGATTAATTCTAAGTTTTCTATTTCAAACTCAACAGTTAGGCCCAGACTATAATCCAGCTTGCCCAAAACTACTTTAACTCCTGTTAGGTTTTTTTCTATATTTTGAACAATAATATTTCTAATTTCTTCTTTGTTAATTTTAGAACTTACAAAGAACATTAATGACGCAAAAATAACTATCATTGCTATTAATGCTACCATGGTGATTTTTATTGTTTTTTTCATATTAACCTCTATTTAACTTTGGAGATAGGTGCAAACTTAACCAGAAATTTCTTTATTGCCCCATCTTTAAATTTAATTGTTACCTTTTCATCCTGTTCAAATCCGTCACTATTCAAAACAATTCCACTTCCGTATATTTTATGACTTATCTTTTCATTTTTTTCAAATTTATTCTTTTTTGGAGTATCTCTATAAAAAACCTTTTCATCTGAAAAAGTATCTTGGTTAAAATCTTCATTCTCGTTTCTGTTTAAATTTGTATGACCTGATTTCTCCCACCGATAATAATTATCGGGAATTTCTAATAAAAACCTAGACGGCCCATTGAACTTCAAACTTCCCCAAAGCATTCGACCCTGAGCAAATAATAAATATAAACGCTTCATGGCCCTAGTCATTGCCACATAAAACAAACGTCTCTCTTCCTCAAGACCTTCTTCTCCTGCATCAATACTCTGAAAAGATGGAAAAAGATTTTCTTCAACTCCTGCAACAAATACATATTCGTACTCAAGTCCCTTCGCTGAATGAATTGTCATCATCGACACATCTTCGCCGCCTTCTTCATTTTGCTTTTCGGCATCTAATGTTAATGTTTCTAAAAAACCAGTTAAAGAGGGACTTTCTTCTGATTGCTCAAATTGAACTAATGCCGAGTTTAATTCCTCTAAGTTTTCTATTCGTGCTTGTGCTTCGTATGATTTTTCATCTACTAGACTTTGATAATAATTCGATTCATGTAAAAGATATTGGTAGATCTCGCTTGGTAATTTTTTTTGCTTTTGCATTTCTTTAGCTTCTTCAATAATTTCTACAAAGCGGTCCAAAGAGTTTTTAACTTTAGTTGATAACTTTACTTGGAAGTCTTCATTTTTCTTTATAAAAATTTCAAGCAAAGCTTCATACAATGAAAGATTATATTTAACTGCAAGGTTTTCTATTTTTCGTAATGTTTGAACACCAACACCTCTTGCAGGAACATTGATAACTCTTGATATCGCCAAAGAGTCTTTTTCGTTCACCACACAACGAAGATAACAAAGTAAATCTTTTACTTCTTTTCTTTCATAAAACTTTATACCGGCAACAACTCGGTAATTTATATGTAACTTTCTAAGTCCATCTTCAATTTGTCTTGATTGTGCATTCGTTCTATAAAAAATTGCAATTTCTTTAGGGGAGACTCCTTGAGAGACGAGTTTTTGAATCTCTTTTGCAACAAAACTTGATTCTTCTCTATCATCTTTGCATTCAATTACTTGAATTACTTCACCATCATCATTATCAGTCCACATCCTTTTACCCTTGCGGTGAACATTGTTCTCAATAACTGATGTTGCAGCTTCTATAATCTTTTTACTAGATCTATAATTTTGTTCTAATTTAATGAGTTGTGAAGATGGAAAAGCCTCTTCAAAATCCAAAATATTTCTGATATCAGCTCCTCGCCAAGAATAAATAGACTGATCTTCATCCCCGACAACGCAAATATTATGATGGTTCTGTGCTAAATATTTTACCAAATAAAATTGGGCCCTATTTGTATCTTGATACTCATCTACTAATAAGTATTTATATCTATTGTGATAACGCTCTAAAACTTCAGGAAAAGACTCAAAAAGATTTATTACTCCTGTAATTAATCCGCCAAAATCTACGGCATTCGATTTATGTAACTCAGATTCATATTCTTTATAAAAACTAAAGAATAAATCCTCTTGATCTATTTCTTCTAAGATTTGTGGGTTTTTGCATCCAATATAAAAGCCAGCATTTTTTACTGAGTCAATATAGTATAAAATTTCATTGGGATGTATCTCTTTAGGAGATATTCCTCTTTTACCAAGGACGTTTTTTATTATACTTTTTGATTCACTTGTATCATAAATCGTAAAGTTCCTACTCAGTCCTAAATACTGAGCTTCTTGTCTTAAAACTCTAGAACAAAAAGAGTGAAAGGTTGTAATTTGTAATGCACCGGTATCAATTCCA